>DJBG01000010.1 GCA_002429965.1 Hungatella sp. UBA5982
TGGAAATGACATTGGTCGGAATGTAAGCCGAAACATCACCGGCCTGGGTTTCGATGATAGGCAGTGCGGTAATGGAACCGCCTCCTGCTTCCTCATTCAACCGGCTGGAACGCTCCAAAAGCCTGGAGTGAAGATAAAATACGTCGCCTGGGTAAGCCTCACGACCAGGAGAACGCTCCAAAAGCAGAGACAGGGAACGATATGCCACCGCATGCTTTGACAGATCATCATAAACGATCAGCACATCTTTTCCCTGGTACATAAAATACTCTGCAAGAGAAGTACCGGAATAAGGTGCGATATACTGTAAGGGTGCCGGTTCGCTGGCCGAAGAAGATACCACAATGGTATATTCCATAGCGCCGTAATGTGACAGGGTATTCACCAGCTTTGCAACGGTAGATGCTTTCTGTCCAACCGCTACATAAACGCAGATCACGCCTTTTCCCTTCTGGTTTAAGATAGCATCAATGGCGATGGAAGTCTTACCGGTCTGACGGTCGCCGATGATCAGCTCTCTTTGTCCCCGTCCGATGGGGAACATGGAGTCAATGGCAAGAATACCTGTTTCCATTGGAACAGACACGCTCTTACGGTCAATAATGCCTGGTGCTTCATGTTCAATGGGACGGTAATCGTCAGAGATGATCTCTCCCTTCCCGTCAATGGGAGCACCAAGAGCATTGACCACTCTTCCCACAAACTTCTCGCCTACCGGAATTCCGGCACGCTTTTTCGTTCTTGTTACCTTGGAACCTTCCCTAACGTCCCGGTCGGAACCGAACAGGATGCATCCGATATCTTCTTTTCTGATGTCCTGTACCATTCCCTTGATTCCACTATCAAAAATAACGATTTCGCCGTACATCGCACGGTCAATTCCATAAACCGTTGCAATGCCGTCGCCGACGCTTATAACAGTTCCAACTTCCTGGTCCCTGGCATGAGCGTCATAATCTTCAATCTCACTTCTCAATATAGAAATTATTTCATCTGAATTGATGGAAGCCACGTTTTTCACCTCCGCATTATTTTTTGTTCCAATTCTCTAAGGCGTCCCTTTAAGCTCCAGTCAGTCTCCACATCTCCTACGCGGATGACGAATCCACCGATCAAACCGGGGTCCTGAGTCAGGCGAAGCCTTACATCACGTTTTTCATATTTTTTACACAGCATTGCTTTGATCTCACGAAGCTGTTCTTCCTCCGGTTCTGTCACGTAGAAAAGGGAAGCCTCCAGGATTCCTTCCTGTCTGCAAACACAGGCACGCCATGCATTAAAAATATCATCTGCAAGATCTACATCCCGGCGATCTACCAAAACCTTTAAAAAGGTTCTGATCTCAGCAGGAAATACGCGGTCAATAATCCGGTGCTTGCTGCTCCTTGCAACCACAGGGCTGTTAAGAGCGCGCTTAAGCTCCGGCACAGNNTTAGTGCCAGAGCCGTTTCCTCAATGGCTGTTTCTGGAACAGAGAGCTCATAAAGCACCTGCCCGTAATTAATTGCTGCCTGCATCATGAAAATCACCTGCTTCTGCTATAAATGAATCGTAAAGCGCCTGATTTGCCCTGGCGCTCACCTCCTGATTAACCACCTTGGCCGCTGCTGCGATAACTATGCCCGCAAGCTGCGCCTTGGCCTCACGCAAAGCCTTTTCCTGATCAGCCTCAGCTTGTTTCCTGGCTTCGACCATCAGACGGCCTGCATCTTCCTCCGCATCCTTTAAGATCCGGTCATACTGGGCCTTTGCCTGGTTTCTCGCTTCTTCAATAAGCTTTGATCCCTCATCCGAGGAGGCAGCCAGCTTTTCTTCATACTGCTTTTTAAGATCCGCTGCTAAAACCTCCTTATTCCTGGCATCTGAAATACTCTGCTCAATCATTCCCCGCCGCTTATTCATCACATTCATAACCGGCCCTATGAGGAAATGCCTAAGCAAAAGATACAGGACGATGAGATTCACGATAGTCCATACAAAGTTCATATCCAGTCTAAGCATCTGTACCGCCTGCCTTTCTTTTCAATTTTTCCATTTTAATCCTGACCTTGTTAATTATTTAAGGAATAAAATGATGAGAAGGGCTATAACGAAACCATAGATGGCAGTTGCCTCTGCAAGCGCACAGCCTAACAGCAGGGCCTTGCTGATCTTGCTTTCCGCCTCCGGCTGTCTTGCAATGGAATCCACTGCTTTAGAGGTTGCTATTCCAATACCGATTCCTGCTCCAATACCTGTGAATACTGCGATTCCTGCTCCAATTGCTATTAACATAATAATCTCTCCTTTTAATATACTATTGTTTACTCTACCGATTCCTTAATGAAAAGGGCAGTCAAAAATACAAATACATACGCCTGAATCAATCCGTCAAAAATATCAAAATAAAAACTGAACGGAATTGGTACAAGGAGTGCTGCAAACTGCTTAAGCAATTCCATAACTACAAATGACGCCAGGATATTACCAAAAAGCCGCATACACAAAGAAAGCGGTTTAATAAATAATTCCAGGATGTTAATAGGGGCTATGATAGGTGACGGCTCTGCAAAGCCTTTTATAAAACCTTTTACCCCTTTTTTGTGAAGGCCTGAATATTCTATCAGAAGTATGCTCATGACAGCAAGCGCTGCAGTGGTATTTAAATCCTTGGTAGGCGGCTTGAAACCTGCCAGACCAATCAAATTAGCCACTCCGAGATAAATACCCACTGATATGAGATAAGGAATATATCTCTTCCCTTCTTCCCCCACTAAGTCTTCAAAGAAATTGTAAATTCCGCCGATTGTCATTTCAAGCGCCAGCTGCTTCTTTCCAGGATTCTCAACCTTAAGATTTCTCACCAGAATGATGGAAAGGAGTGTCAGTGCAGCCATGATAATCCATGTCACCACTACTGATTCAGCAATGGGAATGCCTCCGAATATCGGAATGGTAAAAACCGTTTCGCAGTTCAGTTCCTCTAATAACTTCTCTGCCAAATCCTCCGTAATGCTCACTTCCTTTCTTAAACTGTCTTCCCCTTTATATATTATACCAGATTTACAGATTGTACTCTTAAATATACAATATTGCAGAGGTCTACCGTGTATCATACTTTCATCTGCGATAATTGTCAACTTTTTGCAAATTTCATAACATCTTATTAATGCAGTTAATTGTTTGAACATTTGAGACAATTTTTCGCCTGAAATTCTAAAATTATTATTAATTTTTTAACCCAAATTATGTTCTAATCCTAAAGATTTTAATTTATAGCGAATTTTTCTAGGTTTTATGTCTAAATTTTTTCTAATAATTTGTGTAATTTGACTATGTTTTTTTTGCATTTTTTCAATTCACCGTCATTAGTACCTAACACAATTATAATTAGATAAGAATAGCTAGGGAAAAAAGATATGCTCCCGGCCATTCTTTCCTGTAAAGCTATCAAATCCCACAAATAACCTGCGAATTTTTTTTCCTGCTTTTCATGGCTTTCTTCCTATTAAAATAGAAATAATTCTGGTATAATAAGGGAAATGTTAACACAAACGTTTCAAAGGAGGTATTTTTATGGGAGAAATGATTTCTTCATTTGACGGAACCAAGCTGTTTTTAAACAGTGAGGTTCCAGAGGGCGCCCGGGGGGCAGCTGTTATTGTGCATGGATTATGTGAGCATCAGGGAAGGTATGATTATGTTGCTGAGCTGTTTCACAAAGCCGGAATCGCAACCTACCGCTTTGATCATAGGGGACACGGACGTTCTGAGGGGGAGCGGACCCACTATGAAGACTTCCATGAGCTGCTTGACGATACCAATGTGGTGGTGGACATGGCAATCATGGAAAATCCGGATATCCCGGTGTTTTTAATCGGTCACAGCATGGGGGGCTTCACCGTTTCCTTATACGGCGCAAAATACCCGGACAAGAAGCTTCGCGGCATCATTACCAGCGGAGCATTGACAAAGGATAATATGGGGCTCATAAGCAGTGTTCCGAAAGGCCTGGATCCCCACACAAAGCTTCCCAACGAACTGGGGGCAGGCGTGTGCTCCGTAGCCGAGGTCGTTGAATGGTACGGCAAGGATCCCCATAATTCAAAAACTTTTACTACCGGCTTATGCTACGCCCTCTGCCAGGGAATTGCCTGGTTTGAAGAGGCAGTGGGAGCATTTAAGTACCCCATCCTCATGCTTCATGGAGAAAAGGATGGGTTGGTAAGCGTTCAGGACACCTATCAGTTTTTTGCATCTGCCCCGTCAAAAGATAAGCAGATGAAGATCTACGGAGGATTGTTCCACGAGATCTTTAATGAATACTGCAGGAATGAGGTCATCAATGATGTGATTCACTGGATTGAGGCGAGGATTTCCCTTTAAGAAACGTATACCATCATTTTTACATAGGCGATTGCAAAAAGCAGCGTTTTTCCTATTCGGATAAACGCTGCTTTTTCTTATATCTATCGCTTACAGGTTGTCTACCAGTGAAGTACCGTGCCACCAACCTTCTGCTTTTCTGTATCAAACACAATCACCGTTCCAAGTCCCTTCACTCCCCCTGCTGTAAGCAGGTCACAGGAATCCCCGATATCACGGTGTGCCAAAATAACCACATAGTTCTTTCCCTTCCAGCCAATAGATACTGCCTCCGCATCAGAAGGATCTAAGGGAACCGCTGGGTCCGCGCCGAATACGGGGAGAAGAGAAAGCTCCGGGGATTTGTATTCCTTCTTCTTCCCTCCTGAGACAACAGAAATGACGGAAGAAAAGCCGTCTGCTTCTTTACCGGCCAAAAGCTGCTTTCCAGTCTCCATCTGGTTATAATTTNNAAATCCGGCCATCTGACAACTTCATCTCACATCCTTCTGTCAGAACCGTCAGTTCACCGTCTGAACCGCTCCCATTATAGCGAACAGTGCGTCCGGAGCGGGAAACCTTTCCCTGGTTGTTAAAATGGAAAAGCTGCTGGTATGTGTGCTTTTCTCTGGAGAAGAACTCATCAGCGATCAGATAAAGGTCCGTATCAATTGCCAGCACTTTTCTGGTGATCCACACGTTTCCCTCTTCTCCGTTTAAATATCCACCGTGGCTTCCCTGGATATAGCGGTATCCGTCCTTTTTCTTATAGCCGCCAAAATACGCTGCGGACATCTTATCCACGCCCCATGCATCCCGGCACTTTAAATAGTCACGGCCGTCTACCAGGGGAACATTGTGGCCAAGGGCGCTTTTAAACCAGGTTCTTGCTTCACCGGGCACATAATGGTAACGCCCTGTATCCATGAGGATATCCTCCCCGTTGATCACAAGATCCACGTGCAGTTTATCAGAATGGCCATGGCCTCCCCCCAGGAATCCACAGCGGAAGTGGAAATAATCCGCGTTTTCATCCCAGCCGGACCGGACAAAAAGATTTCCGGTTCTTTCCATAACTCTGTCTAAGAAATCCGGTTCTTTTGCATCAAGTTTCCAGTAGCCCTCAATCCCTTCTTTTAAGAAGTCCCAGGCTCCGTCATAATCCATTTTGTCATAAGCACAGAATTTCAGTACCGGGTCTGCAAACAACCAGGCACTTTGAGCCAATAAATCCCTGAGATCGGTTTCATCACTGTCTCCCTGCATGGGCTGGCAATGGTTCGGCTTTTTCCATGCAATATTTGCATAGGCCATTTGCCGGACTTTTTCCGTCTTTTTCTTTGAAAGCTTAATGCCGTATCGCCTTGCCAGCCGCATCACTTCCAGATAACAGTGGAACACCTCATTATGATACATGGGGGATTGCTCCCAGTGTACTCCATCATCAGCGATCTGCACATCCATCTCTTCACTGAGGCGCGTAAGCGCCGCATCTAAGTATTCCTTTGTCCGGTCGCAGATAGGAAGTGCAAGCGCAATCTCCATTAGGCCACGGTTCTCAATGACTCCCCAGTTGCTCTTGATCTGGAAATGTTTGTAGGTTGTCATCAGGTATTCCGCGTGTACAGTGAGACAATCCATATATGCCTTTACAAGTCCGTCATCCACAGAAGGGCTGCCCTTAAAATAGCCCATGGCCTTTACCCAGGTTTCAGCCCGTATCCCGGCCTCAATGCTCCTCCATGTGGTTTGCTTGGTTTCTTCAGTCAGAGGGTTATTCTTTATCCAGGAATCCAAAAGCTCTGCAAAAGCCTTTGCATATTTTTCATCACCTGTTATGGCATATGCCTGTCCCAGGCATATGAAGAATTGGTGGCGGTTGAACTGAAAAATAAATTCCGGGTCATCTCCCGGCATGTAGTGCCAATCCACTTCCTGGTCAAAATGCACCGGTACATAGGTTCGTTCCATATCCCACCGCAGATCAAACAAAAATATATGCTCCACTGCATCATCTGCAATGCGGAGGATATGGCTCACTTCCTCCGGCCAGTTCCTTTGACAGTAATCTGTGACCCACGCCTTATCCTCGCAGGTAATATAATTGTTCCTGTTTTCAAAATACTGTTCCTTTGACATCTCGTTCCCCCTCTTCCGTAATAGATTATTTTGTTTGTTACTATTATTATAAAGGAAGAACCGTATAAATGAAATAAACGATTTTCAGATTCATATTCTTTTTTTAGATTTACAAATTATAGATTTGAAAAAAGGGTTCCTAAAACTCATATCCTGATACTACTTATGATGTACAGACTTTGAGCCTCACCTTCTATAAAAATACGCATTGATGAGGATTAAAAACCCTTTTCAATGCGTATCTGTAATTTTATAACAATCTTTTTCATGGAGTCCAGATAATATTCCAGGGAATAATGGACGTATTGAACGCTCATCACCCCGATTTGATCCATGGTAATCTTCGATATTTCCGTCTGCCTCCCGTTATTAATAGTCAAACTGGCGGTAGTAACGGCGGATCACCATGGGATGACGGAACTCCTCCTCCATATGGGCATCCACACGGTTGTTTACCGCATGCATCACCAGGTGTGAAACAGAGCCTCTGAATTCCCGGCTGATTCCCTTTAGTTCATAATCCTTCGTATCTATGACAGTGTAGTTCTTGCAGACCTTGGGCAGGAAACCTTTCACGCGCTCTGCCAGGGGGCGCTGCTCGTCCTCTCCGATGAACAAAGTGACAGGAGTCTCCGCGTCTATAACTTCCAGCATACCATGGAAAAATTCAGCGCTGGTAATGGATTTGGTGCGGATCCACAGCTGCTCCTCCCAGTAGCACATCGCATAGGAGTAAGTGGCTCCCCACTGGTTACCGCCGCCCACAAAATAGTGGGGCATATCCGGGCGTGCCTTGAAATACTCATATTTATCTCTGTCGAATCCGGCCGCCCACTGGTCTGCTTCCTTCTCAACCTCCACCAGGGCCCGGGCCAGATGGGCCTCCATCTCTGCGTTGTACTGGTCGTACTCAGGGAACTCCCCGTTGTTGAACATCAAACGGTTGGCTACCATATAGAACTTCAGCTGCTCATTCATAGGGTAGGAAATGCACCAGTCGCATAGCTTCACCATGGGGGCATCCGGCTTGTCAACGAAACCAAACACCTTGGCACCGGCTTCCCGTACCTTCTCAATGGCCTTTACCATCTCCTCGGTGCTTCCCGTCACAGATGAGAAGATTACGATGGATTCCTTGGTGAAACGCTTGTTGCCGGTGGTAATGAACTCCGCGCCGTTCTCCACATATATCGGAATGGAACTTCTTCCCCTCATATAGACCTCCGCCTGCATGCCGGAAGCCCAGGTTCCACCGATTCCGATGAAATAAATTCCGTCAAAACCTCTCTGCTGGATTTCGTCCACAACTTTCTCAATCTCCGGCCGCAGCGCCAGAACGCCATTTACACTGTCAATCTGCTTCTGTTCGTCAAATTTTAACATAATTGCTCCTTCCTTCTACTTATGGAAATGCACATTGAAGTTGCACTTGTCTCCACGGGTATAAGATTTCGAATATTCTATTACACGGTCATCCTCGTCATAGGTGGTGCAGGAGAACAGGAATACCGTCTGGTCTTTGTTTATATTAATCAGCCTGGCATCGGACTGGGTCAGCTGAACCAGATCCAGGGTCTGCCATGCCCTCATAGGGTTAATCCCATAGAATTTATAGATTTCAAACATGCTGAACACTGTCAGGTCGATCCCTTCCATCTTGGGTACCAGATTATAGGGAATATAGATTTCCTGAATGGCAATAGGGTCTTCATCTGCATAGTCCAGACGCTTGATATAATACAGCATATCTTCTTCGTTGATTCCAAAGATTGCCGCGTATTTCTCTCCGGCCTTCCGCTGGCCTTTCAGCAGGATCTTGCGCTTATTCTGCACATGCTTTTCATCCATGGTCTGGGTAAATCCTCCCAGCACCTCTAGGTCCCTCTCGATCTGGGCCACAACGTACACGCCCTTGCCCTGGATACGCTTTAACAGACCCTCATTCACCAGCGCGTCAATGGCGCTGCGGACGGTCAGACGGTTGATTCCGTAGGTACCTGCCAGAACATTTTCCGATGGGATGGCCGTACCTGGAGCATACTCACCATCCTCGATTTTAGAACGTACTACTTCCCGAAGCTGAAGATAAATAGGTGAATTGTAAGCTACCTCTGCTGTTTTAGCCAACTTTTTTCCTCCTCGTTATGAGCACTTAGCGGTCGTCCTTTTACCGCTTATGTGCGATATTACCAGGCGCCGTTGTACTCCAATGTCACACTGGAATTGGCAGCACCCAATCTCATGCACTCTTTCAATTCTCTGCCTTCCAGAATACCCTTTAAGAATCCTGCGATAAAGCTGTCCCCGGCACCCATGGTATCCACCACGTTACAGTGCACAATTCCAAATGTGGTAAACCCGGTTCCGTCATAGGCAACGCTGCCCTTTTCGCNNCTAAGTTCCCCGGTATCTCCGTCGTCGGTGGCAAAAAACAGGTAATCCACAGAGGGAATCGCCGCGACAGCCGCCGGATCCCCCGGCCTTGTGGCTGCATCGAACGCAATCCTGATTCCTCGCGCCTTTAGCTGCGCCAGATCGTTGTGTATGTTCCCCCATAGTCCTGTCACGATCATATCATGTTCACAAATAAAATCCTTTTCCTCATCGGTCAGCTTGAAGTCGGCCAGCACGCCCTCCTCGTAATCTCCGAAAATGCGCTCACCGCCCATCAGCTCCACATGGGTGATGGCCGTGTTCCCCTCCATGAAACGGATATGGGATACATCCACACCTATTTCTGCGATCTTCTCCTTCATCAGCGCACCGTACTTATCTGTGCCCACCACACCGGTATAGGAAGCCTGGCCTCCCAACCGCACAAAATATACAGCCACATTTACAGGATTGCCGCCCGGGTAAGCGTTCCCGGTATTGTCATAGACATCCATACAGTTATCGCCAACTGCAGCAAGTTTCATATTTTATTCCTCCATTTGCCAGAAAGGAACTCACCTTCTCGTAAGCTCGCTTGCAAAGCAAACGTATTCTGATCGGGTGATCTCCTTAAAATATTCAAACACCACGTCCTGCTGGTCCATCGTCACACCTGACTGATAAATCACAGGAGCACCTTCTTCGATCTCCAGATAACCCGCTTCCTCCTCATCGCAGTAGGCGATGCTCAGCTTCTCCATGCCGCCAGAAACCTCCACACCATACTGTTCCTTCAAAACAGCATAGAGAGAAACCTTGTCCAAATCGATCTGTTCCAGCCCGGCAAAACGCTGGGCGTCCAGATAGATGGTGGAAATCAGCACCGGTATCCCATCCATATAGCGCAGGCGCACAAGCCGCATCAGCTTGTGCCCCAGCGGCAGTTTCATTTTGCGTCCTATATTCTTGGGAGTCTCACAGAAATCCACGAGGAGCACCTTTGTATCGACCTCCCGCCCCGCAATCTGTGCTGTCTGGTAAAACCCATAGACATCCTGAAGGTTGCGGACCAATTTTTCCCTGGCCACATAGGTTCCCGAACCATTCTTGTTATAGATTTTGCCTTCCAGAATCAGCTGTTTGATCGCACTTCTGAGGGTGGACCGGTTAAAATCCCACATCTCGCACAAGCTCCGCTCGGAAGGAAGCTTTTCATCCGGTTTTAAATGATTTTTTATAATATAATTTTCAATTTTTTCCATTGCCTCATCACGGGGCTTTTGGCGATCTAAACTCATGGCAGACATTCCTTTTATTTTCATACTTAAAACACAAATATTGTTTCATTATCTTCAATCTTAGAACATCTGCCTCAAAGTGTCAATCTCTCTAGTTGGAGAAATCCGCTATTTCCTGGCTGCTGCCTTCTTATTCCGGCTCTCCCAGAAGTAATATACCGGAAGTCCTGTAGCCACGGCAATCAGTGCACAGGCAATACCTGCTATAGGTGCCCAGATAAAGGTTGACCAGATCAGGGTTCCTGTGATCAGCATAGCCACACCCACCATCAGAGGCCTTGCAGGCATCCTGTATGCAGGTTTGTAGTGTGCCTTGTTTCTCAGCACAATGATAGTGCCAAAGGTAAGGAAGTTCTTTAGCAGAGCTACCAGAGTGAAGTAACCAAGCAGGTCAGAAAGCGAGGTGGCGAAAATCAAGACAATCGCAACTGCACACTGAACCAGTATGGAGAAGTAAGGGGTCTCATACTTGGGATGAACCTTGCCAAAGTCCTTGAAAAACAAGCCATCCTTTGCCATGGCGTACTCAATACGCGGCTGGAACATGATACAGCTGGACAGAGATCCGATTACCACGATCACTGCCATCACCGCCACGACGGTTCCCGCATATCCGCCGATAACCGGGATCTTGGAAGCCAGCAGTGCGATAGGAGCCTCGGAGGCAGCCAGCTCATCAACAGACAGCAGACCGGAAGCAATCAGGGTCAAGCCAACATACAGGGCAAGTACGATAAATGCAGTGAGGATCAGTCCTCTGGGCAGATTCTTCTTGGGTTCTTTGATCTCGCCGGACATATAACAAGCCGCCGCCATACCATCAAAGGACCAAGTTGTGGCGGAGATACCGGCCAGAAGAGCGGTAAAACCGGTTGCGGTCACTCCTGCCAGCGGCACGGAAGACAGGAATAAGTCTCCTTTAATGAAGAAGATACCGATGCCGACAATCAACACAAAGGGAATAACCTTCAAAGCAGTGATGATGGTCTGGAATTTACCGCCGCCTTCCACTGAGCGCAGATGCAACATCATGAAAATCAACACGAAACCAACCGCCACCAGGCGGAGAATCAAACCGTGCACCGGAATGAAGAACGCCAGGTAGTTAGCAATGGCCAGGGCCATGATGGAGATGGATGGCGGGTCGGTAGCCCAGAAGCTGATCCAGCCACAGAGGAATGCCAGAGGACGTGATCCCGCTTCCTTAAAGTAAACATACTGTCCGCCATCCTCAGGGAAGGCGCTGGCCAGCTCCGCATAGCAGAAGTTGGCCGGGATCTGCAACATTCCGCCAATCAGGAAAGACAGTACCAAAAACAGACTGCTTCCCGCGGCTCCCGCCACCTCACCCAGTGATGAGAAGATTCCGGATCCTACTGTTGTGCCGACTCCGAGAGCGATTACGGCGCCAAGACCAAGCTTCCGCTTTAATTCGTTGGCACTTTGTTCCGGTGTTTTAACGTTTGACATACTCTTTCTCCTTTTTATTTGTATTTTTTAATAAGCTCCCCATAACCGTATATGACTACACGTCCCCGCGGACGTGCATCTGTTGCTTGAAACCGTTACTCGCCCATCACCTGGATGAGTATCGTTCTCTGGGCCGGTCCGTCAAATTCACAAAAGTAAACCTCCTGAGCCCCGCCCTTTTGGATGCAGCCTCCGCTTACCAGCAGATGGCAGTGGTTTCCTGTGAGAAGTGATTTTAAGTGACCTGTGGGATTGCCGGCCGTAGAACCGTAGTCGCGGAGCATTCTGGCGTGGGCGTATGGCCAGTCCTCAGGGGCCATCCTGGCCAGGAACTCCGATATATCACTTTCCAGGCATTCCAGGGACTCATACACCGTAATTCCGGTGGTTGTGTGTCTGCTGATTACGTTGACAATTCCGTTCTGAATTCCGCTTTCCTTCACGGCCTTTTCGATTTCACCGGTGATCCGGATCATCTGATTGTATTCCGTTGTCAGGAGTGTAATTGAACTCGTGTTTACCAATGGTGTACCTCCTTACCTTTCCCCGGTAACACCGCCGGTGAAAGTATCTTCTAGTCCGCCCAGGAATTCGATGGCATTGCCGCCTTTGATCAGTTCCAGGGTACTCTCTCTGAAGCCCAGACGCGAAATTGCGTCCGCCATGCGGATCTGCTCGAAACGCGGATTGTTGCTTCCGAACATTACCTGATGCCTCAGACTGCGGTCAATCCAAGTGACGGGAATGTCATGGTTAAATACCCTCTTGTAAAACTCCAAAGCATTGTCAAAATACAGAATTCCTGTATCCGCATAAACATTAGGATATTTCAGCATCAGCATGGCTGTCTCCTGCACCCAGGGCCAGCCGAAGTGGGCCAGGCAGATCTTAAGGCCTGGCCTGGCGGCTGCCAGCTCCTCGAACTCAATGGGCCTGGAGAATTTCGCCAGGGTATTGGGTTCCCAGGACAGTCCGCTGTGAAAGATTATAGGCCTGTGATACTTCTCGCAGATGTCATAAATCGGATTCATCCGCTCATCCGACGGATAAAAATGCTGCCTGGATGGATGAAGCTTCAATCCCCTGAGTTTTAAATCTCCAAACGCGTGCTCCAGCTTATCCGCTGCTCCTTCAGCCAGAGGATCCACCCCTGCGAAACCAATAAAGCGGTCCGGCGCTAAATCCACCAGCCTTTTGATCTCCTCATTTGTTACCAGCGGCCTGCCATACTCTGTAGAGTAGTCCTCCGGCAGCAGGCACAGACGGTCAAGTCCCGCGCAGCGCATCTGGTTGAATATGTGCTGCAGAGGCGCCGTCCCGTTTAAGTGGATGTCCAGGGCGTCATGCCTTAACTCCTCCACCTTGGCGTCCTCATTGATCGGTTCATAAAACGCCGGATGTACATGAATGTCAATAAACATGATAAGTCTCCCTTCCCGTCCGTCTGTCAGAAGCCAGCTTTCTTCATATAGGCGCGGGCGTTATCGATGGCTCTCCTGGCATACAGCCTGGGTTCGTTGATATATCCTGTCACCAGCTCCAATGTGGCTGTCTTCTCATATCCGGCATCCTTCAGCTCCTTAAACAGCTCCGGAAGCGGTATGGAGCCCTCGCCAGGAACAATGTGGCTGTCTGTCCCCTGATCCCCGTCAATAATGTGCATGTGATACATTTTTTCGCCCAGCTTATCAATGTAAGCCATGATGCTTTCATGCTGGACAAAAGGCGGCACCACATCGCATATGCCCACAATATAGGGGGAATCGATGCGTTTAAACAGTTCGATCAGGTCATTTGCGCTCTTGAACGCGTTGCTTTCATAGGGCGTCAGTGTCTCCACCACCAACTTTACACCAGCCTTCTCAGCGTGGCCGGTCAGTTCTCTCAAGGTGTCCACCATGCGGGACCAGATCTCCTCATAGGTTGCCAGGTATCCGGCATGGGCCGGGGACACCAGCATATAGTCAGAGCCCATCTCCTTTGCCATATCCAGACACAGCTTTAAGTAATCCACCGCATCTCTCCGCTGCAGCTCGCTTCCAATCATAAAATTGTAAGGATAGGCGTTGTGCTCTGGCGTGAATCCCAAAACCGGCATCTGATATTTGTCGATCAGGCGCTTCACGTCCTCGATTTCCCCTGCCTTTAAATCCGGTGCAAAGGCGTGAGGCCTGCCACCCCACAGCTCAATAAAATCATAGCCGAAACGCTTTGCGTCCTGAAAGCAGTGTTCCAGCGGATTGCGCTGGTAGCCAGAAGTAAACATTCCAAGTTTCATAATTAATTACCTCCTTTGTTCGTGTTCTTTAATGATCGCTGCAATTACTTCTCCCAAGGATTGAAGGTGCTGACTACTTTGGCAGCTATCTTCGCGCCTGTGTCCAGGCACGTCTCAATATCCGACCCATTCAGAACAGCATAGAGGAATCCAGCGATAAAGCTGTCACCCGCTCCCACAGTATTCACCACCTGTGCAGGATAAATGCCTCCCTCATAAAACCGGTTGCCGTCATAGGCCAGGCTTCCCTTATCGCCAAAAGTGGCCACCGCAACCTTCATGCCTCTGTTCGCCTTATCCTTTAAGTAGGATTCAATAAATGCATCCCGCTCCTTGTGGTAGGAATAAAATCCATAGTCCACATATGGCAGGGTTTTCTCAACCAGTTCATGGTCCAACCGGTCTGCATAGTCAAAGCTGATCTGCGCGCCGGAAAGCTGACGGATCTTCGGCAGGGCATCCTCCGCCTTTCCCCACAGCGCGGTATGCACCAGGTCATGGGCTGCGGCAAAGCGGATATCCTCATCGTCAAACACAATATGTTCTAGCACCCCCTCCACATAATCACCATGCACACGGTCCAGCCCGTCCATGTCCATGTAAGTGATGGCAGTCGGCCCGTCTCCCACTTTGAAGTGACTCAAATCCAGCCCTTCTCTGGACAGTGTCTCCACCATCCATTTTCCGTTTTCATCGGAACCGGTTGTACTGATAATGGATACAGGAATTCCAAGTTTCTGAATATTGACTCCCGTGTCCACCACATTGCCGGTAGGGTATTTCTTTTTAATCCGCTCATACACGTCAATGCAGTTGTCTCCGATAGCAGCAACCTTCATTTTTCTCTCCTCCGAGCTATATATGTTCATTGTTTTTTTATACCACTTGAAGTATAGCAGATCCATATATTAGTGTCAATTTATTATTTTTCACATAATTAAGTCCATATTTTAGTGCATATTATACATAAATCGTTTGAGTTTAAGCCAATTATTTTAAATATTCCATTTGATAATCAGATGAGTACAAAGCATTTCTATATCAAAAAGGCCATCACTCGCCGGCTGCTGTTGTGTACAGCCCGGCGGGCAATGGCTTCTCTGCCTCCAACCCAATCTTATTAATTAGTCTTAACGCACAGGCCTTCCGCCCGTTCCAACACCAACTGATTACTGGCTACCCGGATCGCACCGGTATGCTTTTGCCACTTCCATAAATTCCTTCACGCGGACTGCATCCACGCGTGCGAAGAAATCCCCGTTTTCCTTAAACGTAGTCCCCACCACCGCAGCATCCGCTGTAGCCAGCTTCTGTTCTATGGTATCCCTGCGGCACCCTGTATTGCACAGAACCACCACCTCCGGAGCTGCCGCCTTCACCTGTGCGATCAACTCATTGTCCACATCCTGCCCGGCGGCTGAGGCGGAGATGCATAACCCGTCCGGATTAGCCTTGAAAATCGTGGACTTGGCTATATCCTTCAGAGGTCTGGTATCCAGATTTCGGTCAGATTCAGGGTTGATGAAATAGAGCATCTTAAGCTTTTCAAGAGGCAGGGCAGCCCTGCGCCTTAAGAGCTTTGAAAAGTCATTATTGTACAACCCACCGTCTCCCACATAGACGCCGCAGAAGGTTCCCCTCACAAAATCAGCACCCACGGCAGCGGCCAGCTCCAGTGTAGCCAGACCGTCTGAGATGCAATCCACTCCAAAAGGCACTCTGATCTCGCTCATCAGCTCTCCGATAACCCGCGCCATGCTGGCAGGCGTAACGAAACTCATATTCCGTTCATAGGGAAGGCTGAATTCGTTGGAAAATAAAATCCCGTCCACACCGCCTTCCTGCAGTGCCTTAAGATCCGCCCTGGCGTGTGCCACAGTTGTCTTCATATCATTATCCGGAGAATACATGGGATCTCCCGGAAGGGCATCCAGATGCAGCATGGCGATGATCGGTTTTCTCGTGTGAAACATTTCTTCAGTCCAAAGCATATGTGTTATTTCCTCCAATTTTAATATATATGTTCGCTATATTTTAATACCACTTTTACCATATCAAACGAAACGCCCAATGTCAACATCATTCCTATTTTTTCACCCACTTAATTTTATAAATTGTGCAATATGTACATTTTAAAACATATTTTTTTACTTTTATTACAAACATTCTCTTAAAACTCTTTTTTTGATTGAATCCATTTTCCTGCTGTGTTATGATGGCCCCAGATTTGGTATGAAATTATAGGCAACTTATCAATGTTACTATCTTTATCAAAGGAGGCTGTATTATGCAGAAAGCTGACATTCTATTACGTTCCAATGCTGTCTTCTCAGGCCTTGCTTCCGTTTCTGAAGCAGGCTTCGTCGCCATATCAGGAAACCGCATCCTGGCCGCAGGTCCCTCGGACGGAGCTGAGTACACCGGACCGGATACCCAGGTGCTGGATTTGGGAGAGCGGCTCATCTGCCCGGGCTTTACAGACGTGCACTGTTTTTTCAACGGATATCTGCTGACCATCGCGGGGACCGATTTAAGTGCATGCCAAAACGCGGACCAGTCGGTGGCAGATGCTAAGGCTTATCAGAAAACCCTGGTCCCCGGCGCAACAGTGCTTGCAAGAGGAGTGCACCCCGGCTTCACGGAGCTGAACAGTGACCGACTGGACCAGGAGTTCGGGGACGTGCCTGTCATTCTTTTTATGGAGGGAGGAGAAAGCTGCTATATGAACAGCGCTGCCCGCAGGGAATACCATTTCACCCCGGACACCTGCTGGTCAGAGAGCTACTGGCGCCTTCTGAAGTACATTCTGGGACAAAAGGAATTTTCCGTACCGGAATTCAGGAAATATCTGTCCATGATGAATTCAAGGGGAATTACTTCTATCAAGGAAATGGGCTTTGACGACTTCTACGGTTTTACAAAAGAACTTAAGAAATTAGAACAAGAGAATGCCCTGACAGCCAGAGTGCATTTCATGAGCCAGCCTGTAGGCTTTCCCATGAATTTAGAATACGGAAAGGAGATGCGTGATTCCTTCCACGGCAGTTTCGTACATTTCTCAGGCTATAACCAGATGACTGACGGATCCATCAGCCAGCTGGAAGGTGAAATGAAGTCTCCCTACCTCTGCGCGGATACCTGCTGCGTCAAAGATATTGACTGGGAAGGATTAAGAAAGGATACCCTGGCAGCCGACAGGGAGAATTTCCGCTTTTCTCTCCATGCACAGGGTGATGGAGCCATCTGCAGGACCATGGATATCTTTGACCAGTGCCAAAGAGGACCAGACGGCAGGATAAAAAACCGTCATTCAATCACAGATCTGGAGTGCTCGGATCCTGTTGATCTGGAGCGCATGGGAGCTCTCGGCATAGTTGCGGAGATTTATCCCCAGATCATGTCTATCGCAGACCAGAACGGCAAGCTGGCAATGATTCAGGAGAAAATCGGCCTGGAACGTGGCAAAAACTACTGGAACCGCCGGAAAATGGCCGACAGCGGTGTGACGATTTCCTGCGGCACGGACCTGCCGCTGCTCTACGACGATATTCCTGAGTCCATCTACCACACGGTAGGCGCCATGTTCCCTGAAGGAGGTGCGCCCTTCAACGAGGAGAACGCCCTAACCGTATCTGAGTTATTAAAAGCCTGGACCTATGGCGGGCAGTACAACCTGGGCTGCGAATCTCAGGTGGGCACCCTTAAAGCCGGCAATCTGGCTGACATCGCAGTGCTGGATGGGAATGTGTTTAAGACTCCCATGGACCAGGTGCGCGGCATCAAAGTGTGCCTGACACTGGTGGACGGCAAAATTGTCCATCGTACTATCTAAGGAAACCTATGAATTAAAAGGAGGCCGGAATTTGGGAATCACATTACGCCAGGTGGCTATCACTAAACCATGATTCCCGCCTGTTGCATCGTGTTTGTAATTGCAGCATTTTAAGCTTATACAAACAATTTACGGAATCGATTCCAAAAGCAAGCGTCCCACAGACCTGCGGGCACAGTTGAATAACACTTTCTTATGGAGGTAAACATGATCGGTAAAAAATATTTTATGGGTATTGACACGGGCACCAACTCCAGCAAAGGCGTACTGATCGACCAGAACTGCAACATCATTGCCACCGGAACTACTGAACACGCCATGACTAATCCCAAGCCCGGCCATTATGAGCATGATGCAGATATGGATTGGTGGGGGGATTTTTGTACCATCAGCCGGCAGTTGATCGCAGACAGCCAGGTGGACCCTGCAGACATTCTGGCTGTTGGGGCCAGCGCACTGGGCGCGGACTGCCTGCCTGTGGACGAACAGTGCCGCCCACTGCGAAAAGCTATCCTCTATGGCATCGACTCCAGGGCCACCAGGGAGATGGCACAACTGACAGAGCTTTACAGTGAAAAACAGATCAAGAAATGGTACGGACGGCCTCTCTGTTCCTCGGATGTGATGCCCAAGATTCTCTGGATCAAGAACAATGAGCCCTTGGTTTATGAGAAAACGCACAAATTCATCACAGCTTCCACCTTCATCACTGCCAGGCTGACCGGAAATTATGTGGTAGACCGGTTCCTGGGGCTGTCCAGCTTCAATCCTCTGTACGACCGGGACGGAACGCCCAACACCAGACTGTGCGCTCCCATCTGCCGCCCCGACCAGCTGGCAGAGATCAAAGAGTCTAACGAGATCGCAGGCAGAGTTACCGCCCGGGCAGCAGCAGAAACCGGCTTGAAAGAGGGTACTCCGGTCATCACGGGAACCGATGATTCCGGCGCGGAGGCCATCAGCATAGGAGTGGTAGCTCCCGGTAAGATGATGATTCAGTTCGGTTCTTCTATCTACATGATTCTGGGAACAAAGGAGCTAGTGGACGATGACCGCCTGTGGCGGGAAGAATTTANNTTCCGCAGGGACTAACGCAGCCGGTTCCCTGACCAAATGGTACCGTGACACATTGTTCCTGGATGCCCTTGCAATCGAGCGGGCTGGCGGCCTGGACGCCTATCAGACAATGATGGAAGGTGTTGATCAAATTGCACCGGGAAGCGACGGGCTGATCACACTGCCCTATTTCGCCGGTGAGCGGACTCCCATCAATGATCCCCTGGCCAGAGGCTGCCTGCTGGGACTGACCCTGGCCCACACCAGAGCCCATATGTACCGCAGCGCCCTGGAATCCGTGGCATTCTCCGTCAACCAGCAACTGAATCTTATGGAAGCCCACGACAACGTAATAATCGACCAGATATTCGCCGTGGGAGGCGGCGTGCAGAATCCATTATGGATGCAGATTGTGGCGGATGTGACTGGCAAGGAGATCAACACACCACTTGTGACCATCGGAGCCAGCTTTGGGGATGCCATGATGGCAGCCACTGCTGTAAAGTATCCCGGATTTGAGAATTTCGCCGCCCTAACCAAGTTTATCAAGCCCGGAAAAACCTACCGGCCCGACGTGAAAAATCATGAGACCTACAAGGTATACCAGGATATTTATGACAGGCTTTATCCAGCTACAGCTGAACTCATGCATGTGCTGGCGCAGCAGTAACAGCGGCGATAAAGCGTGTCTGAACGTTCATTGTGCCCGGCGGGTCGCTGTAAGGCGCTCCGCCAGACACAGTATTTTTTCAATACACTTTGCAGGACTCAGCCTTCTGCTTTTGGATCTCCGAGGGTTCAAAGAAACCGATCTCGGACCAAAACAAAAAAGCGGACACCATCCAGGCATCCGCTTCCCCATCTATTCAATTAAAACAATCAAAACCTTGTAAATATGCATAAATCAAGACAAAATAAAAGCCCCAACCCCGCAGCTCTCTGTCTGCAAAACCGGAACTTTTTAGTGCGCCTTCGGGGGCTCGAACCCCGGACAAATAGATTAAGAGTCTACTGCTCTACCAACTGAGCTAAAGGCGCTTGTCTTTTGTTATTCTTTCTCTGTGCTCTTGTCTCAAGCACGTGTGTAATTATATAACCGTATCCAACAAAAGTCAACACCTTTTTTACAAATAATTTACAACTTTTTCGAATTTATTTATTATTCTTATTTTTTTGTGCATTTCCGCCCAGCGTTTTGTTCACTTCTACAAAAGATTTGTTCCAAGTCAGCATTTTCTTATTTAATTCGGTCTTATCACTGGTAGCCTGAAGAAGCTTGCTTGTAACCTTGTCTTTCATTCCCATAACTGCTGCTCCCGCATCTGCTTTTTCTTTATTATATGCAAAACCGGCATCGCGGTTATTGAAACCAAATGCCGGTTTTAAAAAATATCACTTTCTTCCTGCGATCAATTTATAAATAGGGTTCCCCTTGGAGGAAAACTTCTCTTCATACTCTGTCATCACGTTTCCCTCTCCCATCTCACTGTGGTGTAGGTCATAGGTGAATTCCTTAACCTGCCATCCGGCTCCGGGGATCGCTTCCAGAGAATAATCAAACAGGCCCCTGTTATCGGTTTTAAATTCCACAGTTCCGTCAGGTTTTAAAATCTGATCATAAACCGCCATAAAATCCTCTGATGTGAGCCTGCGCTTTGCATGGCGGTCCTTTGGCCATGGATCGGAAAAGTTTAAGTAAACCTTCTGAACTTCTCCCGGTGCAAATATATCTGCCAGGTTTTTTGCATCTACGCACATAAAGAATATATTATCAAGTTCCATCTGAGACCTTTTCTGCAGACCTCTCAAAAGAACGCTGGGATACCTCTCAATACCAACATAATTGATTTCCGGATGAATAGCAGCCAGTTCCATGATAAAACGGCCTTTTCCCATGCCAACTTCTATCTCTATGGGATTTTCATTGCCAAACACTTCCTTCCAGCAGCCCCTTTTTTCGATAGGGTTCTGGACAACATGTGGACTGCCCGCGATTTCCTCTTCCGAGCCTGGTATATGACGTAACCTCATATTAAAATTCCTCCAAATAAATTCATTCATCTTAATGAAAACATGCATCGCCTGATCGATTGTATCATACATGGTGCAGGGAACGCAAGAGAAGGCGGGCCAGAAATACTAGCGCCCGCCTTCTCTTCTTACACTGCCATACTCGGATACTGCAGCGCCCCGTTTTCATCCGGGGTCNNTGATCCAGATAATACCATTTGCAATCAATATTCTGGAAGCCCTTGACCATGGCTCCGTCCGCTTCCAGATAGTACCAGTCACCCTTGTACTGGTACCAGGTGCTTGAAACCATAAGACCGGCTGCGTTGAACCAGTACCATTTTCCATCCGTATCCTGATACCAGGAATCTCTTACCGATTCTCCCGAATTTCCAAGGTAAAAGCGCCATCCGTCAGCTTCCCGCTTCCAGCCTGATAATTTGACAGCCTCCTCTTCTGTCTCACCATCGTCCTGAATGTATCTCCGGACACACACAAGACCTTCCCGCCAGCCCCCAGGAGCCCAGGAATTGTACCGGCTGGTGCAGTAGCCTTTGAGATCCTTAAAAGACGGCGTGCCGCTGCTATGACCGCATAAGATATTATTTCCATAGTACATTTCCACGTGGCCGATATTGAGTGGCCTCTCGGCATCCGTGCCGGCGAATTCCAGCATGTCGCCCTTTCGCAGTTTGGAGATATCCGGAATGCCATTTGTTATATCCGCATCTACCACGGTAAGGGTGCCTGACTGATATATTCCGGCCGTAGTCAGAATACCAAAGCCATAACCTGCCTCTTTATAGGAATAACAAATGGAACTACTGCAGTCGCTATAATATTTGTTATTAATATATTTTTTAAAACAGTAATCCCGTAAATCATGGCTATAAATGTTGCGGCCAATTATAGTTGCATACTTATCACATACCGCCTGTCTTTTTTCCTGAGATGTCATATACTCACCTTTCTTTTTTTCCTACAAGGCATGAAAGAATTACTGCCTTCAGCCTTAAGATTGTGAATCTACTGGATATGCAGCATATCCACATGATTCACTAGTATAAAAATATGAATAAAAATCCAGGATTGTCCCTGAGCGAAAAAAGACACGGCCCCTTTCACAATTTGTTCACATCTTCCACAACTTTTCTACACAACAGACCTTTATATTAATACTTGTTACTGGTAATATCCTTATAGATATACTTTTTTCATATAGCCGGCAGGATTCCTCCAATCTTGCCGGCTCCTCTCCTTTATGGGGATATTCTCCTTTTCTTCTCTGCTATCTCAGTTATTGGTTGCTACCCATAGCCCCCGATTCTTGCGGCCCTAAACCTTAGGCAGTATTAACCATATCCCAGGAAAAGAAAAAAGACAGCCAAAGCTATCTCTTTCTTATAATTTATAGAATATTTATCTTCCTTTACCCACGTACCGTCTTAATCTTTTCCCTTTAGATTCTTTGTCTCTTCCTTATAGTACTCATTTTCATAATAGGCCACACCACCATAACTGGCACTTGCTGATTTTACCGTCAAAAACTCACCTGACAACTCAAGCTCTATGGTAATCCGCTCATCCTCTGCTTCATCAGCAGCGTCAAATTTGGTATAATACGAGGCTTAATATAAATCTAACGCTTCATTATAAATACCAGTTTCTAGCAGTTCATGAATAATCCTCAACTTCATTCTTTAGCAAATGTTCTTATAAAGTACCTTTTGCTTCCTTCCAATCAACAAGTAGATTATAACGATCTGTCTGAAAGCGCAAAACGCAGTAGTTTGGATCTTCCGGTCCGTCGAAATTATCTTCAAGTCCCTTGTACCACATTTCTTTCTTTATATCCGGATCGGTTAATNNCTTAATATCTCTATTGTACCCACCAGTGTGATATTGTGGTCTAATGCATCAAAACAAACACTCGCGAGATTACACTTTTTAATGCGATCGGCTTTATTGCTACTAAGTCCAGTACAGAATGTGATCCAGTTGATACCGTCTGCCTTTGAGGTGGATATTGTAGAGGCGGTTGGATAACCGTCTTTGTCAATCAACGCTAATACGCAATACCCCTCATTTCCTCCGCCGGTCTTTTTTGCAACAATTTCACCGGCTCTAGCAATAATTTCTTCATTCATTATATTTACCTCCTGCTTTTTTATTTGAAACAAATATACCACATGAATCATGACAGCAGTATGTCATATTCATGGGAAGGCGTAAACTTTAATCAGATTATTCATCATACCATATTCCTACTTTTTAATACCATATTGTTAAAAACTATCAACTATCATTATTCCTTTATCATTGTATTGTTTCTCCCTTTACAAACTGTTCACATCTTCCACATTCTTTCTACATAACTGCTCGGTATAATTATACTTGTAACAGATAATATCCTTTTAATAAGAACTTTTTTTCATACTCAGCCGGCAGGATTCCCCCAATCTTGCCGGCCCTCCCTTTTATAAGGACTTTTCATAAAGCACAGCCTCTCTCCCGAAGTAAGGGACCAGATAGCTGTGATGCTCTGGCATATTTTATAAGGTCCATAGTACGTTCCGCTTCCTGCTACAGGGATAATGTATTAATGAATTCCCTTTGTCATTTCCTCTCTCTTTCTGGTAATAAAAAAACTACCAATTATACTGATAGTTAGTAGTTTTTTGATATCCAAATTTACTGACTTTCCATTACGCTCAAAGAATTCGTTAATTAAGTGATTCATGCTATACGGTTATATACCAATATACACCGTATTTATCGACTACTTCAGCGCAGCAAATACTCCATGGAAGAGAACATACCCAGCTTCATTTGATCCGCTCCTCTCCTACAAACCTTATTGTATCAAAGCGATCATTCCGCTNNTGAGATCCCACCTAAATACATCGAGATACAAAACAATGCATGCACAGATCAATATAACAAATCCAGTCAGGTCCATACTTTATCTCCTCCAATTCCTTTCAGTATACCCCCAAATTAATAAAAAGGAAACGCCCATCGACCCAAAACCGATAAGCGTTTCCAAAAAGGAGAATAAATATATTGAATGTTATATTGATAGTTGGTAGTTCAGCCTAAATTAGTAATTATTAAAAAAATAACCACCAAAATGGAAATCTCGAGTCGAAATCTTGTCTCCTGTCGAATTCTTCTCTTCTGTCAGATTCTTGTCTTCTGTCAAATTCCATTCTTCTATCGAATTCATCGCGCATATCTCTTCTATCGAAACCTCTTCCTCCTGAACCTCTTCCACCAAATCCCATTCTGGGGTCACCTTGAGAATAATCCATATAAATATTCCTATTTATAATTTTATATAATATATGCAAAGTTATATTGCTTTGACATTCAATATTGAGTTTTCCATGTACTAAAATCAGTCAGATACTAATTTAAGACATAAAATAGTGACTCATTCATATATATAACAGAGGTGGTGATATGAGTTATTGTTGCGATGTACTATTTATTTCTGCACTAGCTTGTCAAATAGCAGATTGTTTAGATGATGATGAATTATCAATATTAGCTGCAGACACGCTATTATTGAGTGATTCATTAAATGCAATTGCTGTTCGCCGGTCAATCTCTAATTCAAGTGCAAACGATAAAACTCCATCGAATACTACGTGCCCCGATCAAGTTAATGANNGGCTCAAAGTTCATCCATAACGTTACCTCTCTTCTCCGAATGTTCTGTGCTCTGGCATGTCTCCGGTTATCCGCGGAGCGATTCATTTTTTGCGAATAATGACATCAATTCTACTTCCTACCTTCCCTCTTGATTATGGACCAAGCCCCTTTTTATTAATCTCAACAAATTAAGAGGGTCATAGGTCGATGTATTTTAAGTGGCACCTTAATTATTTTTCATACAGACGGCAGGATCCCCCAATCTTACTGGCTCCTCCCCTTTTAAAGAACATTTATAACTTAATGAGCACAGCGAAGTTGCAAACAAATGATAGGATTCCGTATTAAAATAGCATCTCAGGCAACTTCAAAATACGGGGAAATCTTTATTTATAGGGATTCCCCGTATATTTTTTACTTTTCTCTTACAAATCAAAAAACGACAAAATAACAGGTGCACAATTTGCAATAATCTAGTATAATATCTGTATATTGGAATACAACCGTTTTGCAAAGGAGGAAATATATGGGAACTACAAACAACAGTTTCTTGCTAAGAATCCAGCAGGGTCAAAGGGAAACGGAAAAGCTCATGAGCCAGAAGCAGTATAACATGGCTATGATCAAAGCCCGGCAGACCTTGGAATATATGGTAAACTATCTCGGGGAAAGGGCACTGATTGTGGAAGGCGATCTGGCGGACAGCATAGACCAGCTATTTGAAGGGCGCTTTATATCTCAGGCTGCCAAAGACCACTATCACAGGATCCGCGTGCTGGGAAACAAAGCAGTCCACGAAGGAGATGACAGCCCCTACGATGCCAATGAAGCCTTCCAGCTTCTGTCCCAGGAAATCAATGCCTTTGCAAACTCTCATAATAGAGGAAGCCAGGGCGGAGCCCCTGTCAATAAACGTCCAACAGACGTTAGGACCATATCTTCCTCTCCCCGGAATAATCCCCCGCGAAGCAACGCTCCAAGAAATGAATCCCAGGGAACTGGAACTTTAAGAAGCAGCGGCGCAAGGACTGCGCCTTTAAGAACTCAGGAACATACCGGCGGTACCGGGCGCACTGGAACAAGACCGGATGGCGCAAAAACCGGACAGAGGCCGGTCCAGAGAAATGTCTCCAGAAGCGGCCAAAGGCCCTCTTCACAAAGCAGAAGCAGACGGCGCTCCAAAAAGAAAAGCTTTGATGCCTATGGATTGCTGAAACCAGCGCTCATTTTCCTGGTTCTTCTTGTGCTTGTCCTGATCATCGTAAAGCTGATCCCCGGGAAAAATGAAAAAAAAGAACCGACAACACCCGCAACAACTGCTGAGGTCACTACCGAAGCCATGACAAGCGCAGAAATACCAACAGAGCCTTCGGAACCAGAAACAGAAGCGCCTAAGATTTATACCACCAAGAGCAAGCTTAATGTCCGCTCCGAACCTTCCACCGACGGTGCAAAGCTAGGAAGCCTTGCTTCCGGTACAGTGGTGGAATATGTCAAGACCTATGACGACAAATGGACAGTCATTATGTTTGAAGGAACAGAGGCTTATATTGCCACCGAATTCCTGACCGTATCGGAAGACGGGACAGGAACGGGCGCAGGGGAATCTACCTCTGCCGCGGAGAATTCAACAGCTTCCACCCCGTAAAGAAAGTGTTAAAAAAAGCGAAGAATCCAGGGAATATACTTCCCTGATCTTCGCTTTTTTTATTGTCCATGCATAGCTACAGCCCCTTCGTCGTAATCTATATTTAAGTTAAAACTTTATTAATATTGGGGTTTTTTACGAACATCCTATGGTATTTTTTTTAAATTGTAGTATCATTATAAATCAAGCACTATATTTTTAAAGAATTATTACGATAAGGAGGGCACGGTATGGATACTGTGATCGAGAGAATATCTGAGATTGAATCGGCTGCTGCTTCCATTATGAATGATGCTAATGAGCGCAAAAAGGCATTTGCTAAAGATATGGAAGAACAGACCGCTGCATTTGATTTGCAACTGGAAGCGGAAACCAGTAAAAAGATTAAAGAGCTGCAGGCCGGCATGGAAATCAGTATGAACAACCGCTTAAAAAAACAGCGGAGCGATTCCGAAAAGGTTCTTGAAGCCGTGGAACAGCGTTATGAAGACCATCATACTCAATATGTGGAGGAACTATTCAATACTATGATAAAGGAGTGATCCTATGGAAGACTTATTATCCTACAGCGGCATTACAACCAAGGTAAGAGCCATGGAGAGCCATCTGATCACCGACAGCCAATTTCTTGAAATGGCAGCCCTTGAAACCGTTTCTGATGCAGAGGAATATTTAAGGCGTCTTCCGGCCTATGAAGGGCTGTTTGCAAACCTGGAAGGTGTAGTGCTTCACCGGGGAGCCATTGAACAGCGGCTGATCCTTTCTCTGTACCAGGATTATGCAAAGCTCTACCGATTCGCCAATTTAACCCAACGTAAGTTCCTGGACCTGTATTTTATGCACTTTGAAATCGATATCCTGAAGAAATGCTTCCGCAATGCCATGGGTAGGAACCGGTTGGATATCGATCTCTCTGTATTCCAGGACTTTTTTGAGAAGCATTCCCGGCTGGATTTAATTAAGCTGTCATCCTCCATGGACTTACACGAGTTTATAGCCAACTTAGAAGGTTCGGTCTATTATGACCTGCTGTCCCACTTAGACGACAGGGAACAGCCTACCTTGTTTGATTATGAGGTCCACTTAGATCTTCTTTACTTTAAGACCATTTGGAAGGTCATGGGTAAATATCTCACAAGGAAGGAACAGGACCTTCTCAAACACTGCTTTGGCAGTAAGCTGGATTTACTTAATGTCCAGTGGATTTACCGATCAAAAAGATATTATCATCTTCAGCCTGCCGATATTTATACCCTTCTAATCCCCTTCAATTACCATTTGAATAAGGAGCAGATTGGAAAATTGGCAGAGACAGCTACACTGGAAGAGTTCTATTCCATACTAAAGAACACCTTTTATGGACGGAAGTCAGATCTGGAAACCGCAGACATGCCGGACTTGGAACACTTAACACAGGAAGTACTGGATAAAATATACAATTCCTCCAGCCGGCAGAACCCGTATTCCATTGCCACACTGAATTCCTATCTTTATTTTAAGGAGGAAGAAATTCAAAAGATTATCACCCTCATAGAGAGCATCCGATACCGTTTAAGTCCGGATGAAATCATCTCCTATGTAGTAAAAAAGTAAAGGGGGTTGTTTTTTCGTGATAGAAAAAATGAAATTCTTAAGTATCACCGGACCTAAGGAAGATATTGACCGGGTCATTGACACTTATTTATCCAAATATGAAATTCATTTGGAAAATGCCCTGTCGGAATTAAAAACAGTGAAAGACTTAAGACCTTATATTGAAACAAATCCATACAAAGACGATTACCAGCGTGCCATGGAGCTGGCAGAATTACTACCGCCGGCCGATCAGGCAGGCATCCGGAAAAAGATTCCAATCCGGAAGGCCGCCAGAATTGTCACAGAGATCGGGGAACAGGTAAAGGAGCTTACGGCAAAGGAAGAGGCACTTGTATCCGAACAAAATTCCTACCGCCAATCCCTGGAACGTATCCTTCCATTTACCGGACTTAACTATGACTTAAGCTCCATCCTTCAATTTAAGTACATTAAATTCCGTTTTGGGCGCATTTCTCATGAATATTTCAACAAATTTGTGAGTTATGTATATGATACCATTGATACTGTACTCTATAAATGCCGGGAGGATGACGAATATGTCTGGCTGGTTTATTTTGTACCAGAAACCATCTCAAACCAGATTGACGCTATTTATGCCTCCATGCGTTTTGAACGTTACTTTTTACCAGATGAGTACGAAGGTACGCCTTTAGATGCTATTTATTTACTGGAAGATAAGTTAAGCGCTTTCCAGTCTGATATCGACGGCATCCGAAACCAGATGTCCGGACTGCTGGCTTCAAGGCAGGAGGAGTTATTGGCGGCACTAAGCAGTCTGGAAACTTTTTCCACCAACTTTAACGTGAGAAAACTGGCCGCATGCACCAAGCAGAAAGTAAATACCTTTTACATCCTCTGCGGCTGGATGAGCAACCGGGATGCAGCTGCCTTTCAGAAAGAAATCTCTAACGATGAAAAAACTTTCTGTATCATAGAGGATGACCATAACAATATTATGAGCAAGCCCCCCACCAAGCTGCAAAACCCCAGGCTTTTTAAACCCTTTGAGATGTTCATTCACATGTACGGCCTGCCGGCATACAACGAGATCGATCCCACCATATTGATCGGCCTCACCTATTCCTTCCTGTTTGGTTTTATGTTCGGAGATGTGGGACAGGGAATATGCCTTCTGTTTGGAGGATTCCTCCTCTACCGGCTGAAAAAAATAAATCTGGCGGCCATTATATCCTGCTGCGGCTTTTTTTCAACCATATTCGGAATCCTGTTTGGCAGCATTTTCGGATTTGAAAATATCATTCAGGCCGTCTGGCTCCGCCCCATGGAGCACATGACCAACCTGCCCTTTATCGGGAAACTGAATACCGTATTTATCGTTGCGGTTTCCATTGGTATGGGAATTATTCTGTTGACCATGGTTCTTAACATCATAAACAGCATCCGCTTTCATGATCCGGAAAAGACCCTTTTTGACACGAACGGTGCGGCAGGACTTGTCTTTTACGCAAGCCTTGTGCTCACCATCGTCCTTTACATGACAAATAACCCCATTCCGGCTGCCATACTTCTCGTCATCATGTTTGGCATCCCGCTGCTGGTCATGTTCTTTAAGGAGCCGCTCACTAATCTGGTGGAAAAGAAAGCGCAGATCATGCCAAAGGAAAAGGGCATGTTTGTGGTCCAGGGCTTCTTTGAACTGTTTGAAGTGCTTTTAAGCTACTTTTCCAACACCCTTTCCTTTGTCCGTGTAGGGGCCTTTGCTGTCAGCCATGCGGCCATGATGGAGGTGGTGCTCATGCTGTCCGGTGCGGAAGCAGGAGCCCCCAACTGGCTGGTTGTAATTCTTGGCAACTTATTCGTCTGCGGCATGGAAGGTCTGATCGTTGGGATCCAGGTACTGCGTTTGGAATATTACGAATTATTCAGCCGATTCTATCGGGGAACCGGCCGTGCATTTAAACCATACGGAAAGAAAATTTAAAAACCAAAACGGAGGTAATATTATGTCAACCTTAGTAAAAATAACATTAGCTATCGCATTAACCATAAGCATCGCCCTTCCTTTCGGAGCTTTTTCCATGGGCGCAAAAACAAAGGGCCGCTATAAAACCGCCCTTTGCATCAACACCCTTTTATTTTTTGGGACCCTTATCATTTCCAGTGTATTAATGTTTAACGGCCAGGCTGCCGCTGCGGAAAGCACAGCTGCAGGCGCAGGAAACATCGCAGGAATGGGATACTTGGCTGCAGCACTTTCCACAGGACTTGCCTGCATCGGCGGCGGCATTGCCGTATCCGCAGCTGCCAGCGCCGCTCGNNGAGGGCTTGCCGAAGGCGTTTGTTTGTATGGTCTGATCATTTCTTTCATGATCTTAGGTAAGCTGTAATTCATGAAAATGTATTTGATCAGCGACAACGTGGATACCTGGACCGGCATGAAATTAGCCGGGGTAGAAGGCGCTGTCGTTCATGAAAAGGCAGAACTGAAACGTGAACTGGATAAAGTCCTGGCCGATAAGGAGATCGGGATCATTCTCCTGACGGAAAAATTCGGAAAAGAGTTTCCGGACATCATCAATGATGTAAAGCTGAACCGTAAGCTTCCATTGATTGTAGAAATCCCTGACCGCCATGGTACCGGCCGCAAGCCGAACTTTATCACGGATTATGTTAATGAAGCCATCGGATTAAAACTATAAGAAAGAGGTGGTCATCTTGACGACTGAGGAAAAATTACAGCATTTCCTGAATTTTTGCATGGAAGATGCCAGAACCCGCAGTGCAAAGATGCTTGATGAATATACAGCTGCCTTGGAGCAGACCTTTTCAGAGCATCAGGAGGATGCAAAGCGAAGGGCTGCACATCAGGTGGTTTTGGAAAGCGAACGGATCGAACGGGAAATCAACAAAAAGCTTTCCCTGGAACAGATCGGCATGAAGCGGGATTTTGGAAAAAAACAGGATGAGCTGAAAGATAAGCTGTTTTCGGAGCTTCGGGATAAACTGGCCACATTCATGGAGTCGACCGAATATACAAAGCTATTGGAAAAACAGATACAGGAAGCCAAAGCCCTGGCAGGAAAAGAATTCATCACCATTTATATCGATCCTGCAGATGAAGAAAAGATCAATGAACTGGCGATATCAGGCAGCTCTGACATCCAGGTGAGCGAATACTCCTTTCTGGGAGGAACCCGGGCTGTCATCCCTTCCAGGCATATTTTAATTGACAATTCATTTCAAACAAAGCTGGCAGAGGCAAAACGCGACTTCCGCTTTGATGTAAAGGATCTGATGGGAGGTACGGCTAATGACTAATACAGGCACCATTTCCGGAATTAACGGCCCTGTCATTTATTTAAAGGGTGATTCCGGATTCCGAATGAATGAAATGGTCTATGTGGGCAAAGACCACTTAGTCGGTGAGGTCATCGGCCTTACAGACCGCCGCACCATTGTCCAGGTATATGAGGAAACCAGCGGCTTAAAGCCGGGAGAAACAGTCACCTCCTCCGGCTTCCCCGTATCCGTCACACTGGCCCCAGGTATTTTAAATAATATCTTTGACGGAATCGAGCGCCCTTTAAGCGAGATAGCAAAGACCGGAGGCGCATACATTGACCGGGGCATTCATGTGGACTCCCTTGACGGCGGGAAGCTCTGGAAGACCCACATAACAGTAAAAAAGGGGGATCATCTGTTACCAGGAACCATCATTGCTGAGGTTCCTGAAACCCCGGCCATTGTCCATAAGGTTATGATACCCCCTGATATGGAAGGCTATGTCCTTGACGTGGTTGAGGATGGTTCCTATACCATTTCCGATCCCCTGCTGACCCTCCAGCTTTTAGACGGGTCCGAAAAGAAAGTTACCATGACCCAAAAGTGGCCTATCCGCATACCAAGGCCCATATTAAAGAGATATCCGGCCGGAAAGCCTCTTATCACAGGGCAGAGGATCATTGATACCCTGTTTCCTCTTGCTAAGGGAGGCACCGCTTGTATCCCCGGCGGTTTTGGCACAGGAAAAACCATGACCCAGCACCAGATTGCCCNNTATTATCATTTATATCGGCTGCGGGGAACGTGGCAACGAGATGACCCAGGTGCTTGAGGAGTTCTCTGAGCTCGTTGACCCCCGGTCCGGAAATCCTCTGATGGACCGGACCACACTGATTGCCAATACTTCAAACATGCCCGTAGCCGCCCGTGAAGCCAGCCTCTACTCCGGTCTCACCCTGGCGGAATACTACCGGGATATGGGATACCATGTGGCGATCATGGCGGACTCCACCTCCCGCTGGGCCGAGGCCTTAAGAGAGTTGTCCGGGCGTCTGGAAGAGATGCCTGCAGAAGAAGGNNTCGGCTTTCTATGAAAGGGCTGGGATGATCCAGAACATGAACGGAACCGAAGGTTCCGTCACCATCATTGGTGCCGTATCCCCTCAGGGAGGCGACTTCTCCGAGCCGGTAACCCAGAACACCAAGCGTTTTGTCCGCTGCTTCTGGGGCCTGGACCGGAACCTGGCAAATGAACGCCATTTCCCGGCCATCCACTGGCTCAGCAGCTATTCTGAGTATCTGACCGATCTGGCTCCCTGGTACGTGGAAAATGTGGATAAGAAATTCGTGGACTACAGAAACCGCCTGGTATTTCTGCTGACCCAGGAAAGCAGCCTGATGGAGATCGTAAAACTGATCGGCGGAGACATGCTTCCCGATGACCAGAAGCTCATACTGGAAATTTCCAAGGTGATCAGGATCGGATTTTTACAGCAGAATGCATTCCATAAGGAAGATACCTGCGTCCCAATGGAAAAGCAGTTTAAGATGATGGATTTAATTCTTTATTTATACAAGAAATCCCGTTCCCTGGTTTCCATGGGAATGCCTATGTCCGTATTAAAAGAGGATCCGATCTTTGATAAGATCATTTCCATTAAATATGATGTACCTAATGACAGACTTGATATCTTTGATGACTACAAAAAGCAGGTAGACGCCTTCTATGATTCCGTCATCGAGCGCAACGCATAGGGAGGAGGCAGACTATGGCTATCGAATATTTAGGACTAAGTGCAATCAACGGTCCCCTGGTCGTTTTAGAAGGCGTCCAGAATGCTGCTTTCGACGAAATCGTGGAAATGACCGTAGAAAAAAAGACAAAGAAACTGGGGCGTATCATTGAGGTTTACGAGGATAAGGCGATCATCCAGGTATTTGAAGGAACCGATGGGTTAGCCTTAAGAAATGTCCACACCCGCCTCACTGGACACCCTATGGAGCTTGCCGTGTCCGAAGACATGCTGGGACGTACTTTTAACGGAATCGGTGAGCCCATAGACGGGCTTGGAGACATCAACTCCCAAATCCGTCTGGACATTAACGGAAAACCCTTAAATCCTGTTACCAGGGAATACCCAAGAGATTATATCCGCACGGGAATCTCAGCCATTGACGGGCTGATGACCCTGATCCGGGGCCAGAAACTTCCCATCTTCTCCGGAAATGGCCTTCCTCATGACGAACTGGCAGCCCAGATCGTACAGCAGGCCTCCTTAGGAGATGACGCCCTATCCAGTGAAAAGTTTGCCGTGGTATTTGCTGCCATGGGCGTGAAATACGATGTGGCCGACTTCTTCCGCCGTACCTTTGAGGAAAGCGGCGTTTCCGACCACGTGGCCATGTTCATCAACCTGGCAAACGATCCTGTGGTGGAACGTCTGATCACGCCAAAGGTGGCACTTACCCTGGCGGAATACCTGGCTTTTGAAAAGGGAATGCACATACTGGTCATCTTGACCGATATGACAGCCTATGCGGAGGCTCTCCGTGAGGTTTCCTCCTCAAAGGGCGAGATCCCTTCCAGAAAGGGCTATCCCGGATATTTATACAGTGAGCTGGCTTCCCTTTATGAGCGGGCCGGCATCGTAAAGGGCCGGCATGGTTCCGTGACCCAGATTCCCATACTGACCATGCCAAACGACGACATCACCCACCCCATTCCAGACCTTACGGGATATATCACGGAAGGGCAGATCGTCCTGGACCGCAGCTTGTACGGCCAGTCGGTTTATCCGCCTATTAACGTTCTTCCTTCCTTAAGCCGTCTGATGAAGGACGGTATTGGAGAAGGCTTTACAAGGGCCGACCATCAAGGTCTGGCAAACCAGCTATTCTCCTGTTATGCCAAGGTAGGAGACGCCAGAGCCCTGGCATCGGTCATCGGCGAAGATGAACTCTCCCCGATTGATAAAAAATATCTGGTGTTTGGCAAGGAATTTGAAAACCGGTTTGTTGGACAGGGAAATCATGCCAACCGGAACATCATCGAAACCCTGACCATCGGCTGGGAGCTTTTAGGGCTTCTTCCAAGGGCCGAACTGGACCGCGTCGACACCAAGGTCTTAGACCAGTATTACAAGCCAACCACCCTTGAAGGATCGGAAGAATAGGAGGGATATTCATGAATCCCAATACATTTCCCACCAAGGGGAATTTAATCCTTGCGAAAAGCTCTCTGGCTTTAGCCAGACAGGGCTATGAACTGATGGATAAAAAACGGAACATCCTCATCAAGGAACTGATGAGCCTGATTGATGAAGCAAAAGGCATTCAGTCGGAAATTGATGTCACCTTCACTTCCGCTTACAAGTCCCTGCAAAAGGCCAACATAGAGCTGGGAATCAACTATGTGCAGGATATTGCCATGGCAGTCCCTGTGGACAATTCGGTGCGAATCAAGACCAGGAGCATCATGGGAACAGAGATTCCCCTGGTCGAGCATGATGAAATGCCTTTAAACCTGACTTATGCCTATTACAGCACCAGGGAATCCTTAGACGAGGCCCGTTACCAGTTTGAAAAGGTAAAAAAACTGACGGTAAAGCTCTCCATGGTTGAAAACTCCGCCTACCGTCTGGCAAACAGTATTAAAAGGACCCAGAAACGGGCCAACGCCTTAAAGAATATTACGATTCCCAGGTATGAGACGCTGACTAAGAATATTACCAATTCACTGGAAGAAAAGGACAGGGAAGAGTTCACCAGGCTTAAGGTAATTAAGAGAAATAAAAATGGAATTTAGCGGCCTCTGAAATCAAAAGCCTAGGCCATAAGGATCGGAGACGGGAACAACAGCGGTTGGTTTCCCGTATCCGGTCTTTTATTTTTATATATTTTAAATAAAAACTATAAAAAATGAACCAAATGGTACTTAGGTGACTCTTATTATCAGATGCATCTAAAAAAGGAAAGGAAACAGGTTATGATAGAAGAAAAAGGGGCTTTGGTAGAAAGCATGATAAATGGCAGCGAAGCAGCATTTGACGAACTATACCGTTCCTATTCCGGAAAGCTATACCGTATGGCGTATTTTATTACTGGTAACCGAAGTGACAGTGAGGACATTTTACAGGAGACATTTGTTAAATGCTATCTTTACAAGTCAAAACTGAAACAAACGGAACGCTTTGAACCGTGGCTGTATCAGATTCTGGTCAGGACAGCCTGGCGGCTCGAACGAAAGAAAAAAGGAAGAGCTGAGATCTCCTATGAAGGTATTTTAGAAAACGAGGAGGAAAAAAAGAGTGCGGAGCACATCCGGGAAGATAAGAAAGCGGACGAACCACTGGAATCTGTTTTAGAGGCAGAGACAGCAAAAGAAATCCAGGCAGCACTCAGACATCTGGATATAAAATACCGTACCGTGATTCTTCTGTATTATTATAATGAATTGAGCACCAGAGAGATTGCCCATATTACAGGAGCCATGGAAGGGACGGTAAAATCCCGTCTGCATAAAGCAAGAAAACTGCTGAAGGATTTATTGAAAGCTGACGGCACTGAAAAAACAGAAATGGAAAGGGGCTTTTGCCATGGATAAGTTTGTGGATGACAGATTAAAACATATTATAAAGTCCGGGCTGGATCAGATAAAGCCGGATGAGCAGGCAGAGAATCGTTGTCTTGGAGAAATTCATAAAAAAATAGAAATGAGGAGTGGAATTATGAAATTTAGTAAAAAGAGAATGGTGGCCGCTTTGGCCGCAATGTGTGCAATAACGGTAATGGGAACTGTTACGGCAATAGCAGGCGGTAAAATTACAGGCCTGTTGAGTTCTACCTCCCGGGACGAAATGGTTCATTCAAAAGCTGAGCTGATCCAACTGGCTGAACGCCAGATGGGAACCGTTCCAAAGTTAGTGGATGCCTTTTCAAATGGACTTTCCTTTAACGAAGGCTCTATTACAAAGGTAGAAGGAAGGGATGAGAACCAGAATCCTTTGATTACCTACCCGGAGCTTAATGCCAGCTATGGGGAAAATTATCGTGCATCACTTAACATCCATGAGCATCAGGACATGATTCCTCAGGGATCTTCCGCTGTGAAAAAACAGGACGTTTATCAGGATATCACTTTAAAAGCCTGCGAAGATAATTATCTGTTTTTACCGCCAGATGCAAAACCATCTGCGGAAGATTCAAATCTTGAGGAAGAAGGCAAGCTGATGATCAGCTACGGAAGCGACAAAGAAGAGCGTAAGGTATACCGTTATGTAAGCTGGAGTGAGAATGGTATGGATTATTTGCTCAGCTCCTTTGATGATTTGAGCTGTGATGATTTAATTGGTATGGCGAAGGAAGTCATTGATGCAAAGTAAAGAGGCTGTGGATATAGAAGCAACAGATTAGGACGGCTGCTGATCTGAAACGCTTTATAAAATAAAGTACTTAGAGGCTTGAGACATGCCTCTAAGTACTTTATTTTTTATAAATGAACCCTTCAGGAGTACTTATTCCAGCCCTATTAGGTACAATGCAATCCACCAAGACCCTCCTTTGGATTCATTATACACTGACATCTATGTTCCTAAATTTTTGCTGCATCATATAAAAATTTAACACCCGTATGAAAATAATGATAAAACCGGAATTCCGTCTCCAAAATATAAATTCCTTTAAACTCATCAAAAAAGGGCAGCACTGATCCCCAGGGTATCTCCCCCCAGACAGGCGGCAGATGTAAATCTCCTATTCCCTTTGAAAAATTATCCATGTAATTTTTCATCTCCCCATGCTTTCCGAAATTATCATGTACATGAAGGTGCACGGCCAAAGGAGCCATCTTGCGGATATCTGACACATAATCCCGGTTATAGTTTATAGCCGACAGATAGGCATGGCCGAAATCTAACGTAATCCCGCAATTATTACAGCCTATTCTCTCGACATGCAATGCTAAATCTTCCGGATTTACTCCCAGCATCATACGAAATTTTTCAACATCTCCTGAGTAGTACGGGTTTTCTATCCCAATCCGGATATCTCCGGCATACTGTGCTATTTCTTTATAATAGGCAATGTCCATTAAAAGGCCGTCTTCATCCTCCACTGATATGGGACTGGCATGGGCGGTGATATTTTGGGCACCAATTTGTTTTGCAAAGTCAATGCATGACTTAAAAAACGCCAAACGTTCCATCTCTCCCATGGCATGAGGATGAAAGCTATAGGGCATATGAATGGAGTAAGTAAAATCATATTCCATTAAAATTTTCTTCACAGCCGAAACCCGTGGCTCCAAAAGTCTGCCATTTAAGAGTACATCCATAGAATGCATAATCAGTTCACAGCAATTCCCGCCCGATTTCCGGGCCAACTCCAGACAATACCGCAATTTACTGTCATCACCGTCTATCCAGTCAGCATTCAGGCCAATACCAATCTGCTTATTCACGTTCTCATCTCCTATATAAAATATATAAGCCTCAAGCAAGTTTTAAAGGGTTCAAGGGATATTCCAGCAACTACTATTACAAGGAATAAATCAATAAATTCTCCCCCATACGTTCTTATCACGATCATCGTTATTTAAAATAAGAATACTTTTGAATGCTTACCCATAGCTTTTCACCGGATTCAAATTCCTCATCCGCATTAATGGTCAATTCCAGACCCGGTTCCACCTCTGCCACACAGTTTACGCAGTTGCCCCGGTAAGCCGCACTTTTCACTGTAACCGGGAAGGCCCCTTCTTTTTGTGCGCGGCCAAGTTGTGCATGCTCCGGACGGAAGCAAAGCTTCACGCTTCCCACTCCCTGAATACCGGTGCTAAGCGGTATGGGCTTTCCTGAATGAGTGATGATACCCCCATCTGATATATTTCCCTCTATAAAATTACTGGTGCCCACAAACTGTGCTACAAACGGATTTGCCGGGTTTTTATAAATCTCCTGAGGCCTTCCGATTTGCTGTACAACTCCCTTTTCGAATACTGCAATCCTATCCGAAATCTCCAGCGCTTCCTCCTGGTCATGAGTCACATATACAACCGTGATGCCTACCTGTCGCTGTAAATCCTTTATGTCCTTACGCATTTTAATACGCAGCTTTACATCCAGATTGGAAAGTGGCTCATCCAGTAAAAGAGCTTTAGGCTGAATAACCAATGCCCGGACAATTGCCACTCGCTGCTGCTGCCCGCCTGAAAGCTGGCCGGGATGCCGTTTTTCCATCCCTTCCAGGCCGCCCACCGACAGGGCCCATCTCACACGTTCATCAATGACATTTTGCGGAAGTTTCCTCATCCGCAGTCCATAAGCAATGTTTTCATAAATAGTCATATGGGGCCAAAGCGCATAGTTTTGGAACACAAAGCCCACATTTCGTTCCCACGGATTTAAAGAGGAAATATCCTTTCCATCGAAAGAAATATGTCCGCCGGTTATCTCCTCAAAGCCTGCGATCAAACGCAGCAGAGTTGTTTTTCCACAGCCGGAAGACCCTAATAAAGTAAAAAATTCCCCCGGCTGAATATTAATATCAATTCCCTTTAATACTTCTACTTTACCAAATTTTTTTACGACATGATCAATTTTTATTGATGCCGGTTTCAGCGATATGTTATCGTTCATAATTCCACCCCTTAACCTTTCTCCTGAAACTTAACATTTTCCCGTCCCATTCTGCTTAAAAGATACATGGGCACAAATACGAAAATCATCAGCAGTACAGCCATAGAGGATGCAATGCCAAAATCGGTGTTGGCCGACATAGCCTTTTGAAAGATAACCACAACCATGTTTTCCCACGGCGGCCTGTACAGCATGATATTGGTACTGAACTCAGTCATGATCTGTGTGAAGGCCAGGGCACTGCCGCTTAAGACCCCGCCCATCATGAGTTTTAGTGTAACATCGATGAACACCCTGCCGGGCTTCGCCCCTACCATTAACGCCGCTTCCTCCAGAGAGGGATGCACCTGATACAGGGCAGCTTCTGCGTTTTTAACGGAAAACTGCAGCTTCCGGATAAAATAAGACAATACTAAAATCATCCATGTGCCGGTCAGTACAATAGGTGGTTTATTAAACACAACAATATAGCCGATGGCCATGGTCATCCCCGGCACCACATAAGGAATAATAACCGAAAAGTTCAAAAAAGTGGAAAACAGTTTATACCGCTTGCGTACAATGATAAATGCAATGCCCACACCTACCACAATGTTTAAAACAGTGGCCAGACCACACATGAAGAAGGTCATTAAGATCGGGCGGTAGTAATGGGAAAACAGATTATAATAGTTTTCCAATGTAAGCCTGATTATGGGCAGTCCATTTGCTGCAAAGTCAATAATAGGCTTTCCGTTCTTAAAACGGAACAGGGAATAGACCAGCAGCGTAATGTGCGGCATAAATGAAATTATAACGTAAAGAAATATAATAAAGGTAATTGCAAAACCAAGCAGCCTGCCCGGTGTTTTTTCAACATATCGTTTCGACGAAATAGAGGAATAAGCCTTTCCAGCCAGAATAATCCGTTGCAATGACAAAAATGCACCGGCAATAAACAACATAATGATACCTGCTGTAGCTGCTTTGGATAAGTTGCCTCCCATCTCGCTTACAAATTCATTGTAAATAATAACCGGCATAACCGGAAACTCACCACCCAGCATATAAGGCGCACCAAAGTCGGAGAAAGCACCAAGACCCGCCATCAGCAGCCCTGTAAGAATTCCCGGCAGAGCCAGGGGCAATTCAATTTTAAACAACGTGTTGGTTTTATTGCCGCCCAGACTTAAAGAAGCTTCCTTATGGGCAGGGTCCTGTGCGATAAAAGCTTCATAGCAGGTAAGGAATACCAGGGCGGAAAGGGGCCATATATTTACCCATACAATTCCGGGAATGCCCTTTAAGCTGAAAGGTACATCAATACCAGTTACCAGTTGAATCAGCCAGTTAAAAAACCCAAATCGTTTTAGTAAAATTACCCAGGCCTGTGCCCCTAAAAAGGGAGGGGCACAGGAAGCCATGGTAATCAATGTAATAATCAGGTTTTTATTCCTGATTTTATACCGCGCCATAAAGTACGCGATGGGAACGCCAATCAGAGCGGTGACAGGGGTGATAATTGCAGTCAGTATCAAACTGTTTTTAAAGGCGCTCTTCGTGGTTCGCTCGGTAAAGAATTTAACAAAGTTTATGAGGGATATACCGCCTTCTTTAGGCATCACAGCGGAAGCAAAGATCCAAAACATGGGAATAATAATTGCAACAATGCTGAGGATAACAAAAAGGGACGTAAGGTATATCCAAGGGTCTTTCAAACGTTTCATACAACCTGTCACCTCTTACTTTTTATTTTCTGGCAGCATCCAGTGCTTTTGTAAAGTTATCCAGTACTTCATCCTTGGAATTAAATTTCGATTCAATCAGCTTATAAGAGCTTAAATCACCTAAACCTTCCGGCGGAGCCATATCGGTACGTGCAGAACGTCTTTTTACAACATCCTGTAAAACTTTATGTACATCCCTGCTTAAAATAAAGTCCAGAAACAGCTTGGCATTATCCATGTTTTTGGCACCCTTGATGATCCCGGTCGCTTCCACGTTATATGTAACCCCATCTTCCGGATAAATGATCTTAACAGGCTCACCGCTCATTTCCCATTTGTAGCCTAAGTCCTCATTGATAAAGCCTACCGGATTCGTCGCATCCTTTACAGCAGCAAACATAGCATCGGAGCTGGGGTACACCTCCGTGTTTATAAGCAGCTGCTGCATATAATCCCAATCATATAAAGAAGCCATGCCTTTTACAAGAGACAAACCGGTACCTGATTTGGAGGGATCTGCCAAGGCGATCTTAGCCTTTTTCCACTTTGGATCTGTTAATTCCTTTAAGGTCTTCGGATAGTCGGCTTCTGATTTTATAAGCTTCGTATTTACCAGTATCGTCTGAGGCATAATTACGTAGGAATGCCATTTGTGGTCCGGGTCCCGGGTAATCATATCTGCATCTTCTTTGGAGTCATAGGCTTCGAATAAATCCGGATTGGACAGATACAAAAATGTATCACCACCCCAAAGAACATCACCGCCGGGATTATCCTTTTCCGCACTGATTCTGGCCAGCAATTCGCCGGTTCCGCTCTTTACCTCCTCAATTTCAATGTCAGGATACTTTTCCTTCCACAACGCATAAATCGGTTCTGTAATCTCCGGGCCACTGCCGGTGTAGATAACAACCTTTCCAGATGGACCTGCTGCCGGTTCCGGTGCCTTAGATGAGTCCGCTGTTGTTGTTTGATCGGCTGCAGCTGCTGTTGAAGCTGCTGTGGTGGCTGCAGTCTTCCCTGAACCACATCCGGTTAAAGTTGAGACCCCCATGATAGCTGCCAATGCATAACCCCAAATTCTTTTCATGATAATTTCCTCCTTTTAATAATTCCATTCTCCTAAATAAGTTTTATGTGCGCTTAATATATCTTCCACCAGCTCTTTAGCAAGTGGATAATCGCCGATTAAAGGATGTGCCATCAAAGCAGCCTGGGCAGTTTGAACTGACTTTGTGTTAATTGCTTCTACCGTCAGATTCTCATATGCCTTTACACTCTGAATCATCGCCTGGGCGGCCGGAGAAAGTTCCCCTCTTTCCTCCACCACGATGCCGTCTTTTGTAATCCTGCTAGTAATTTCCATAACATCACCGGCTTTCAGCCCAAAGTGCCCAACCGAATCCGGAATGGATAAAACCATCTCCCGCTCTTCTCCGGTAGCCATGGTCAAAAGATAATTCATCATAACCCCCGCATAGCCTTCCGCATTGGGTATCTGACCGTCAAAAGGCTTATGAACCAATGCCTGTTTGGTCTCATTAACCATATAGGTAGACTCCCTATTGTACATAAACCGTAAATAAGTTTGCAGCATTTCCTCGATCTGAGTCTCCGGGGTCATCTGCGAAAGGGCTTTAAACATCTCAATATTGTTTTCCATTACGGCCCGTCCCCGTGCCTTTTGGCTGCCTTGGACGTTTTGGTTTGCTTTGTTCCGGTAAAAGAAATAGTACAGATATTCATTGGGCAGATGTCCCATGGTGCGGATCACATCTGGTTCAAACATGGAAAACTCTTTTACTTTCCTTAAAAATTCATCATCTTTTAATAACTCCGGCAATAACTCTTTCCCGTTATGTAAAACACTTGTTACAAAGGACAGATGGTTCAGTCCTGCAAACTGTACCCTCAATTCGCCGGCCGGAATCCCCAGGGCTTCCGCCATATTGATCTTCGTGCCGCTGGGCGCATCACAGATCCCCAGTACCCGGTCATAGCCGGCGTCACGAAGGGCCTGGGTTACCAGACCGGAAGGGTTGGTGAAGTTAAATATCCATGCCTTTGGTGCCAGTTCCTTTATAATCCTGCAATATTCTTTCATCACAGGAATGGTCCTGAGAGCCATGGAAAATCCGCCGATTCCGGTGGTTTCCTGCCCCAGCACACCATGCTTCATGGCAATGTCTTCATCGATCACACGGCCTTCGTCATATCCCACACGGATGGTGGTCACTACATAATCCGCTCCGGAAACAGCTTCACGTATATCCAAAGTTGTACTTACTGCCAGCGCCGGATTTGCCTTTTGCGCCGCATACTTGGATAATGCTCCCATAATAGCCAGCTTTTTTTCATCCGTATCAAAAAGAACCAGCTCGGTAATGCCCATTAGATCCGCCTTTTGGGCCACGCCATTGGTAAAAAACACAGTTCTTACACCTGCTCCGCCCAGAATTACTAATTTCATTTTAACTCCTCCTTTAATTGTTTTAGATTTGGAACTTTTTCATATCCGCCATATCCCTGTACCGAGGAGGCTCCGCAAAAGTTGGCAGCCTTCAGGCATTCTTCAGGAGATAAACCGTTTAAGAATCCATACAAATACCCTGCATTAAATGAATCGCCGGCACCGGTGGTATCAAGAGAGATTACGCTGTAAGCTTTACCATGGATAACCTCGCCGCCTGTCAGCAGCCGGGATCCCCGGGCCCCCATCTTTATGGCGGCATGTGAGCAAAAAACGCTCAGTTTTTCAATCCCCGCATCGAAACCGGCCGCACGGGTGTATTCCATTAATTCCTTATCATTGATAAAGAAAACATCCAATTTCTTTGTTATTTCGAATATACATTCATCCCATAGTCCCGTATCATCCCAGCCTACATCCATGGAAACCGTAGCTCCAGCTCTATGTGCATCTTCAATAAATTGCAGATATTCTTCCAGGTCTATGCGTCCCCTGTAATTTGTCAGGTGGGTATGCCGCGTTTTTTCCAGCAGATCCTTAGGTATATCCTTTGGCATAACCTCATTTACACAGCCGTCATATGTGATAAACCGTCTGTCTTTGTTTACATCCAGCGCGATTGAAAGTCCGGTGCTTTTTTCAGATAGCCTGGTTTCGAAATTTACCCCGTATTTCCGCATTTCCTGTAAGATAAATTCACCAAATAAATCATTATGTACCGCACCATAGATTATGGTCTTCATTCCAAGCTTGCTGAGCCCTATGGCTGTAATGGCCACGCCGCCGCCGCACTGCACATACATATTGTCCACCCGTATTTCCTCTCCCGGGCCCGGCAGCTCATCATATGGCGGTACAATCAGATCAATATTAGGGGTACCTGCTATGAGGACATCTATTTCTTTCATGGTTTTTTGCTCCCTTGTAACAGTATATTTTTATATGTAAAGCTTTACACATCAGGTAAAAATTTCTCCTTTTAAGGAAAAATTTTTATGCAGCTATCCCTCTCAATAATCTTATGAGGTAGTATCAGGTTTGAATATTGCCGTTCATCCCTTTCAATTAAGTCAATTAGCGTGCTCACCGAAAAATATCCGATTTCTTCTATGGGCTGATGAACTGTAGAGATGGCCGGACGCATGCTGGCTGAAATTTCACTGTTATCAAAACCCAGTATAGAAAAATCCTCCGGAACACGGTATCCGAAATCAAATGCACAGTTCATGATGCCTACTGCCACATCATCGCTTCCCGCAAATATGGCGGTAGGCAAATCATCCTTACAGGTTTTAATCAGGTTTTTCATCATCTTATAGCCATGCTCTATCTTTAAGCCGGAAAGCCAGACATATTGCTCCTTCATGGGACAGCCTTTATCAGCCAGTGAGTCCCTTACCCCTTCATAGCGCTGGCTGCCTACCGTAAAATCGTGAAGTTCTGCACCGATATAAGCTATTTTTCTATGCCCAAGCCTGTGCAGATAAGCAACGGCATCATACGCCGCCTTATAATCATCAATATTAACACTGGCACATGAAATTCCATTGATATGGCAGCTGCAGGCAATCATGGGAATATCGGACATGGCGGCCAACTGGCTCAGCAATTCCTCATCCGTCTGTTCATTGGTCAGAATAATGCCGTCTACACACATGCGTTTAAATACGCTTAAATACTTTTTTTCTTTTTCTAAATCTTCTTCAATATTGCAAATCATAATACTATAGTTTTTTTCTGAGGCACAGTTTTCAATGCTTTTTAATATTTTTGAAAAGAAGCTGGTGCCAATATCAGAAACCACAACGCCGATGATGTTGGTTTTTTGCTTCAGCAAACTTTGGGCCAGATAATTAGGCTCATAGTTTAACCGTTTTGCGGCCTCCACCACTTTCTTATAGGCACTTTCACTTACATAGCCTTCATTATTTAACGCTCTTGAGACCGTTGCTATGGATACTCCAGCCTCTTTTGCAACTTCTTTAATACCAATACTCATTCTTTTATACCTCTGCCTTTCCCCCGAAATGAAAGCGAGGGGGGTATTTATGGTGAAAATATATATGTGAAAACCTTTACATACATTTTATAAAAAAAAACTAAGTAAATTAGCACAATGAGATTGTAACATTTCTATGTTTTTTTGTCAATAATTAAATTCTATGCGTAACACAAAAAGTTTAATGGCTGCGCTTATAACCGAAAAGAATCGGAGGCGGGGACAACAGCTGCTGTGTTCCCATTTCCGATTCTTTCTTTCCATATTCCTTTAAAAAATTTCAATACCGTACGAACACTTCCCTCATCGTGCCAGCAAGGTAAACACCCTGGCTTCATTGTCCGCCTTGATCACCGGCATAGGCAGTCCCGCGTACATCAGTGCTGCCCCGGAAAGCTTTATGCCAAGCTCCTGAATTTCATACACAGTCTGCTCCTCAAGCCCCCGCAGCTTTAAGTAAATAATTCCCTTATTCGCTCCGGAAACCCGCTGCACATATCCTACGACAGCCTCCTTTTTATCTTGGGAGACAGACATAAACGCCCCATATTCCCGCTCACTTTCCGGGTTGGTCAGCCGGTAATAGTCTCCATGAGCGGACACAAGTCCATGTTCCTGATAATATTTTACCTGCCTGCGGACCGCTTCCTGTTCTTCCTCTGATATTTCATTTAAATCCAGCTCATACCCAAAGGTTCCGAAATAGGCAAGAGCCGCTCTTGTATCAATGGAAACCGTTCTTCCCGTCTGCTGGTTGGGACACTCCGAAACATGGGATCCCATGACAAAAGGCGGATAGATCATGGAAGTTCCGTACTGAATGTGAATCCTTTCTACCGCATCCGTATCATCGGAGCACCAGATCTGGGGCATGTAGTAAAGAACTCCCATATCAAACCTTCCTCCGCCTCCGCTGCAGCCTTCAAACCGCACGTTTGGAAAAGCCTTTGTCATCTTATCCATCAGCTTATAAAGTCCCAGCACATACCTGTGGCAAACCTCTCCCTGCCTGTGGGCCGGAAGAGCTCCAGAGAAACGGTCCGTCATACTCCGGTTCATATCCCACTTGATGTAATCAATCTGTGCATCCTTAAATTCCTCATAAAGCTGTTGAAAGATAGCCTCCACCACTTCATCCCTGCCAAAATCCAGGATCAGCTGATATCTCTGGCGGGTTGGTTTTCTTCCCGGAATCTTGATACACCAGTCAGGATGCTCTTCATAAAGCCTGGAATCCTCATTGACCATTTCCGGTTCGATCCAAATACCGAACTTTAACCCCATATTGTGAATTCTTGCAGAAAATCCAGGTATTCCGCTTGGCAGCTTACTTAAATTACACTGCCAGTCCCCAAGGCCCCTGTATTCATCGGTCCTTCTTCCAAACCAGCCATCATCCATGACAAACATCTCAACACCCAGCTCCTTTGCCTTTCCAGCAATGTTCACCAGCATTTCTTCGTCAAAATCAATCATGGTTGCCTCCCAGTTGTTGATGAGAACCGGACACCTCTCATTGATAAACTGGCCGGGAATCAGGTGATGCTTCACTGCCCCGTGGAAATTATGGCTCATTTTGGATAGGCCCTGGGAGCTATAGGTCATGACTGCTTCCGGCGTTTCAAATACACTGCCTTTTGATAGCTCCCAGTAAAAAGTTTCCGGGTTGATGCCTGCCACCAGTCTTGTCTGTTTAAAATCGTTGACCTCTGTGGTGATTGCAAAGTTTCCGCTGTAAACCAGGGCAACTCCGTAGCAATCTCCCCCATCCTCTGTTGCGTCAGGGCTGCAGAGGATGGCCGAAGGGTTCTGATAATGGCTGGAGATACCTCTGGCGCTGTCCACTGTGATCTTCCCGTGTCTCACGGAAGTTCTCTCCGCACACCGCTCATGGCCCCAGCTTCCGTAGAAGCTGATCATATCCATCTGATCCGTAGGGAAAGAAATACAGGTGGAATGAGCTGTATTGGCAAACACGGTCTTTTCTCCTGCATTCTGAATCCTGGCGCATCTGGTGATGATGTCATACTCTTCCAGAACACCGTAAACAAGAGTCACCTCCACCTGGGTATAAGGATCCCTCATCAGAACCTCCAGAGTCTGCCAAGTGCCGCCATTATCCCGTAATGATGGCATTTCATGTAAGCGGTATTTTCCGTCTGATACCTTATGTGATACATACCTTAAATCAATGCAGTTGGAGCCATCCCCATTAATCACGCTGACTGCAGAAACCCGGAAGTCCGAAACTCCAAACCCTGGATATTCCTGTTCCAGCACATCCAGGCAGATGGTTCTGTCCTTTTCCGACTCATAGGGATTGGCTTCAAACCCATGGCGGATTCTCACAGGAAGATAATCTGCTGCATCGGATATCTTTTTTCCATAGTACAGGTGTTCCAAAAATCCATACTCCGCCACCCGGAACTGGTAGCTTGTATTCTTCGTATTTAACAGGAACACCTTTTTGTCCTCAATATATTGTACACTCATAATGAACCTCAATCTTTCAAAAAATTTTAAAAAGAAAGCGGAAGTCTCATCCGATTCCCGCTTATCTTTTCTGAATCCTATTTAATTATTCGTCAATTACTTGATCGCGCTGTCCACCATGCCCTGGATAAAGTATTTCTGTAAAAACAGGAATACCACAACCATGGGAAGAATTCCAATAAAGGCCGCTGCTGCCGCTCCATTGACATTGGCCGAGTCTGCGGAAAAGAAGCCTGCAATGGCCAGTGTAATGGTCTTAATCCTGGGGGACTGGAGTAAGTATAAGGCAAACTGGTAATTATTCCAGCAGTTCACACCGGTAATGATGATAACAGAAGCTGTTACCGGCTTTAGCTGAGGCATAATGATCCTGAAAAATGTCTGGAACGGTCCGCAGCCGTCAATTGCCGCCGCTTCCTCAAGGGCAACCGGTATGCTGGCTATAAAGCTTGAAAACAAAAAGATGCTGGTGGGAAGCTGGAAGGTAATCAAAGTCACGATCATGCCCCAGTAGGAATTGATTCCCTGAATTTTTGCCATAAAGGAATATAAGGGAACCAGAATGCTTAAGGGCGGGATCATCATGACGCCCATAATGAACCCTTTCACCAGAATGTTAAGCCTGCTCTTATTTCTCGCGAGAGGATAAGCCGCCATGGCTCCAATGACCACAATAAACAGAATTGCCAGGCCGCTTATGATCACAGTATTTTTAAGGGCCAGAAGCATTCCTCCCCGCTCCAGTGCGGTGTAAATATTTTTTAAGTAAAGGTATCCCGGAAAGGCCCACCTGGAGGAATGGTCATAAGGGGATTTGAACGCAATGGCAACCACCATATAAATGGGCACAAAGTGGACTGCAATGATAATGAGAGCCAGGACATATTTCCAGGCATTGGAAAACCTTGATCCTTTCACTACACATCCACCTCCTTTTTGTCAAAATACCCCATGACCACATTGCTGATGATCATAATCAGCAGGAATGAGAAAATTCCAATTGCAGAAGCATAACCTGCGGACTGGGCCGAAAAATACTGGTTTGTAACCAGAGTGGACAGGGAATGGGTGCTGAATCCAGGTCCGCCGCTTGTAAGCGCCATAACCAGATCAAAAAGCTTTAATCCTCCGATCAGGTTTAAGATGGTAGAGGAGGAAATGGCCGGCATCAGCAGCGGAATGGTAATGTGCTTAAACCGCTCCCAGAAGGTGGCTCCGTCAATCATGGCTGCTTCATAATACATAGTCGGCACATTCTGGAGTCCTGCCAGGTAAATGACCATGGCCACGCCCACAAACTGCAGGGAGTTTACCATAACAATGATCCGGATGGCGGTCCCTGAATGGACCAGTAAATCCACCGGCTCCATATGGAGGGCGGTCAAAATATCATTGACCGCGCCTCCGTCATACTGAAAGAAGAAATACATGATGTAACCCATAATCAGCGGAGCAATCATAACCGGCATGTAGATAATCGTTCTGACAATGGAACGTCCCTTAAACTTTGTATTTAAAAATAACGCGTAGCCAAGACCTAAGATGTTCTGGATCACGGTACTCATAACACCATAAATAAGGGTATTGACCAGTGCTGTCTTTACATTTGCATCCTGAAACAATCTGGTATAATTCTTAATCCCAACAAACTTCATAGTCTGGGAATATCCATTCCAGTTGGTAAAGGACAGCCGGATACCCTGGATAAACGGATAAATCACAAAAACAAGAAACAATTTCACTGCCGGAATATAAAACAGCTTGATTAATGATTTTTTCTGAATCTTCATGTTTACTCCTGTGCTTTCTTTTCCTCATAGCTTGTCTTCATCTGATCCACTGCAACGGTAAGGGAATCTGCCTGTCCTGAAACAATGGCTGCTCCTGTTACGCATAAATCGTTCCACATACCGCTTGGCAGATACTTTCTGTCAAAATACGGAATATTTAAAATGGAACTGTCATTTGCATATTTATCATAGTAAGGAGCCAGTCTTCCCGTATCACTTACCACATTGTCAAGTCCGGAAGGCATACCGCATTTGGTTGCAAGGTAAGAGCTGATGTCTTCACGGGCAAGGAATTCCATAAACTGTTTTACTTCCTCCGGATGCTTTGTGGTCTTTGACATGCCCACCGCAAAGTGCTCACCTGTCATCAGGGACTGTTTTAACCCTTCTTCTCTTGCAGGAAGAGGCATAAAGCCCATTTTAGTATCCGGGTTCTGAACGTATGTTTCTGTGATTCCGCTGGCTGCGGTAAACATGAAAGCTGCCTTATCGGCTGCAAGAGCCTTAATACCGGTCATGAAATCTGCTGTAACGGCATCTGTATTGAAATATCCCTTCTGTCTCCAGGAATCAATCTGATTTACAACCGTATTCCATTTGCTCCAGTCAAAGCTGCCATCTAAAAGGGCTGCCTGATTGGCCTCATCCTCATTTGTTATCAGGGTTGGAGCCACGAAATCCATCATATTTCCCATGGTGTAGCTGTCTTTCCCGCCAAGCTGGATGGGGGTCAGTCCTGCTGCCTTGATCTTCTCGCAGGCTGCCTCAAAATCAGCCCAGGTTTTGATGTCATCTACATTCACACCTGCTTCTTCCAGCACATTTTCGTTGTAGATCATTCCGGTTAAATCCATGTCAATAGGAAGGGTGTATAAGTTTCCTTCCCCATCTGTGATCTGTTCCTTAATGCTTGGGGATATATGAGACGCAAACTTAAAATCATTTAATGGAGATAAATATTCCGCATATCTTGCTACTGCCCAGCCATGGGTTGTCCACGCATCCGGAAGCTGATTGGAAGCCATTCTGGTCTTCAAAATATCGGAAAAATTGCTTCCCGGCATGACCGCTTCCACACCGATTCCTGTTTCCTCTGTAAACTGTTTGCAGACATCCTGAATGGCATCGCTGACAGACTCGCCGTTTAAGTTATATAAAAATTCAATGGTCACGCCTGTGGAGGCTGCTGCATTCCCTTTGGTTTCTGTCTCTTTTACCGCTTCTGTCGCTGTAGTTGTCTCCACAGGTTCCTGGGGTGCCTTGGAACAGCCTATAACGCTGATTGCAATGAGACCTGCCAGTGAGGCAAGTGCTAACTTCTTCATAATAATTCTCCCTTACATTTATATTAGTTTTTAGCCGGCTATTTTGTATCTTTAGTCTATCACAGTCCTCTGGGTTCCGTAAGATACCCAAATCTACACTTTCAGGCTCTTTTCTATCATTTTCCTTATTGGGGATTGAAAAACGTATATAATATGTATACAATATAGGCCCAGGAGGTGACCCCATATGAAAAAACGTCAAAGCTTTCAAAACCGGTTTTTGGCCCTGTTTCTCGTAAGTATTGTTTTGCCCATTATCATCATGGCCACCATACTTGCCTTTTACTTCCAAAAAAGGATTTACAGGGACAATGAAAAATACTTTTCAACCTCCCTTTATTCCATTTCAACCAATTTAAGCACCTATGTGTCTGACTTAAAAAGGCTGGCCCTGACTCCTTATATTTACGATGCCATTCTGAACTTTTTTGCAGCCGTTGAGAATGGGAAATACACAAAAAACGGTTCTTTGGACTACCGGATCGAGCTTCACCGGCAAAACTATACCACTTCCATACAGCGTATTTTAAACACCGCAAGGGAAGATATCCTGGCAGTCTCTTTCATGCCTGTAAACCCGGACAACCACATCATCGTTACTGCAACAAAAACCAGCGACCTCATCAACACCACAGACTACCCTTACCAGCGGGAGGCCTGGTATCAGCAGGCTTTGAATACAACTGATCCATATCACTTTATGGTTTCAGAGGCTCCCCCTTATATCCGTTCTGAGGCAACGGTCATCTCTGCCCTTCATACAGTCCGTAACGTGTATACCAAACGGAAGCTGGGCGTCATCCGGATCGATGCCTCCGACAAAATCATCAAGGATATTTTCAGCAGCGTAAACTTAAGTAAAAATTCAGGTTTTGTCATCGCGGGTCAGGATGGAACCCCTGTTTACCAGGTGGGAAAGGTGGAGGAAGACGTCCTTAAAAGGCTTTCTTCTACGAAAAATATTATACGTACGGACTCAGATACTTACCGCCTGTATAAAAGCGATATTTCAGGAATGCCCTGGCAGCTTATTTTTGTATCCTCCCAAAAGGATATTTTCAAGGAGGTATCCATTGTCTGGAGCCTGGCTGCTATTTTAAGCCTTTCCTCCATTCTGGCTGCATTCTCAATCTTCCGTTCCAATTCAAAGAAGACTGCACTTGCTTTAAATTCTATATTAAATACCATGAAAAAGGTGGCAAGGGGGGACTTGAAGGCTTCCGTTCCTGAAACAGACCTATTGCAGAACGACTCCTTTAACACAGAAGAATTGTCCCTGATTGCGGAGAATCTAAACGAGATGGTCCAAAAGCTGCAGCTTTATATTGACCAGTCCTATAAATATGAGATTGACCGGCAAGAGGCAGAATACCGTGCCCTTCAAAGCCAGATTAACCCCCATTTTCTCTACAATACCTTAAACTGCTTCCTGTCCATGAACCGGATCGGGATGAAAAAAGAGCTGGAGGACAGCATTATACAGCTGACCAGAATATTCCGCTATACCTGCAGCAATGCAAAGCTGACTACCGTACAGGAAGAGTTTGAATTCTGCATCCAATACTGCAATCTCCTTAAAATACGCTATGATGAGCGCCTGACCTTTATAAGCACCATGGAAGAAGAGGCAAAGAATATTTCCATACCAAGACTTCTCATCCAGCCTCTTGTGGAGAATGCCCTTAAGCATGGAATGGAGGTTGACGGCACTTCCATCACCATCTCCATTTCCGCCTCCATTGTGGATCAAACCCTGATCCTGAAGGTAAAAAACAACGGAATTCCCATTGATATCCAGGAGGTATATTCCGATGGAAAGGTCGGCATAAGAAATGTGGAAAACCGTATAAAAATCTTTCATCCCCATGCTTCCCTTGAAATAAAACTGACTGGAGATATTACCTCCATGACAATTAAGATACCCTTAGAAGGAGGAACCTCTGCATGAAAATTCTTTTAGCTGATGATGANNTTGGATTAAAAAGCATGATTGAGGAACTTTACCCCAATATGCACCAGTTTTTTGAAGTGGAGAACGGAGAAAAACTTTTAAAACAACTGGAAACGGAAATCCCGGACCTGATTTTTCTGGATATCCACATGCCGATGCTCACCGGTCTGCAGGCATTTTCCCAGTTTCATATGCGTAAGATTCCGGTGGTCATGCTGACCGGATACGCGGAATTTTCCTATGCACAGGAAGCCTTAAAGCTGGGTGCCCTTGACTATCTCTTAAAGCCGGCCAGCCTCGAGGAAGTCAAAGCTACCATGGAAAAAGCAGCTTCCCTGTCTGGAGAGCGGGAGCTTTTGCTGAAAAAGGATTATGAACTGGAGTTTGAAAAGATTCTTGACCTCCATACCTCCATCCGTTTTTTACAGAGTCCCAAATATGTTCTTCCCCCTTACACGGCTGTTCTTTTTTATGTTGATCATTATCATAAGGAAACCTTTAAAAACGATTTAGATGAATTAAATGCCATGCTCTCTTCCACCTCCTCCCGCTACGGCGCCCGGTTTACATTCACCTTTTTGCCTACAGGTGAAATCTGTTATCTTACCAGTACCGTGATCCCTCCCGAGGAGTTCCAAGGGATACTGGTCCAGTTTCATCAGACCAGCGGATGTATAGCAACCGGATTCCATGTTTCTGCCGGAGATCTCCCGGAACTGTTTGCACAGTTTGAGTCCGTTCAAAGGGTGGAAAGCCTGCGCCTTTGCGTCCGCCTTGGATCGGTTATATCAGAGAAAGAGCGGCTGACGTACTCCCAGCTTCTTCCTTTTTCGGACTTGCTGGAAAAGCTTTTGATGGCAAATCAGGCAGATGATGTTATGGGCTTTCAAAATCTTCTTCATGCACTCTCCCAATTTCCCCATGAAAAAGAAATCTTTGAACTTTGTGATGATTCCTTAAACCGCATTCTAACAATGGAATCCGGAACAGCCGCCGGCATTCTCTCCGTTCCCCAGCTTGTGGAATTCTTAAAGCAGATGACTTCCCAGAACCAGAGCATCGATTTGATAGATAAAATCAACGCTTATATCGAGGAACATTATATGGACCAGATCGGAATCAATACCATTGCAGATATGATTGATATTTCACCGAATTACTTAAGCAAAATCTATAAGATGAAAACCGGAGTAAAATTTGTTGACCACTTAACCGGCGTCCGCATAAAAAAGGCAATGGAACTCATGTCAGAAGGACATACTGCCACGGTCCGGGACACTGCTGAGCGGGTGGGATATTTCAGCACCAGGTATTTTACCAAGGTTTTCTTAAAAAGTACGGGGATCTCACCTTCCGAATATATGAAGGGCCATTTGTTAAGCGAAGGGAAACCTACCCCTCTGTAAGAAGAAAAGACCGTTTTTTGTAATAAAGCTCTGATATAAATGCGGGCATAAAATACACAATCTAATATAAAAAATTTATTTTGACCGAATCGGTTTATGGTGTTATAATCATGTCATAAACCGATTCGGTCAATTATATTATCAGAAGGTGAAGACATGGAAAAATTTAAAGAACTTATAGAAGAAAAGCAGCTTCCCATCATTGAAGCGGCATTAAAATGTTTTGGAAAGCATGGATACAAAAAGGCCTCCATGAGCGACATCGCCCAAAACAGCGGAGTATCCAAACCAATGCTGTTCCATTATTTCGGAACGAAAAGGGATCTGTACCTGTACCTGTCGGAATATGTGAGAAGTGTTATGATTGAAGCTTATAAGCGCAATGAAATCAATGCATATGACGATTTATTTGAACGCATTATTGTGGCCTCCAGAATGAAAATGGGCATACTGGAAAAGCATCCTCATATATTGAAATTTATTATCAGTATGTTCGAGGAAACCGACGATGCGGTCACGGATATCACTAAAAAGATCATGCCCGAGGCCCAGCGTTTTTCCTATGACCTGGTGCTAAGAAAAGAAGATGTGGATAAATTTAAAGAAGGCGTGGAGATTGATGTGGTTATGCGCATGATGTTCCTCATGGCGGAAGGCTACGCTCATGAAATGACCGATGAGCGGTGCGATTTCGGAAAAATAACCGAAGAATTGGAAAAAACCATCCACATGTTGAAAAGCAATCTCTATAAGGAGGAATACCTGTGATGTATATACTGAAAATTCACAATAAAGAAGCCGCCTCCCTCCAAATATCAGGGGGCAAGGGCGCAAGCCTTGCAAGGCTGTCCCAGCGCTTTCCTGACAGCGTGCCAGGCGGCTTTATCATCACAACAGAATTTTTCAAAAAATATATCCTTCCTGCCGTAAAGGAAGCCGGAAGCGATGGGAAGTCCGCCGTCGCCGGACTGATTTTACCCTCCGAAGCGGCGGAGCTGATTCAATCCGCTTATGAGGATTTAGGAAGCCGGGTTTCCGTTGCCGTCCGCTCCTCCGCTACGGCGGAAGATTTACCTGACGCGTCCTTTGCAGGTCAGCAGGATACCTATTTAAACATTTCCGGATCTGAAGCGGTAATAAAAGCAGTGATCAGCTGCTTTGCGTCCTTATATAACCATCGGGCGATTTCTTACCGGGCCANNTCAAATGGCCGTAGTTGTACAAAAAATGGTGGATGCAAAGGCGGCCGGAGTCATGTTTACCGCCGATCCCATAACCTCCGACCGTTTTACAATAGCGATTGAAGCGGTGGAGGGCTTAGGAGAGGAACTGGTATCGGGACGCAAAACCCCTGTTACCTGGACGGTCAAAGATGGCATAAAGCAAAGAAGCGGCAAAAAGCCCTGTCTCACCAAAGAACAGGTAATTGCCCTTGCCGCCCTTGGGAAAAAGATCGAGAAGGAATTTGGCAGCCCCCAGGATATTGAATGGTGTTTTGACGGTATGAAATTCTATATTGTCCAGTCCCGGGGGATTACCACCCTTTACCCTTATCCGTCTACCATGGACGGATTTAAGCGCTGTTTTATTTCCGTCGGCCATCTTCAGATGATGACAGACACCATGCTGCCCCTTGGAATGTCCCTTTGGGAATTGATGTCTAAAACCGTGAAGGTTACGGAAATCGGCGGGCGGCCCTATATGGAGATCACCCATAACTTAAACAGTCCCGTGGGAAGGGCTCTGGTGCGTCAAAAGCTGTCCAATTCAGATGAACTGATGAACAGCGCATTCAATAAAGTCCTGGCAAGAAAGGATTATATCAAATCCATTCCCAAAGGACAGAAAAGCGACTTCGCCATACCAAAGGATGTGGGAAAATGCATCACCGCCGGATTTAAGATCTACCGGAAAAACGATCCTACCATCATTGATGGCTACAACCGCCGTATGGAAGCAGCAATCCAAAAGACAAGAAATGGACTTGCAAAACTGTCCGGTAAGGCGGTGATCGATTTTATTGTGAGCGACACGGATGACCTGATGAAAGGCCTGTTTGATCCGGAAGGCCTGGGGCCGCTCCTGGTGACATTCTTCCTCACAAAGCCTATTGATAAAGCAGGAAAGCTCCTCCTTGGACAGGACAATATAAGTGTTGAAGTGTCAAAATCCATAAAGGGCAACATTTCCTCGGAAATGGGATTTTACGTAAGCCGTATCGCAGATGCTGCCCGGGATTTCCCGGAGGTAGTCAAATACCTTGAAACAGCAGGGGATTCCTTTTGCATTGACGAATTAAGGAAACAGAAAGGCGGTGAAGAAGCTGCAAAAGCCTTTGAAGAATTTTTCCTGCGGTATGGAATGCGCTGCCCCGGGGAAATTGACATCGCAAAACCCCGGTTTGCCGAAGAGCCAGGAAAGATCCTCCCCACCGTGCTGGCAGATATAAAGCTTCCCAAGGACCACGCTGAGCAAAGGCTCCTTCAGGGAAAAAAAGAAAGCAATGATGCAGTAAAATCGATGGTCTCCGCCGCCAAAAAGAAATGGGGAGCCGGAAGAGCCAGGAAGCTGGCAAAACAGTTATCCTTTTACCGAAACTTTTTAGGGCTGCGGGAATCCCCAAAATATTACTGGATGAAACGGTATTGGGAATACAAACAGGCCATCCTTAAAGAATCCGAAAAGCTTGTCCGCCAAGGCAGGCTAAGAAGCGTGGAAGACGTTTTCTATCTTCGCCTTCCGGAACTTGCAAGCCTGTTTGCCGGAGAATATGAACCAGATTATAAAAAGATTGATGCTTTACGGGCGGATTATGAAAAGTACGCTTCTCTTACCCCACCCCGCCTCATGTTCTCCGACGGAGAAGTGGTGGAAGGAGAATATAACCGCCAGGTTCCGGAAGGGGCACTGCTCGGGCTTGCGGTTTCAGGCGGTGTGGCGGTGGGCCGGGCAAGGGTCGTCCTGGATATAAAAGAGGCATGGAAAATAGAAAAAGGCGATATCCTGGTGACAAGGTTTACAGACCCCAGCTGGACGCCGGTCTTTATCTCTGTGGGCGGACTTGTTACAGAAGTAGGCGGAATGGCAACCCACGGGGCTGTGATCACCCGGGAATACGGCCTGCCCGCTGTAGTCGGCGTGACCGATGCAACAAAACACATCAAGGACGGAGACCAGATCCGCGTAGACGGAAACTTGGGATATGTTGAGTTTTTGAAATAAGAAAGGAGGATCACCGGTGAACGCAATTCAGATTAATAACCTGTCCAAAAGCTATGGGGAGCACAGGGGCATTGAAAACATCAGCTTCTCCGTGGAGGAGGGCGAGATTTTTGGATTTATCGGACCCAACGGGGCAGGTAAATCCACTACCATCCGTACTCTTTTGGCATTGATCCGGCCCACCTCCGGCAGCGCAGAGATCTTTGGAAAGGACTGCATGAAACAGGCTGCAGAAATCGCAAAGGATGTGGGCTATCTGCCCGGAGAATCCGCCTATTACGATAACATGACGGTACGGGAGCTGGTGCAGTACGCGGCGGATTTGTACGGCGTAAAGGGAGATGACAAAATAAAAGAGCTTTCCAGGCGCTTAAGTCTTGACTTATCCCGTAAAATTTCCGACTTATCCCTGGGAAATAAAAAGAAAGCCGGAATCTTATGCGCCCTGCTGCACTCGCCCAAACTCATTATATTAGACGAACCAACCAGCGGTTTAGACCCGCTGATCCAGCAGGAGTTTTTCACTATATTAAAGGAGGAAAACAAACGGGGAGCAACAATCTTCTTTTCATCCCATGTCCTGTCAGAGGTACAGAAAATCTGCGACCGTGTGGGGATTTTAAAAGAGGGAAAAATGATCGGCGTGCAAAAAATCAGCGAGCTGCGGGCGGGCAGCCATAAAAAAATAAGCGTTACCGCTGAGGAAATACCGTCAGGGTATTTTGCTCTCGGAGGCGTTACCAGCTACCAGCAGGAAGGCAATACCGCCACTTTCCTGTTCANNGCTTTGCATGTCCGCGATCTTTTCATCGAGGAACCAGCACTGGAAGAAATCTTTATGCACTATTACAGGTGAGGTGAAGGGATGACTGTATTAAAGTATGAACTGAAGCAGTTAAAGAAAAATATCATTATATGGTCACTATCCATGGGCGGACTGATTTTCCTGATGCTGCCGGCTTACCTTGGCTTTATCTCAGGGTCTGATGCTTTGGTGACGGAGGCGATAAAAAACAACCCAATGTTTGAGGCTCTGGGAGTCAGCGCCGCTTTTGTAATGACTCCCCTTGGCATGTTCAGCTTTTTAAACAGCTTTGCCATGACAGCGGCGGCAATCCACGGAATGAGCATTGCCTTTTCTTCTCATACAAAGGAATATGCGAACAAATCGGCGGAATTTTTGCTGACNNAAGGTTCTTGCCTGCATGACAGACAGCCTAATCGTAGGAGCCGCCTATATCGCAGGAGCCGGGTTGGCATTTCTGAACGTCAAGGGCGTCCGCATTGATTGGCTGGCGTTCCTGTTTATAGGGATATCCCTTGTGCTGGTTGATCTGATGTTTATGGTCTTCGGAACAGCCGCAGGAACATTCTTCCCAAATGTACGGACACCTGTGCTCATATCGTCCTGTGTTATGTTTGGCCTTTTTTGCATAAGCTCCGTGTCAAAGAAGATCAATCAGCCGTTACTGGGCTATTTCACTCCTTTTGCGTTTTTTGATCCCGTGAGTATCGCTGAAACCGGATTTTACCAGTGGAATTATGTGATGTGGTACGTGGCTCTTGGCGCAGGACTGCTGTTTGTAAGCTGCAGGACATTTCTTAAAAAAGACGTTATATTCGGAGGCTGACATGAAAACGATCTATTTAAAAGAATTGAAACTGACACGGAAAATGCTGATGATATGGCTTGTGTTAATCGTAATGCTTACAGGATTTGCAGCAATAGAATTTATCGTGTTAAAAGATGCCATGGGGGAAATTGCTGCTCTGGCAGAAAACTTTCCCAAAATCATATTGATTTTATTTGGATTAAATGGGGTGAGAGTCGACACTCCTCTGGGTGCTTATCAGTGTATGGTGTTCTGGACCAACCTGCTTGCCTTTTTTTATGCGGGATTCTCAGGGGTATTTGCCGTTTCCAGAGAAGAGCGGTACGGTACAAGCGAATTTTTATTCTCCAAACCCTATAAGCGTTCTTCAATTGTTTGGGCGAAAATAGGGGCAGCCGTAACAAACCTTTTGGTATTTTCCCTTACCGTTGGGATCATGTCATACTTGTGCATCATCCTCCCTCTGGGCGATTTAAGGATTACCGGCGCTCATATCATCACAACCCTTGGAATACTTCTTACCCAGATCGTGCTGTTTTCCATCGGGCTTTTCATCTCAGGCCTTACAAAAAGCTATAAAGCTGCAAGCCTTTATACATTGCTTACGGTAGCGGCGTTTTATGTGATCAGCTTTGCCCTTGATTATACTGGTACAATGGCTTTTTTAAAGGTACTGACACCGGTAGGCTATTTTAACGTGGTTTCGGTTTCGGAAAATGGATTAAGCTCTTTTTATATCCTGCTTTCCTTGATCATTACTCTGGCCGGTTGTTTCATGGCAGTCAGGCTTTACGAAAGAAAAGATCTGCACGCTTCGTGAAAACGGCGGAATCATTAATAAAGGAACCGGGCTATTTAATAGCCCAGTTCCTCATTAACAAGGATCACTTTGATCCTGCCTTTTATAAATTGGCCTGCAATCAGAACAAAGTCATTGCAAATCCTCTCCCTGTGTCCGCAGTCAATGCAGCGGCCAAGGGTGGTGCAGGGAGTTGACTTGTTAAGCCGCTTTGCATCCAGGGGAGCCGCGATCTGCCTGGTTCTTTTTACGGCTGCCTCCACATCTTCCGTTATCTTGTTCGTCCCTGCAACAACGATGACTTGTTCCGGGCCGTACAGCATGGGAGCCACCCGGCTTCCATTGCCGTCAATATTAAAAATCTTCCCGTCCATGGTGATCGCGTTGGCTCCGGTGATAAACGTGTCTGCCGAAAAATTCTTAAGGTATATCTCCCTTTTTCCTTCCCTGGTAAGGGAGGGTTCATACTTATCCAGAAAATCCACATCCCTTTTCCTTAAATCCTCAAACACTCCCGTCTGTTCAAGGGTGACAGAATCTCCGCAGCCTACGGTCGTTCCATCTGCAATAAGCCTCCTTAAAAGCTCCAGAAGTTCATTTTTATCCTGAACCAGATAACCTGCCATGTTATTCCGCTTTAGTCGTTTTATCAATAAGGGAATGTCCTGTCCGTTTTTTTGTGAATAAAGATCCATTGATTTTTCCTCCAAAGTTAAACATAAGGATCCCAGACAAAATGATTGCACCGCCGGTGAGGGTCGCCTTGTCCGGAACTTCATTTATCATGAGAAAACCGAAAACACTTGTTAAAAAGGGAGTCACAAACATATAATTGCTGACTTGTGACGTCTGTTTTGCCTTCGCAAATGCCTTTGACCATGACACATAGGCAATGGCGCTGGAGCCTATTCCCAGGGTCACAACATAGAATATCTGGATTCCGGGGGCATGGACCGCCTCATTTACAGATGAAGGTAGAAATATGGCAAGAAACAGCGTACCAAAGAAAATACTAAAGGCGCAGGACTGCAGCGCCTGATAGGTTTTCGTCAATTTTCTCTGTAAAAGATTGTAAATGCTGACCAGCAAAGATGCAAGGAACAGCCAGATCAGGCCGGGATTAATGGAAAACACCCCATTCATCAGGGTCAGGACCAACACTCCGATGAACTGGATCCCAATGGCCACCCACTGGAATCCCAGCAGCCTTTCCCTGTAAAAAAACCGGGCCAGAAGCGCGGTAATAACCGGAACCGTGGCGAGCACAACGCTGCCGGTGGAAGCCGTTACCATATTCTGTCCTTTGTTAAAGGCTATCATGTAAAAGAAAAAACCGGCTGCCCCGGAAGCCATGAACCATAAAACATCCCTCTTCCCTGGCAGTTTCATCTTTGTAAAGAGGGCAACCGCAATCAAAGCGAAAGACGCCACCACATACCGAAGAAACCCCAGGGAAAACGGGGAAAAATATCCAAGAGCCAGTTTTGTGAACACATAGGCCAGTGACCAGAAAAATATGGTTGTGGCCGCATAAGGGTGGAAGCTATCTCTCCATTTCATATTTGTACCTGCCTTTTTGCCGTTCATTATGGTTGCCTTTTTACTTCCCTATAATTTACCACGGAAATGCCATAAAGAAAAGAAAGAAATGTAACAAAGGTTATGGAAACAGAAAGCAAAAATACAGCGTAATTGTGAAACCAGCAGATAAAAGGTTCCGGCATTCTAAAGAACCGGGGAAANNCCGTTTTTCTCCACCAGCTCTTCATGCCTGCCCCGCTCAGCGATCTTTCCTCCACTCAGCACCAATATCTGGTCCGCATGGCGGACCGTGGTAAGGCGGTGGGCAATCATGATGACTGTTTTCCGTTTTGTCAGCTCCTCTATGGCAGTCTGAAGCTGCAGCTCATTCTCAGGGTCCACGCTTGAGGTGGCTTCATCCAGAATGATAATAGGTGAATCCTTTAAAATGGCCCTGGCAATGGATATCCTTTGCTTTTGCCCCCCGGAAAGGCTTCCTCCCCCTTCCCCTACCAGGGTATCATACCCCTGGGGAAACTCCGTAATGAAATCGTGACAGCAGGCTTTTTTTGCTGCCTCCATGATCTGTTCCATGGTGGCTCCCGGCCTCCCGAACCGGATGTTGTCTGCAATGGTTCCCCGGAATAGATAAACGTTCTGGAATACAATGCTTATGTTACTTAACAGGCTGTCTGAGGTGTAGTCCTTCACATTTCTGCCATTTAAAAGAACTTCTCCGGAATCCACATCCCAAAAGCGTGCAATCAGGCTGCACAAGGTGCTTTTTCCTCCTCCTGAAGGCCCTACGATAGCAGCCGTGGTCCTTTCCGGAATCCTTAAGTCAACATGATCCAATATTTTTCTTGTATCATAGGAAAAGCTTACATCCTTAAATTCAATATCAAAATGATCCGGCTGGATATCCGCACCGTTTTCATCTAAAACAGGAGCCTCATATACCGCCTGGATCCGGTTTAAATTGTCATCGATCAATTCCAGGAGCGAAGCGCTTCCTCCCACTCCCTCGATGTAAGAATACATGACAAAGCTGGAGATCACTATGGTCAGGGCGTTAGAAAGAGAAAGTTCCCCTCCGGCAAACAAGCAGCAAGCCGCCATCAGCACTCCGCATGCTGCAGCCTTGAAAATATAGCTGTAAAGGGCCGTAAGCCCGGTAAACAGACGCTCAAATCGAAGATTCTGGCGGCAGCTTTCCCCTATGGCTCCATCTACGGTGCGGTTGGAGGTCTCTCCCAGCCCATAAGCCTTTACAACAGAAATTCCCTGAATATACTCCAGCACCGCAGAAGCCAGAGAGGCCTGAACGTCTTGCTTCTCCGGGGCAATCTCCATGCTCTTTTTCTGTAGAAATCCGTTGACCCAAAGCCCCAGTAAAATGGCTGCAAATGAAATCAGTCCGATCTTCCAATGAAACATGGTAATCACCAGAGTGAGGATGACCGCATGGACAAGGCCAACGACGATGTTGGTGATCGCTGTGCCTGCCATGGCTTCAATTTCATTCATGGTGGTGGTCACTGATGAGGTGATCTCTCCCAGACTGTTGGTATTAAAGAATCCCATAGGCATGCGCTTTAACCGTTCTCCGATGGCGATCCGCTGGTCTGCGCACATGGAGAAACAGGCAGTACTGCTTTCCCTGTTGGCCAGGTAATGAAACAGTATCCGGCCTGCAACGCTGAAAAGCATAATTCCCAGAGTGATCAGGATCACCCTTATGGAAAGGGGGGCTCCGTCCGCCTTGCTTTCTGCAATGGCGGTCAGACTGTATAAGATCCCAGCCACAGGAAGGGCTTCAAAAACGGAATAAAAAATATGATACCAAACCGCACGGACCAGCTGGCCCTTATGCTTTCCCGAAAAACAAAGGATCTTTTTAAGTATTTTGATCATTGTTCCTTCCTCCTCTCTTCCGGATCAATATCTCTGGAGCCTATATGGGCACTCCACATACTGTGGTACATGGTACTGCCGGCAAGAAGCTCCTCATGAGTGCCCTGGCTATCGATCCGTCCGTCATTTACCACGATGATCCTGTCTGCGGAAGATATGGTGGAAAGCCTGTGGGCAATGACAATGAGGGTCTTTCCCCGGACCAGCCTGGAAACCGACTGCTGGATGACCGCTTCATTTTCTGAATCCGTATAGGCTGTCGCCTCATCAAGCAGGATCACCGGACTGTTTTTTAAAATGGCCCTTGCAATGGAAANNCCAGGGACTGGATGAACTCATGACAGCTGGCCTTTTTAGCAGCTTCCACAATTTCCCCGTCCGATGCCCCGGGTTTTCCGATTCTTATATTATCCCGTATGGATAAGTGAAACAAAAAATTATCCTGTGACACATAGGAAATGATGCTGCTCACCTGCTGAAGAGGCAGGCGCCTTACATCCACTCCTCCCAGGGTGATCCGACCTCCGTTCACATCCCAGAATCCGGCGATCAGTTTTGCAATGGTTGATTTTCCCGAACCCGATGGCCCGACGATTGCAGTCATTTCCTTTGGCTTCGCTTCAAAGGAAATGCCATGAAGGATCTCCTGATCCTGATATCCAAAGGTAACATTTTCAAAAACAATGGGGTAATCCTTTAAATCCTGCCCCATAGACGGCCTTATCATCTCTTCTTCCTTCAAAATCTCCGCCACCTGGTTCATAATGGTTCCCATGGAAGCGATGTTATCCGTGTACTTCATGGCCTGGACCAGGGGACCTGCCAGGCCAAAAGAAAGGATGATACAGGTCAGCATGGCAGATAGCTCCAGGGTGCCCTGAGCGTAAAAATATAAGGCAGAGGGCAATACAAACAAAAGAGTGGAGGGAAGTATGGTCATCAAAGCCGTATACTCCGGCAGGGTAACCACAAAAAACTCCGTGATTGCCTGACAGCTGTTCTTTACCGCCCCTGCATAGCTTTCATAGGAAGAAGCAGACTGGTTGAATGCCTTAATGGCCTCGATCCCGTTTATATACTCCACCGCCTGGGAGCTCATTTCATTTCCTGCTTCCACATTTTTCTTATAATACTTTTTGTATTTTTTCATCAGAGGGATGTAAAACAGCAGTCCCAAAGGGATAGTGACAAGGGATAAAAGAGCAAGCCTCCAGTCTACGTAAAACAGATAGATTAACACAGCGGCAGGAACCAGGAGATTAGCCGTCATTTCCGGAATCAGATGGGCAAATGGTGCTTCCAGCTTTTCCACTGTATCCACCAGAACCGCTTTCAGCCCTCCGGATGGGCGTTCTGTCACATATCCAAGGGGAACCTTTGACAGCTTGGCTGTCAATGCCGTCCGGATGGATACGAGGATCCGGTAAGCCGCCTGGTGGGACAGCTCTGTGGAAATTGCTCCCAAGACCACCTTAGCCGTGTAGCCAAAAAGCGCGGTCAGAACCAGAAGGCCAAGACCCGGAACCGTATACTGGTTTTCAATCATTTTATAGGTTATTTTTGCTGCTGCAAAGTAGGGGATTATGCCTCCTGCAACGCTTAAGACAGCAAACAGCACGGAAGCAGCCAGTTTTCCTCTGCATCCGGCTGCAAATGGTAATATTTTCTTCATTTTTATGTCCATTCCTTTCGCCCAAAGCAAAAACATTTTGGAAATCTCCTGCTTTGAGTGATTTCTTTTTATTGTTGATCAAACGCTTTCCTCCATGCAGGCAAGCAGCCTGTCCTCGTTTCCATACACCGGGAAATCCAGGGAACAGCAGCCCTTTGAAAGCACCACTGCCCGACTGCAGGTGGAAACCGCGAATTCATAATCATGGGTTATAACAAACAGCATCTTTTCAAGCCTTGACAGCTGCTTTAAATGGTCTGAAATGCGGCGCATATTATTACCGTCCAGTCCGCTGGTGGGCTCATCCAGGATCAGGATATCCGGGTTGATCACATCTGCCACCGCCATCGTAAGGCGTTGCTTTTGGCCGCCGGATAAGGTTGCCGGATGACGCTCCCTGTATTCCCACAGCCCATACCGCTTTAAAATCTTTTGGATCTCATGATCATCCCCATGTCTCTGGTTAAGCCTTAATTCTTCCCGGACACTTTCTCCAAACAGCTGGCAGTCCGTATTCTGCATCACATAATAGGCCTTTTTTCTTCGTTTTCTCTTTTCAACCGTTTTCCCTTCATAAAGGATAGTCCCGGAGGATTCCTTTAACAGTCCACAGAGAATCTGCCCCAGGGTGCTTTTCCCCACACCGTTGTATCCGATGAGGGCAATGATTTCCCCGGGAAAAGCTTCAAGGGATAAATCGTTTAAAATCTGGTGTTTTCCATAAGAAAACTCCAGGTGCTTTATTTGTAAAATCGGTTTTTCCCTCGGTTCTTCAGGCTGCTTCTGAACCGTGCAGGCAGAAAGATTTCCGGTACGCACTCCCCATATCTCCCGAGATTCCCGGGTCATATTCTTTACTTCCAGGGGAGAAAACTCCCGGACGATCTGCCCGTCTTCCATGAACAGGAAGCGGTCCGCCACCCCGGTCAGATAATAAAGCCTGTGTTCCGCGGCAACTACCGTGTGCCCCATATCTTTTAGCTGTTTCATCAGATCCTTAAGTTTAAGGACCGATNNGTTTTCTCCTCTTATCTTAAAAACCGCCTCCTTGATCCTCTCTTCCATGACCGCACTGTCCATGCCATAATTTTCACAGCCAAAGGCCAGCTCATCCTCTGTTATGCCGGCAAAAAACTGGCTCCTTGGATCCTGGAAGACAGAACCCACCCTGCGGCCGATACACCAGAGAGGAAGGTCTCTTATATCCGTCCCGTGGATCTTCACTTCACCGGACAGCCAGCCTTCATAAAAACCAAGGGCAAGCCCGTTGATCAGTCTTGTTATGGTGGTTTTCCCGCATCCGCTTTTTCCGGTGATTACTACGAATTCACCGTCCTTTATGGCCATGCTTACATGCTCCAGGTCATTGTTTCCCTCCCCAATGTACCCATAAGAAACATCTGCAAATTCAATCATCATATCCCCCTTCTTTCTAACAGCAGCAGACTTACGGCGGTCAACACCCCAAGAGCGCTGAGAATCACATCACGCCTGGCAAATATCACCTCTCTCCGGCAGGTATGGATTCCCGGATTGGCAATTCCCCTTGCTTCTGCAGAAGCTGCTAGCTCATCGGATATGCGGGAAGCCCGCAGCATGACCGGAACGATGATATATTCCAGGGCCTTTAACGGATGCTTTAAAGACAAAAGTCCCCGCAGGTAAAGGGCCGCAAACACCCCTGCAAACTCCTCTTTTACCGTTGGGAGAAAACGAAGCATAAAGGTCACTGGCAGGGCAAACGTATCGGGTGCGTGGATCTTTTTAAAAACCGCTACAGCCTCACCGGGAGGCATTCCCATAAACGGACAGGCCGCCATAAGCATGAGCATAATCCGGGTAATGATGAACAAAAACATATCCGGTATGAAAACCGTAAGTCCCTGCCCTGCCGAGAGATATTTCAGTCCTCCGGCAGCCAGTGCAACAGCCCCCATCTTTAAGGCAGCCCTTCCAAAGCCCTGAACAATCAAATAAACCGCCAGCATTCCCAAAAGCATATAAATGGTGATGTTGGCCGTAACAAAGGCTACAAGCACCATGGTGAGGATCAGTATGACAGCTTTAGAACGAAAGTCAAAGTACAGAGGGGCCATCATTTAAGAAGACCGCTCTTTCGGAAATGCTTGTTCATCAGCCGGTTGGCAAGGAGGCAGCCCGCACCTGCCATGACAATCGTTGCCCCACTGCTAAACAGCACCCATGGCGCTGAGGTATAATACCGTGTCTGTGTGGCGACCTGCTCCTGGCTCACCCCGCTGGCAAGATAGGCCTGCTTAAAGAACCAGATCTCCGCCATTCCATGGGTCGCCCGAACCAGTGAAGTGATGGCCCAGCTTATGGAGATCCTGAAAATGCTTTTGTAACTGCCTTTCCCGGCCATGGAAAGCTCCGCCAGAAGTCCGCCGATAATAAACCACGGCCCTATAAAAGGCCCCATCATAAGAGTTACCAAAAGAGCGTGGATCAGGTTATAGATCAGAGCCACTCCCGGCCTCTGCACCTTTAAGCACATGTAAACGTAAAACGGTGCCAGTATAAAAGCCACGCACACGGCATTTAAAATCATGTTGAAGAATAACGATGCGCCGGTAATCATAGAAAAAGCAATAAATACCACCAGCATAATGGCACTGAAAATTCCGATGGTGGCGAAATCCTTTACCCGCAGGATGTGATTGACTTCCTGATTCTCTTTTGCGTTCATTGCAAAACCTCCATTTAATATGTATTTAAACGGCTTCTGTACTCATTTGGTTAGTTTTTGCTAACCAGAAAGCAGTAAGCCGCTTCGGTTCCATTATAAAAGAGTCTGATAAGGCGCTCTACCCAAATCAGGAGTTTTTAGGCTCAAAACGGGAGAAATGGAATATCAAAAGTATGCACTGCTTCAATGGCAGGCGTATATTTGTAATATAAGCGGAGAAATTACCGAACTGACCGAGGGATATTTTAATACCGCCTATGGATTTTCCTTTGACAGCGGGTGTGAATGCATACTAAAAAAACTCCCATAGATATTCCCGTCGTCAAAGCAATGGGAATAGCAAATTGACAGACGTTCCTATTATAGAAGTTTTTTCTTTTGACGTCTGAGGTACCATCTGCAGTTCGCCTTATTTATTATGGAATTATTGAAGGGGGAAAGCCTCTCCTCCTTTCCGAAACAGCTTCCTGAAGAAGGAGTGAGGCAGATCAAGACTGATATTGGAAGGCGGAATAAAAAGATCAACGGGAACATTGGCGGCCTTTGAAGAAGTCCGGGGATGGAAATATAAATCCTCTGTCAATCCCGGACATCCCGTAAATACTGCCCGGGATTTGACCCGTACCTTTTGCGGAAGGCCGCCGCAAAATGGCTCACATTTCCATAACCCGCACGTCCGGCTGCATCACTTACGGTCACATCTTCCATATCCAGTATGGTCTTTGCAAGCTCCAGCCTCTTCTGAATCACATAAGAATGCACGGAAACCCCATATACCACCTTAAATCCCTTTTTCAGTTTGTATTCATTCAGCCCTACACACCGCGACAGAAGGGATAAGGATACGTTACGCTCCGGCGCTTCATCAAGAAGCCTTTTTGCCTGGTAGATACAATTTAAATCTGCTTTTGAAAAATCCGGGATAAGAATGGCATTATCCTTCTGAAGCACTGTCTCGCTGAAATAAACGGCTATTAGTTCATAAACCTTACCTTCCATGTAGAGCTGTCGCAGATATCCTTTATAAGGGCAGTCCGACATCTGACGAATCATTGCCTGAACAGACGGGGTAAGACGATATTTTCCCGCGGAAAATTCCTTGAAAGAGTATCTTTCACCCGCCCTGGTATTGTCTATGTTTTCATAAATGTTCTGAATATCCGCTAAGGGAACTTTGATTTCAAGTATATGCATATGGGTACCAGGAGAAAACACACTCCTCTTTCTGGTTTCAAAACTGGTACCAATATAGCTTTCCCCCGGACAAATATGAAAGACCTTCCCGCTTTCCGGCAGGTCCCAGCCTGCCTGTTCTCCAAGACAAAACAGAAGGTCCATATGAGGAGTCCCCGAATATCCCGTCATATCAACCGGCTTACTGAAGTTAATATCGTAATTAATGACCCGGATCCTTCTGCCGGAGCAAAAACCCGTCAGCCTGCCGCTTCCTGCTTGTTCCGGTATCTCATATTCCATTTGGCTGCCGTTCAAATTATAAACCTTATTCCAGGCCTCACAAAGCCCGGATAAGGAACTGCCCGAACTGTTTAACCGGTATTCATATTCTTCTCTCATTTCATTCTGCCTCTTTTATCATGGAATGCTGCTTCATTTTGAGCAGGAAAATAGTTAGTTTAAGCTAACTTTAATCTNNTAATCTTACCATTCCTTGACTTCCATGTCAATATCACATCGGATCTTCACGCCCTGACTGCCGGCTGCAAGAGCCGCCTATATACCAGCTAATAAAAAACAGGCCCTACAGTCCGGTTTAATGCCGCTGTAAGCCTGTTTCCATCTCCATTGCTTTATCTATCTTCCAGAGGCTTATAATCCTCTTCCTGCATCACACTGATATAGGCCGGACGGATGATCTTATCCATATTGATAAGCTCTTCGATCCGGTGGGCGCTCCATCCTACAATCCTTGCAATGGCAAAGATCGGGGTGAATAATTCATTGGGGATGTCCAGCATGCTGTAAACAAAACCGCTGTAAAAGTCCACGTTCGCGCTTACGCCTTTATAGATCTTTCTTTCATCTGAAATTACCTGAGGAGCCAGACGCTCGATCATGGAATAGAGGTTAAAATCATCCAGGCGCCCCTTTTCCTCTGATAATTGTTTAACAAAACCTTTGAATATTTCTGCACGGGGATCAGATTTGGAATAGACAGCATGTCCCATGCCATAAATAAGCCCTTTCCGGTCAAACGCTTCCCTATGAAGAAGCTTTCTCAAGTACTTTTCCACTTCCTCCTCATCCTTTAAGTCATGGACTTGTTTCCGCAAATCCTCCATCATTTCCACTACCTTAATGTTGGCGCCGCCATGCTTCGGCCCCTTTAAAGAGGCAAGTGCAGCCGCAACCACACTGTAAGTGTCCGTACCAGAGGAAGTGACTACATGGGTCGTAAAGGTGGAGTTGTTTCCTCCTCCATGCTCCATATGAAGGATCAGGGCCAGGTCAAGAACATGGGCTTCCACCTTGGAATACTTCATGTCCGGCCTTAAAAGCCTTAAGATATTTTCTGCCGTGGAAAGCTTCTCATCCGGCCTGTGGATATACATGCTGTCCCCTCTCTCATAATGGTTGAATGTATGATATCCATAAACTGCCAGCATCGGCATGACGCTGATTAACATCAGGCTCTGGCGCAGCACGTTGGGAACAGATATGTCACTGGCCTTTTCATCATAAGAAGCCAGGGTAAGAATGCTTCTGGCAAGGCAGGACATCATATCTTGGCTTGGAGCCTTCATGACCACATCCCTGACAAAATTGGTAGGCAGAGTCCGGCTGTAGCCCAGGGTCTTGGTAAAACGTTCCAACTGGCCTTTGTCCGGCAGATCTCCAAAAAGAAGGAGGTAGGCAATTTCTTCAAAACCAAAACGACCTTCTCTGACAACGCCGTTTACCAGGTCATGAATATTATATCCCCGGTAAAACAACTGGCCTTCACATGGGACCTTTTCTCCGTCAACGGTCTTGTTTGATAAAATCTTTGATACCTTGGTTAATCCTGCCACAACGCCGTCGCCGCTTTTATCTCTAAGCCCCCGCTTTACCTCAAATCTGTCGTAAGCTTCCAAGTCAATTTTTTCGTCATTCAAACAGATATCAGACCACTCTTCCACATTTTTCATAAATTCTTTCTGGTTCATCATGCACACCTCTTTCTGAAATCAGGTCGTCTAGTTCCACTGCATTCTTCCCATCGGGCTTTCTAAGCCAGCGTCATCCCCTTTCCTTTCCTGCATAATCTTTCAATCGTTTAATTTAGAACTTTTCAATATAATATATAATTTTATATAAAAAAGCAAGTAATATTTAAGCATTGCATTCAGCCCTGTGTTTAAGAAGGCGTGATATATTGACAAATGCGCCTCCAAATCTTATACTTGCCTTAATTTCTCATAGAGGAATGTACCGGAGGTTGTCCATGAAAATTGAATTTTCCCTGTTTTTCTTTATAGAAGTCGTCGGAACCATAGCCTTTGCCTCTTCCGGGGCCATGGTTGCCATTAAAAAACAGCTGGATCTGCTTGGAGTTATTGTTTTAGGTGTTACCACCGCCGTGGGAGGCGGTATGTTAAGGGATATTATCATAGGAAATGTACCTCCTGCCCTTTTTAAAGACCCAATCTATGTATTGCTGGCCTTTATAACGGTTATGCTTTTATTTATCATAGTAAGGCTGAACCAGAAAATCCTGGACGGACGATCCTTGGAAACCTATGAAAAGGTTATGAACATATTTGATGCCATCGGACTTGGAGCTTTTACTGTAGTCGGAATCGATACTGCAGTGCTTTCCGGCTATGGGGATTACCATTTCCTCATCATCTTTTTAGGCGTCATCACCGGAGTCGGCGGCGGCATTCTGCGTGACATTATGGCCGGACAAACTCCCTATGTCCTTAGAAAACATATTTATGCCTGTGCTTCCATAGCAGGCGCCATCCTTTATGCCTGGCTTATGAACTTCATGGATGGCAATATCGCCATGCTGACCGGCGCATGCTCCGTAGTTTTGATCCGCCTTATGGCAACCCGCTATTGCTGGAACCTGCCCACCGCAACCAAACATTAATTCCCTCAAGGAGGAATCCCATGAACCGTTTGCTTCAATATACTGCTGGAATTATATTTTCCCTTTGCCTTATGATCGTGCTTTTATTCACTTCTGTGGAGGCAGCCGTTTACTGGATTCCAGGATACTTTGAAAAAGAATATACCAAATATAATGTAGCCCAGACAGTCTCCATGACAACGGATGATCTCCTTGACGTTACCGGTGAGATGATGTCCTATCTGCGGGGGAAGAGGGATAATCTTCACGTAGAAACCACCATGGGAGGCGTAGAACGGGAGTTTTTTAATGCCCGCGAAATCGCCCATATGGAGGATGTCCGCGGTCTTTTTTTAGGTGCCCTATCCATTCGGAGAGGCTGTCTCATGGTCATGGCCTTATGCCTTGTTGTTCTTCTATTATTAAAGACTGATTTTAAGAGAACCTTTCCCAGGGCTGTGTGTGCGGGAACCGGAATCTTTTTTTTCCTGTCCGCTGTCATAGCGATTATTATTTCCACCGATTTTACCAGGTATTTCATTATGTTCCACCATATATTCTTTAAAAATGATCTATGGATGCTGGATCCTACCACCGATATGCTCATTAACATCGTTCCGGAAGGCTTCTTTCGGGACACGGTCTTTCTCATCGGTTTTATCTACCTTTTCTCCATCCTGCTTATTTTTGCAATCTGCCTTTTTCTTATGGGCAAGATTAAAAGAAAACATCTTGCAGCTTAAGTTTGTAAATCAACGGATATATAAGCATATCCAGTTGATTCATTGATATACAAATGCGGGAAAAATCGCAAATAAACTTTACTTGTTACAGCAAATAACCTATACTGTAGAATGAAGTATTGTCTGAAACCGAATGAAAGCTTATGGAGAGATTACTCAATATGACTCAATTTTCGAAAAAGATTTTTATATTTTTTCTGTGCCTGCGATTTTTTGCCTCATCCTTTACCAAGACTTCGATGGGAGCTGCAGACTGGCCATCCGGTCCGTCGGTCCAGGCGCAGGGAGCCATTCTGATGGATGCAGACACCGGAACCGTTCTGTGGGGCCAGAACATACACAGCGAATATTTTCCGGCCAGCATTACAAAGGTCATGACTGCGCTTTTGGTCATTGAAAAATGCAGTCTTGATGAAACTGTAACGTTTTCCCATAATGCCGTATTTAATGTGGAATCCGGAAGCAGCAATGCCGGGATCAATGAGGGGGACAAGTTGTCTGTCAAGGACTGCCTCTATGCCCTGCTGCTTAAATCAGCCAATGAATCAGCCAACGCCCTTGCAGAGCATGTGGCGGGAAGTACCGAAGCNNATGATGAACGTCCGCGCTAAGGAGCTTGGATGTACCAATACCCATTTTTCCAATCCCAGCGGCTTAAATAACCCGGATCATTATACTTCCCCGTACGACATGGCCCTCATTGCAAGAGCAGCCTTTAATAATCCTGTTTTTGAAGAAATCGACTCCACTACCTATTATAAGCTTCCGCCTAACTCCATCAATAAAGAAGGGCTTTCCATCTATCCCGGACATGAAATGATGCGAAAAAGCACACCTTTCTACTATCCGGGCATCATCGGCGGCAAAACAGGCTATACCACGCTGGCCGGCAATACCCTGATAACCTGTGCGGAAAAAAACGGAATGAAGCTGATTACCATAATCTTAAAGGGATCTACTCCACAGTATTGGGCGGACACTAAAAATCTTCTGAATTTTGGTTTTGAAAATTTTGTTTCCTTAAAAGCTGCAGATTACGAAAAAACCTACAGCTCCGTTACCAGCGACTTAAATTTCAGCGGGTTGTCCATCACCAGGCCGGAAGCTCTGATTTTAGATCCTGACAGCCGGATCATCCTGCCTAAAACGGCAAATTTTTCAGATGCAAAGGCGGAGCTCAGCTATGATATATCATCGGGCGACCCTCAAAATGCCATCGCAAAAATAAACTACCGTTATAATGACCGAGTCGTAGGCAGTACCTTCCTGGAGGTAAATGACGCCTTATTCCAGAATAAAGCAGCAGAAACCAGGATCGCCACCAACCCCCAGGCGGAAACATCTTCCCAGTCCGGCGAGGCTTTGGATCCATCTGCAGCCCAGACTTCCGTAAATCCTTCCGGAAAACATCCGGAAAAAGAAACTGAAGATTACCGGGAAAAGGCTTTAAGGCCCTTTGAGATCCCTCTAACCGCCTGGCTTATATTAGGCAGCGTGGGAGCAATCGCTTTAATAGGAGGCGCAGCAGCTTTTTTCATATACCAGAAACACAAGGATGAGCAGGACTTCCTTATAAGGCGGGAGCAGCGCATGAAACGCCTTCGGGACTCCGGTTTTTCTGCCGATGAATTCAACAGTATTCTTGAACAAAGGCGCAGTTCCTATTCATCAAAGCGGAAAGGACGGCGGGGAGGCCGTTTCAAATGACCTTAGCTAACAAGGGGTATTCCATGAAAAGACAGAAAATTATAACCAAAAAGGATCTGCTTCGTAATTTCATAGTAACCTTTATTTGCCTCCTGTTTGCCACCATCCTTTCCTACATGATGCACATACTGGGAGGATATACTAACAACGTAGGAATCATCTATATGATGGCAGTGGTTTTGATTTCCCGCTATTCCAGCGGTTATATACCGGGAGTTATTGCCTCCATTATCAGCGTGATCTGTGTAAACTTTGTGTTTACTTACCCATATATGGCGTTTAATTTTATAATGGAAGGTTACCCAGTTACCTTCATTGCACTGCTGATCATTTCATCCATTACAAGTGCTACTACGACCCATTTAAAAGAGCAAAGCCGTATCCTGAATGAACGGGAAAAGATGTTAATGGAAGCAGAAAAGGAAGCTTTAAGAGCAAACCTTTTACGGGCTATTTCCCATGATCTTCGGACCCCCCTCACAGGAATTATCGGTGCCAGCAGCATATACCTGGAAAATTCAGACACGATGTCAGAGACAGAAAAAACCAGCCTGGTCTCCAATATCAGGGAAGATGCCAACTGGCTCTTAAATATGGTAGAAAATCTGCTTAGCGTCACCAGGATCCGGGATACCGGAGCTCAGGTTTTAAAACGCCTGGAGCCACTGGAAGAGGTCGCCTCCGAAGCTATTGAACGTTTTCACAAAAGGCTGCCAGGATCCATTGTCCGTGTAACCGTACCGGACGAACTTGTCATGGTTCCGATGGATGCTACCTTAATCGAACAGGTTATTATCAACCTCCTGGAAAATGCCGTCTATCATTCCAATTCAACAGACTCCATCAGCCTGTTAATCTTCGTACAGGATGGATATGCATGGTTTCAGGTCCGGGATCATGGCGTGGGAATTTCCCCGGAACGGCTGGAGACTTTATTTGACGGTTATACCTCATCGCCCAACAGCAGCTATGATTCCCATAAGGGAATGGGAATCGGGCTTTCTATCTGTAAAGCCATTGTTACTGCCCACGACGGGAAAATCACAGCCGCCAATGAAGAACATGGCGCAGTTTTTACATTTACATTACCATTAGGGGAGAATGCTTATGAGTAAGTTTACAATCGTCATGATTGAAGACGAAAAGAATATTTGCAACTTTATTGAAAGCGCATTAGAAAGACATGAATATAAGGTAAATACCGCATATAACGGGCGGGATGGACTGGCTCTGATCAATTCCCTTTGCCCTGATGTGATCCTTTTGGACTTAGGGCTTCCGGATCTGGATGGAATCGATATTATTAAAAGCGTCCGAAGCTGGACTTCTATCCCCATTATAGTCATTTCCGCCAGGACCCAGGAGCATGAAAAAGTAGCTGCTCTTGATTTCGGCGCCGATGATTATATAACCAAACCCTTTGGAACCAGTGAGCTTTTAGCCAGGATCCGCACTGCTTTGCGTCATGGAAGGCCTACCGTCAGCACCGTGGATGGCTCTGTCATACCCACTCCATACAGCAGCGACGGCCTGCTCATTGATTTTGCCAAGCGTCTGGTCACACTTGACGGACATAAGATCCATTTGACTCAGATCGAATATAAGCTGGTTTCCCTTCTTGCGGAAAATTCCGGCAAGGTCCTGACCTATGACTATATTATAAGCCATATTTGGGGACCTTACGCAGACAGCAACAACCAGATCCTTCGCGTTAATATGGCACATATCCGCAGAAAAATAGAAAACAATCCAGCAGAGCCCAAATATATCTTTACGGAAATCGGAGTTGGATACCGAATGAAGGAAAGCGAAATTTAGGAAAGGGGGGAATCCCCCTTCTTTTTATTCTGCTTTCGGGTTTTCGTCTTTTCCACCCGTTTTTTTCTGGTTTCTTCTTTTTTTTCAAAAATCTCCCGGACGTCTTCCTCTCCCACCAGCCTCATGGTCTTAACTACGTAAACACGTCCGTCATCGTTCCGCCTCATGCGGATCTTGCCCTTCACATTTCCATGCTCCGGACAGCACCCAAGAGCCGTGTAGAACTTCTGGTTCACGGAAAACCATGTGATCTTTTTTCTCAGCATCCGGTTGCACTTGCAGCAGATTAAATCAGTAACAGTTTTGTCCCCAATGGCATCCTGTTTTGTCTCGAAGGGCCTTGAGATGTATTTGGAATACCCGGGAAATACCAGGTATACCTCTTCCTCTCTATTTTCCGGCAGGCGGTAATAATCCGTTGACCAGTATTCCCGCACCTTTTCAAACTCCATATGATTCATTACACGCCCGGTATAATGAGCATCGTCAAGAGCCCGGTGAAAAGGCCGCTCTTCCATGATCCGCAGCTCTAAAACTGCAATGTCAAGGGACTGCCGGTCTTTACCGTCCCCATAAAGCAGGCTGTAAAGCTTTTGTACATCATAGTAGAGAAAGGGCTTGGGAAATGGGTTTGGAATTCCATAAAAAGCAATATTCCGCTGCAGCTCCGTTAAATCCATGGAGCCCCAGGTGCAGAACACAGCGTCCTCTCCGCACCATATAAGAAACTCCTTTACGGCTTCCTCGAAGTCCCACCCCTCTTCCATCAGAGTCTTTTCATCCATGTGGGTCACTTCCAATATCTTTTCATGAAGCTCCGGATAAATCCGGGGCCTTATAAGCCGTTTAAATTCTTCTATTTCTTCCAGAGCCTCATTAAGCTTTACCGCCCCGATCTCTATGATTTCAAAGGGAAGGTGTTCTACCGTCTCCTCCTTCCCTCCGGCGCTCTGGTTCCATTCCAGATCCAGTACAATATAATTCTTCATTATTCACTCTTTAATCCTTTATTCTGTCAGACCTCTCAGCTTCTCACGTATCTTCTGCCTGCGCCTCTCCGTCTCTTCTTTCTCAAGTGTCCACGTCCCCTCAGCCTCGGTAAGGATATCTCCCTCCCTTACGTCTTCCGGCAGTTCGGAGGCCTGAACCTTAACCATGTCTCCGTTTTCATTCTCACAGATAACGACTTTTTCCCCGATTCTGTCAATGGTATACTTCATAACCTTTCCCATTCCCTTTCTGTGCCAGGCTAAGGGTTGCAGCTTTGGCACGGCTCATATCCCATCTGTATCAGTTCCTCTCTGGAGCCCTTATAAGCCTTCCGGTTCTCTTTCTTCATGGAAGCTGCCGACTTGCAGTCCGGCCTGTGAAACTTTTTAGTGTTGGTATTTATTACATAATCCTGGTCTGCCGCAGTACTTTGCGTCCTGTCTTCACCAGTTCCTTCCGCGATTCCGGGAAAGGTGACCTTTGATCCGTCGCTCACTGCCACAATAGTTCCAAGCTGGTCCGTCCGCAAAACCTTAATGTTCCGCTTTTTTAACATATCCAGGATTTCCTTGTGAGGATGGCCATAATCATTATTTTTTCCGCAGGAAATCACTCCATATTCAGGATCAACCTGATCCATAAAGCCTTCGGATGAAGAGGTGGTGCTTCCATGATGGGAAAGCTTCAGCACATCGGCTTTTAAAGGAAAGCCGTTTGCCACCATATCCTTTTCCGCTTCTTTTTCTGCGTCTCCGCATAAGACAAAGCTGTTATTCCCATAAACCAGGCGGAGACCTATGGACCAGTTATTCAGATCATCCCCATAATCCCTGTTGGGAGCGATGATCTGAAAAGATGCATCTCCTAACGTGTAGTTGTCTCCTGGCTTAGGAAGGGTAATTTTTAAATTTTTATCCGCTATGGCATCAAGCAGGCGTTCATAAACTTTTGTGGTATGTTCCTTTTCCGGTAAAAGGACCTTTTGAACATCGAATTTACGGATAACTGCCTCCAGCCCGCCGATATGGTCTGAATGAGGATGGGTTCCGATCACATAATCCAGCGTCTTCACTCCCTGTTTCTCCAGATAGGAAGCAACTGCCTCGCTTTGGTCCCGTTCTCCTGCGTCTATCAGCATGAAATGCCCGTCTTTTTCTACTAATGTGCTGTCTCCCTGACCCACATCAATAAAATGCACCCTTAGATCCGTACCCGTCTCATTTCCCACTTCTCTCTGGGGCAATGGGGAAGAGCTTGCAGTTGGGCTGCATCCTGCCATACAAAGGGCCAGGAGGACTGCCGCTGCCATCAATATCCGCTTATAAAATTTTCCTGTTTTTTTCAATGTCATTCCTGTCTGCCTCCGCCCTGTTATTATATGATAGAATCTTTAATCCTACAAGTATTTTTAAAAGGGTCCGTCTCCAGGCGGTCAAAAAGGCGGACCGCCAAAAGCAGCCCGCCAATTTTTTAATCCTAAGGAAGTTTCGCTCCATCGGCTCCAACTTTAGCCCCATCAGGGGTTATGGTGTTTGCCAGCATCTGTCCTCCTGCAGGATCGCAGTAATACTGTTTCCCGTTCCATGCAACCCAGCCTGTAGCCATATAGCCCTTCTCATTGAAGTAATACCATTGTCCATTGATATTCTGCCAGATGCCGGTTGAATAGCTTCCGTCGTTGTTTGCATACCACCAGCCGGTTCCATCCTGCTTCCAGCCGCCGCTTGGGGAGGATGTACGGTTTTGTCCTGCGGCCGTCTCATCAACATAATTGGCGGAAGACTCCACCCAGTCACCTTTATTCTCACCATTTTGTTTATTGACAGGGCGCACCTTAAAGGTATAGTTTCCAACTTTTCCCATGGAATCCGCCAGGTCCAGACTCGTTCCAACGGAGGTCTTTACTCCTCCCGTGTGCTTTCCGTCACGGTACACCTTCACTTCATAGCTTCCCGCCCCGGCTGCAGGACTCCAGACAGCCAAGGTTTTAGATCCCCATGCCGCACTTTCTATGGCCTGGGTAAACTCGCCGACCCTGGGAAGATCTATGGTCAGCGTCAGCGTCTGGCTGAAATCTTCCTTTGCCTGCTTAACGTAGGTTCCTCTGTCAATCGCGAAACCGGATTCTGTTACGGAAAAATAATACCCTTCCTGGGCATACAGCTTCACTTCCATTCTTGGTACATCATTCTCATACCACTGAAAGCCGCTGTTGGTAAATTCATACTCTCCCACATCGATCTTGCTGTTTTTAGATGTTACCTCAGCCTGCTGATCAGATATAGAGCCTCCCGGTACAATATTTGCAGTCACGGTTAAGTTCACCGTTGTGATCTTCTTTCTGGATGCTGCCATGGAAGTCATGCAGTTAAGCCCTGCTGCCATAGTTACAGCGAGCACCAGTGACAAGATTTTCTTACCATTCATATACAATCCCCCATCTTTCATTCATTTCAATTTCAGATTGCTGTGCAATAGGCTTATTATACCCCATCTCCATGCGTTTGTGAATAGCCATTCTGGTTTCGTAAGATTTGCATCGGCGGCTGCTTATTCCTCCCCACTCCCGGACAGGCAGAGCCCGTCATTGTTCATTAAGTATAATTTTAACCTTATTTTACTCGACTTTTTTATAAAAATTAATTCATATTTTTACTTGCTTGTTAATAATATATCAAAATATCACTAAATTTGTAGTGAATTTGATCAAATATATATTGCATTATAACAATTAATATGATAAACTAACGTCAATGAAACATTTGCTAGAGAAAAAGAGAAAGCAGACGTTACATTTCCGCCATTATCTCTAAGGTGAAATGTAATGCTGGTTCTCTTTTTCTTTTAGAAAAAGGAGGATAAGTTTTCCATGAAAAAGAAACGATTTTTCCGGGTGATCGAGCCTTATCTCTATTTATTACCGGCCATGTTTTTCTTTACGGNNGTTTTGCCATGACAACTCCCCTTGGGGCAGTTTCCTCCCTTGTGGGCCTTGGGAACTATTTAACCATCTTTACCTCCCAGGCCTTTCAAAACAGCCTTCTGGTGTCCTTTCAATACGCAGTCATGACCGTGTTATGTTCCATTGTCATAGGGTTTATCCTGGCAATCATAAGCAATGAAGACATTAAGGGGAAAAACCTGTTTCGAACCATTTATGCCCTGCCCATGGCAATTTCCGCCGCAGCAGCTTCCGTTGTTTTTATGTTCATTTTACACAGCAGTCTGGGAATTATCAACAAGGTTCTGGGAACCCACATCGGATGGCTGACGGATCCTAAGTATGCACTGAGCGCTGTCACCCTTGTGACCGTATGGATGAACATCGGTTTAAACTTTATTTTCCTTACCGCCGCCTTACAAAGCGTTCCCTTAGACCTGTATGAATGTGCAGCTATTGAAGGAGCCGGATTTTATGCCAAGCACAGGCATATCACCATCCCCTGCATATCTCCTACCCTGTTTTTCCTTTTAATCATCAATGTCATCAATGCCCTTCAGGCTTACGCTCAGGTTAAGATGATGACCCAGGGCGGGCCTTCCGGAAGTACCAACGTCATTGTATACCAGATCTATCAGGAGGCCTTTATAAACAGCCGGTTCGGCATGGCCTGCGCAGAATCCATCGTCTTATTCTTAATCCTGATGATTCTGACCTTGCTTCAATTTAAACTGGAAAAGAAGGTGACTTACTGATGAAAAACAAACTGGTTAAATATTTGCTTTATGCTTTAAATATCCTTTTTGCAGTCATCATCATTTCACCTGTTGTCTATTGCTTTAACGTCAGCATGATGACCATGAAGGAGGTATTTTCCGGCGGCTTCTGGCCGAGGCAGCTAATCCCGGACAATTACATAAAAGCCCTGCAGCTGGCCCCGTTTTTTACCTTTATCAAAAACTCCCTGATCGTGTCCGGTACCGTTACTTTTGGACAGATTGTTACCGGAGCTTTGGCGGCCTATGCCTTTTCCATGATGAAATTCCGCGGACGGAACGTTTTGTTTTTGCTGATGCTCGCAACCATGATGATTCCCAGCCAGGCTATCATCATTGCAAACTATTTAATCATCTTGGATCTGGGTCTTAAGAACACATATACAGCCTTGATCCTTCCAAACGTAGCTTCCGCATTTGCAGTGTTTAACATGAGACAGGCTTTTCTCCAGCTTCCGATGGAGATAAAGGAGGCGGCGGATATTGACGGCTGCAGCAACTTCCGTTTCTTCTGCTTCATTGCCCTCCCTCTTGTAAAGCCCTCCATGGGCGCACTGGGGATCTACATATTCCTTCAAAGCTGGAATCACTATTTATGGCCTCTTCTTGTGACGGATTCGGTAAACATGCGGACCGTCCAGATCGGTCTTGGAATGCTTCAGGGTGCGGAATCCACAGATTTCCGTCCGGTCATGGCCGGTTCCATGATCATCCTGGTTCCCTCGATCCTGGCATTCATATTAGGGCAGAAACAGCTGATTTCCGGACTTACTTCAGGCTCCGTAAAAGGATAAGTATTTTATGCGGACCCAAAGGGGCTGTATATAGATAAAACCATATAATTAAAGGAGGATATTTATGAAAAGAAGAAAAAGATTTCTCGCGGCAATTATGGCCGCGGTCATGTCCATGACTCTTGCCGCATGCGGAGGAGGTGCTTCCACTTCCGGGGGAACCACAGCGGCAGGTTCCACAGAAGCCAGTACAACAAAAGCAGCGGCTGACTCAAAAGCGACCGCAGAGGGGGGAAAAACAGTCATCACCCTCTGGCATGCCATGGGCGGCGTAAACGGGGAGGCAACCGAAGCTCTTGTTAAGGCCTTTAACGAATCCCAGAATGAGATTGAATTAAAAAGTGAATATCAGGGAACCTATGACGACCTGATCACCAAGCTGAAAGCAGCAATGCAAAGCGGCAACATGCCGGATGTATGCCAGATGTACGACATCGGTACAAAGTTTATGACCGACAGCGGTTATGCCATACCGGTGCAGGATATGTTTGCTTCCACAAACTTTGATCCTTCTACCGTTATGAACATCATCACCAGCTACTATACGGTAGACGGAAAACAGATGTCCATGCCGTTTAACGTTTCCACTCCAATGCTGTACTACAACAAGGACGTTTTTAAAGCTGCCGGCTTAGACCCTAACACCCCTCCCAAGACATTTGACGAGGTTCTGGAATTCTCCAAGAAAATCGTGGAAAGCAAAGCAGCTCCTGTGGGCTACGCCCAGGCCATTTACGGCTAGTTCTTTGAACAGCAGATTGCAGGACAGGGAAAGTTTTATGCAAACAATGAAAACGGGCGTAAAGCGCCGGCTACCGAAGTGGATTTCTTAAACAACGGAGCAGGACTTAAGATTTTTGAAACCTGGAAAAAGCTCATGGATTCCGGTTATGCGGCTAACTACGGCAGCACCACCGCTGATACCCAGACCGCATTCTTCTCCGGTCAGACTGCCATGATCATTGAATCCACGGCTATTCTTAAAAATGCTACGGCCAGCAGCGATTTTGAAATCGGTACCGGATATCTTCCAAAGATCGATGCAGCAGCTGCCGATGGCGGCGTAATCATCGGAGGCGCCTCCCTGTGGATGATGGACAATAAGGACGAGGCGAGAAAGAACGCTGCCTGGAAGTTCATCGAATTTACCACCGCACCGGAATCCCAGGCCACCTGGAGCATGTCCACCGGATACTTCGCAGTTAACCCGGAGGCTTATGAAACTCCTGCCATGAAGGATTTTATTGCCCAGAATCCCAACTTTACCACAGCCATTAACCAGTTAAAGGCTACCCCTGTCAACGGATACACCGCAGGCGTATTATCCGGAGTAGCAACCGAGTCCAGAAAGCTCTTTAACGAAGCAATGGAAAAGACCTATGACGGCACCTACACTCCTGAGCAGGCGGTTAATTTCCTGGCCGAAAAAGTGAATGCAGCCATCGCAAATTATAATTCATCTACAAAATAAAACCAGAAAGCCTCCGGCACAAAAGCCGGAGGCTTTCTTTCCTTCTATCCTCTTCCGGATTCATTCCTCTTAAACAGATAATACTCCAGGCAGTCTGTACAGTTAAAAAAATAACAGGTGAATTCTTATGATTAGCGGAACATTTCCGATATATAACATAGGACTTAAAGCATTTTACAGCCTGAACACATTCAGATAAAAAAATCGGGAAAGGAACGATAAGATGAAAAAACAGAATACAAATGCCGAAGATTCCGGCAAAGAGAAAGGCTCTCTTATAAAAAACTTATCTATTGGCAAAAAGCTGATTCTAGGTTTTGGCGTAATGCTGCTGATAATCATAGCATCCACCGCCCTATCTGCACGAAACACGAAAAATCTGGGATTCCAGGTCGAACGCTATTACCGCTATACCGTACCAAACACAAACAGTACATGGACCATGAGATCCAGTCTGGCCTCAGCGCAAAAATATCTTTTACAGGCAATTCTAGACGATGATGTACAGGCCGTTCAGGATAGCCTGGCTAAGGCCCAGGAACAGGAAGAAAGCGTTTCCGGCGCGTTGGAGGCTTTTGCAGGCAACCAGTCTTCCAGCGCAAGAGATAACGATATCGCACAGATAAGAGATCTGTTATCAAAGACAAAGGCTGCCAGAGAAGAGATTTCAGGGCTGCTTAATGCTTCCTCCAAAGGAAACAGCAGCAAGGCCTACGAATCCTATAAAACCAATTATTCACCTGCCATTGATCAGGCCGGAGAAATTCTGTCAAACTTTTCTGATATCCAGCTTCAGTTTGCTACTTCCCAAAAGCTGGAAGCGCAAGCCTTCACAAAGTCAGCATGGTTCTCCCTTTCCCTATCCCTGCTGATTTCACTTCTGTTTACCCTCTTCATTACCATGATCATCAGAAAATCCATTTTGGATCCTGTGAGGGAAATTGATCTTGTTTACAAAGAAATGTCAAAAGGAAATTTACAGGCCCGGGTTACATATGTAAGCAGGGATGAGCTTGGAAGCATGGCTGAAAATATCAGAAATACAAACGCTGCCATTACTTCCTACATCCGCGACATTACGGAAAAGTTAAACCTTCTTTCCCAGGGAGATATGCGGTTTTCCATGGATCTGGACTATGTCGGAGACTTTGAGGCCATCAAAAAAGCAATTATAAAAACAGTCTCCTCTTTAAACCATACCCTCACCATGATTGATGCCGCCGCACAGCAGGTAAATACAGGAACAGAACAGGTATCTGCCGGAGCACAGCAGCTGGCAGCCGGTTCCACGGAACAGGCCGCTTCCGTAGAAGAGCTGTCCTCCTCCATTGTAAGCATCACAGAACAAGCTGCGGAGAATTCAAAAAATGTTATAAAAGCAACCGAGTATGTAGGCCAGACCAGCCATAACGTTAAAAACGGCGGCGCTCATATGAAGCAGCTTACAAAAGCAATGGACAATATCGGCACCTTTTCCGATCAGATTACCAATATAACTAAGGTCATTGAGGACATTGCGTTCCAGACCAATATCCTCTCTCTCAATGCCGCCATTGAAGCCGCCCGGGCAGGTACTGCAGGAAAGGGTTTCTCCGTGGTAGCTGACGAAGTACGCAATCTTGCCGCCAAATCCGCAGAGGCTGCAAAACAGACCGCAGAGCTGATACAAAATTCCGTACACGCGGTTCAGGAAGGCACTGAGATCACTCAGAAAACCGCGCAGATCCTGGAGGATATTGATAAAACCACCGGCTTTATCAATGATATCGTCAATAAGATCAATCTGTCGGCTTCCGAGCAGGCTTCTTCCATTGAGCAGATCCGCATAGGATTGGAACAGGTATCGGCGGTTATACAGGCAAATGCAGCAACTGCTGAGGAAAATTCAGCCTCCAGCGAAGAAATGAGCGCCCAGGCCAATACCCTGCGGGAAGAAGTAGACAAATTCCAACTGGATACAGAGCAAAAACCAG
>DJBG01000152.1:0-2498 GCA_002429965.1 Hungatella sp. UBA5982
CCTGCGCCAGCCGTTACGCCGGCCGCTACGTGGTGACGATGAGCGTCGACCAGGTGACCTTCCGCCAGCCGATCCACGTGGGCGAGCTGGTGACCTTCCTGGCCGCCGTGAACTACACCGGGCGCAGCTCGATGGAAATCGGGATCAAGGTGATCGCCGAAGACATCCGCAGCAAGGTGGTGCGCCATGTGAACAGCTGCTTCTTCACGATGGTGGCTGTGGGCGACGACAAGAAGCCGGCGGCGATTCCGCCGCTGGAACCGTCGACGCCGGATGAACTGCGCCGCTTCGAGGAAGCCAAGGGCCGACGCGAGTCGCGCCTGGCGCTGGAGCGGGATCACGCGCAGCGGATCTCGTCCAAGGGCTGAATCAGGCGCGGGATTGTTTATCCGCCGCAAACGCTGCTATAATTGCGGCCTCTTGGCCTGGTAGCTCAGTTGGTAGAGCAGAGGACTGAAAATCCTCGTGTCGCTGGTTCGATTCCGGCTTTGGGCATATGGGATACTAGCTCAGGTGGTAGAGCACTTGACTTTTAATCAAGTTGTCCGGGGTTCGAGTCCCCGGTGTCTCAGGACAAGCCTTGAAACAGAAATGTTTCAGGGCTTTTTATTTTGCAATGATTAAAGAGGATCATTCATCGAATTCCACAATCACATAATACCCGCGGTCATTGTGTTTTATCTCTTTTACAATCCCATGATCGGATTTAATCCGGTCCCGTCCCACATAGCAGCCGGACATGGCCACAGCAGGGTCAATGATATAGCTGTAGCTGCTGGTTCCTTCCCGCTCTATGATCTGAACTTCATCTCCGGCTTTTACCAGGCCCGGTCGCTCCATTTTAAATTCGATTAATCTCATAATAACCATCTCCTTTTTTATTTCCAAAATTATATTATAGCGCTATGAGAAAAAATTGTAAAGAGAGGATAAGGATGCTATACTAAAAGGGTCGATTTATAAAGGATTATGCAAAAAGAACAGGGAAATGGGACAGTGGTTTATATAGACGAAAGGAGGTTCATACTATGAATGATACACCGAATTTATTAAAAAAGTTAATGGAATATGGGAAATCGGATATTTACCCCTTTCATATGCCGGGTCATAAAAGGCAGTATAAAGGATCTTTTGCCGTTGATTTTCCAAATCCTTTTTCTATAGATATTACGGAGATAGACGGCTTTGATAATTTGCACCATCCGGAAGGAATTTTAAAGGAGTCCATGGAATGGGCTTCTAGGATTTACGGGAGCTGCAGGACTTATTATCTTATCAATGGCAGCAGCAGCGGAATACTTAGCGCCATAAGCGGGACCGTATCAAGGGGCGGAACCATTCTTATGAGCAGGAACTGCCATAAGCCAGCGTTTCATGGAGTTTTCCTCAATCAGTTAAGAGCGGAATATATTTATCCACAAATAATACAGTCATTTGGTATTCAAGGTGGATTACTTCCGGAAAAAATAGAAGAAATGTTGATGAATCATCCAGAGATAGAGGCGGTTTTTGTGGTATCCCCAACCTATGATGGAATTGTATCTGATATTAAGGCCATTGCAAAGGTTGTTCATAGGTTTCGTCTGCCTCTTATTGTGGATGAAGCACATGGAGCCCACNNTTCATTTGGGAGAAGGGGAGGATTTCCGGTTTCTGCATTAGAGGTTGGTGCGGATGTGGTGATTCAGAGCCTTCATAAGACCCTTCCTTCCTTTACACAGACGTCTGTCATGCATGTAAGGGAAGGATATGTGGATATGGGGAGGTTGGACCGCTATGTACACATGTATCAGTCCAGCAGCCCATCCTACGTGCTGATGGCGGGAATCGAGGGCTGTATACGCTATATGGCCGGGGAGGGGCTGGAACAGATGAAGCTCTTTTCCTGTAAAATAGATGAGGTACGAAAGGTTTTGTCCGGTTTGAAACACCTTAGGCTTCTTACGGATCAGGAGAAGGGAATGTATGGAATCTATGACATGGACCGTTCTAAAATAGTTATTTCCACAAGGGGCACGGGAAAATCGGGAGCCTGGCTGGACGACAGGCTAAGAAAGGAATATCATCTGGAGATGGAAATGTGCGGTTCAGACTATGTGACTGCAATAACGACTCTGGCTGATACTCAGGAAGGTCTAAATCGGCTTTGCAATGCCCTGCTTCATATAGATTCCGGTCTTTCCACAGATAAAGACTTTGAAGGTGAAAACCCCCTATTTCAGGAACTGGAAAGAACGCCGGAATGCCGGATGACTATTGCGCAGGCAATGGATGAATCCAGGCGCAGGGTAGCAATTCCCGACGGAGAGGGTATGGTATCGGCAGAATTTGTTTATGTGTATCCGCCGGGAATTCCCATCGTTGTGCCGGGAGAAGTTTTAAATAAGGAATCCATTGGTCTGATCATGAAATATAAGGAGCTAGGCCTTGCGGTACAGGGGATGGAGGATGAAGATTCCAGGGAAATCTATGTGGTTGATGTAACAGAGTCGGATGGA
>DJBG01000152.1:2511-4861 GCA_002429965.1 Hungatella sp. UBA5982
AGATTAAAAGATAGATTAAAAATAGATTAAAAGACAGATTAAAAGACAGGATAAAAGATGGAGCAGATAATATGGGCAAAATATTCTATGTAATGGGAAAGAGCGCTTCCGGAAAAGATACGATTTATAAAAGACTTTTAAAGAGGCTTCCCCAATTAAAGAAAGTTGTTTTATATACCACCAGGCCGATTCGGGATGGGGAAAGGGATGGGGTGGAATATTATTTTACTACCAGAGATAAGCTGGAGGAATTCAGGAAAGAGAACAGGCTTATTGAAGAGAGGACGTATGAAACAGTCTATGGGCCATGGAGTTATTTTACTGTTGATGACGGTCAGATCGATTTAGCTGGGAAGAGTGGATATCTGATGATCGGAACCCTGGAATCATATGAAGAGACAAGGGCTTATTTTGGAGAGGACAGGCTGTTTCCTATTTATGTTGTGGTTGAGGATGGAGACCGGCTCTTAAGAGCGATTAAACGGGAAAGGGGACAGAAGACACCTAAGTATAAGGAGCTTTGCAGAAGATTTCTGGCGGATGAAGAGGATTTTAAAGAAGAAAATCTCGTTAGATGCGGAATACATAGGCGATTCTGCAATCAGGAGCTGGAAGCATGCCTGGATGAGATCGTGAAAGCTGTGACGGCAGAGATATAAATAATATTAAAATAAGCATGAAAGAGATATGGAATCCCATAGCGCCTTTCATGCTTATTTTAAAGTTGTCTTTTATTTAGCTGCAAGCCGTTTTGCTTTTGCTTCCATACGTGTCCTTGTTACATCAATAAATACGGCGGCGATTATTACCAGACCTATAACAATATACTGTACTGAGCTTGAAGTATTTAAAAGTGTTAAACCATTTCGGATGGTAGAAATCATCAGGGCGCCGATCAGAGTTCCCCAGATGGTTCCTTTTCCGCCCATAAAGGAAGCACCGCCAATAATGCATGCTGCAATGGCATCCGTATCATATGGGGAAATTGCGGCAGAAGGATTGGCGACTGCGGAACGTCCCACAATAACGAGTCCGGCAATGGCGCACATAAATCCGGATAAGCTGTAAACAAATATTAGTATATTATCGGAATTGATGCCGGAAAGGCGGGCAGCTTCTGGATTGCCGCCTACGCAGTAAATCATTCTTCCAAGAGCCGTTTTATTTAAAAAGAAATGATATACGATATAGATCAATATCAAAATTATAAAGCATAAAGGAATTCCTGAGAATCCGCCGGATACTTTTAATAAGTTGCTGGAACCTAAAAATGTTACGGCATCCGGAAAGCCGGAGATTGTTTTTGTTGAGACAACCAGCAGTGCCAGGCCGCAGAGTACATTTTTCATACCCAGGGTTGAAACAAAAGGATGGGGAAGATGCATTTTTGTGAGCAATATGCCGTTTAGGAAGCCGATGAAAACACCGGTTATAATACAGACCAGGATAAGTACCAGTGAGTTTGAAATGCCAAAGGTTGTTTTTAACATACCCATCATACATGCGCACAGAATTGCATTCGCACCGACAGACAAGTCGATGCCTGCCGTAATAAGCACTACCAGCATGGCTGCGGAGATCAGACCGTTAACAGCCGTTTGCCTTAGAATATTCATCATATTATTGATTGTAAAAAATTTGTCTGTTGCCAAAGATAATACAATGAACAATAGAACTAAGGCAAGCAAAGGGGCCACCTTTCCTAAAATATCTTTCATTTTTTTCTTTTTCATCGAATTTCACCTCCCCAAGCAGCTTTCATGATAATCTCCTGATTTAAATCATCTGTTTTTCTCGAAAGTTCTCCCATGATTTTTCCTTCCCTCATGACAATCACCCGGTCACTCATTCCTATGATTTCCGGTAATTCGGAAGAAATCATGATAACACATTTTCCCGCTTTAACCAAACGATTCATGATGTTGTAAACCTCGACTTTAGCACCTACGTCAATTCCTCTGGTCGGCTCATCAAAAATATAGATATCTGCGTTTGTATTGATCCATTTTCCAATAACCACCTTTTGCTGATTGCCGCCTGATAACTGTCCCACCACCTCATCGGCAGTGGGAGTTTTTATTTTTAAGTCGCTGATATTTTCTTCCGCCAGTTGATCGATCTGTTTCTCATTAAAGAACAACCCTTTCGTACAGTTTCTCATATTACTTAAGATCAGGTTTGTCCGGACTGATTGAGAAAGAACAAGTCCCTGTCCTTTGCGGTCTTCTGTTAGGAAAGCCATCCCGCAGCGGATGCCATGTTTGGGTGATTTTATGTTTACTTTTTTTTCGTTTATATAAATATCTCCGCTGTCATAGGGATCAGCGCCAAACACGGCCCGGAATGTTTC
>DJBG01000068.1 GCA_002429965.1 Hungatella sp. UBA5982
CATGATCATTCAGGATATCGAAGGTATTCATTTTATTTCCTCCGCTGCACCGTAGAATCGATCCCCTTGTTATATATGCATTTTCTTCCTGGAACTGCCCATAAAATGCATAATGTTTGGCCATTAGCTCCATGACTTCTTTTTCATACTTGTCTAGTTTGCCGGCGTCTTTCATCTCAATATATTTCTCAATGAGATTTCCCTGAAAGTTAAACTTAAAATCTCCTATATACGCAGCCTCGCGGGTAACTTTAACTCCAGCCTTCACCGATTCATTTGCCATGCTATGCCTCCTTAATCCAATGAATTGTATTATATCCTCTCCTCAACAGCCAGGAACATCTTGTTTATAGTATCCCTCCAGTGGTCCTTCTCTTTTTCTCATAGCCAAAGTTTCCATGAAGCATTGTCTTCCTCAGATGGACTCGGTTACAGCTCTTTCCAACCAGCTCATGTCATTTTCCATGGATTTTTCAGTCCTTTCTATTACAGAAATCCAGTTATTCTACAATATATATGTATCCAGATGATTCGTCCTGACCTCTTCTGTTTTGTTCTGTTTTAAAAGTCGATATATGATTTTATATCAATAGAAGAGTTGATTGATTTTTATAAATGACATAACGTACCTGTCGCTACAGAAATACTTTCTTTATATTTTTCCCAGAATATCACACCATTTCACAATATCCAATATNNAGATAAGTCTTGTGTCATTAATTCTACACTCTTATTATCCGGTTATTTCTGCTTATGAGGAAGCCTTCCCCGGAAGAACCGCTTCTTTAACTCTGATAAGTGGAAGGGAATTAAGGGATAGATATAACTTTTTCCTGCAATGGTTTTGTTAAAAACAATAGCAAATATGGAAAGTGCCACGCCTGCCACAAATCCCCAGAAGTTCAACAATGCGGTAGTGATCAGCATGATCATACGCATGAATTTAAAGGCATAGCCCAGCTCAAAGCTTGACTGGGAATAGTTGGCAATGGTAACAAAGGCCATGTAAAGCATGGTCTCACTGTTAAACCAGCCGGATTTTACGGAATATTCACCCAGTACAATACCGGCGATCACACTGAGAGGTGTGGTCAGCATACTGGGAGTGTTGACTGCCGCAAGCCTTAGTCCGTCAATGGCAAATTCCAGGATCATGAGCTGGAAAAACAGGGGAACCTGTGGGTCTTCAGACAGGCGGATGAATTTCAGCCAGGAGGGGATCATTTCCGGATTTTGCATGAAAAGCAGCCACAAAGGCGTTAAATACAGGGTCAGAATGGAAATAACCAGGCGGGACAGGCGCAGATAGGTCCCGGTCACAGGCGGAAAATAATAGTCATCGGCTTCTTCAATGATATCAAAGACAGAGGACGGCAAAATCATGGCAGAGGGAGAGTTGTCCACCAGGATAACGATGTTCCCTTCCAGTATGGAAGCTGCGGCAGTATCCGGCCGCTCGGAATATTTGAATTTGGGGAAAGGGTTGAACCATTTATGGGGATAAAGACACTCTGCAAGACTTTCCTGGTTCATGGTAAGGGCATCTACCTTAAGCTTGTTGATCCGGTCCTTGATCATGGCGAGAAGCTTTTCATCATGCCGGCCCTTGAAATAGCAGATGGCGATATCCGTATGAGAGCTTTCCCCGGCATTCATGACTTCTACCGTAAACTTGGGATCACGGATCCTGCGGCGGATAAGAGCCGTATTAAAGACCAGGGTTTCTACAAATCCATCTCTTGACCCTCTGAGAACCTTGTCTTTTTCAGGCTCTGAAACGCTTCTGGCGGGATAACTGCGGCAGTCCACTGTCAGGCATTTGTCGTAACCGTTAATAAACAGGCAGGATACTCCGGTCAAAAGCTGCATGATCATGGTTTCATCGTCTTTTACAAGACCCACCTGGCCATAAGGGAGATACCTTTTGGAAAATTCATGGGCATCCGGCGGCATATCCTCCGCCTTAATGGATAATATGTTGTCAAGGATCTTCTGCCACGCATCACTCTGAGTAAATCCTTCAATGAAGTAAAGACAGGCTTCCTGTTCCCCGATATAAAAGGTCCGGTAGACGATGTCAAAGTTTCCTGCTACATCAATCTTTGTGTTTAAATGGTTCATGTTATTGGAAAGGCTGTTGGTAAATTCCATGGCGATTATCTCCTTGCAAATAAAATAGCGGCAAATACTGCAATAAGGAATACCTTGCAGGAATACCTTTATGTCCATAGTGCGGGCGGTAATAAAGTAAGTATGTGCATTTTCCATGAAATTATGTTTTATAAATTCTGTACGTAAGTCAGGGACTTTCGACCTGATCTTGTATGAAAAGATATGAGAATGGTCCTTTCTTACAAAAAGATTTTTAGTAAAATGTACTAAAAACGTTGACTTTTTAAGCAATAGATGGTATTATCGTCCATGTGAGAAGCACAAAGGGGTTTTTTGTGTGCGTGATTTTGGCATGGGGATGCCAGGTAGCAGAAACTGAATAATGTGACGGTTCTAGATCGTGACGGGGGATTGCCTTCTGTGGGGGAAGGGCAATCCTCTATTAATTTTAAAAAATTGATACAAGTGAAGGATTTACATATAATATCATGTAATGATGAGGAGGAATTTTATGTGGAAGAAACATAGGAGAGATAAGCGCGTCCGCAATGCGATGACGACCATGGCCGTTGTAGTCTCCGCACTTTTACAGACCTATGTTATCCAGGCATTTATAAAGCCGGCAGGTCTTCTGTCAGGAGGATTTACGGGTATTGCAATTTTAGTTGACAGGGTGACGTCCCTGTATGGGTTTAATATTTCCACTTCCCTGGGCATGATCGCTTTGAATATTCCGGTTGCATGGGCCTGCAGCAGGAATATCAGCAAACGGTTTACTTTTTTTTCCTTGATGCAGGTTTTTCTGGCCAGTGCGTTTTTAAGGATATTCAATTTTTCACCTATATTTGATGACAGGCTTTTAAATGTTATTTACGGCGGTGTCCTCTATGGGTTCGGCATTGTTCTTGCTCTACGGGGCAATGCTTCCAGCGGGGGAACGGATTTCATCGCCCTGTATGTTTCCAATAAGACGGGCAATTCCATCTGGTCCCAGGTTTTCATAGGAAATGTGCTGCTGCTTTGTATTTTCGGAGTGATTTTCGGGTGGGATTACGCAGGATATTCCATTTTGTTCCAGTTTGTAGGGACGAAGGTTATCTCAACCTTTCATCACANNAGGGGCCAAAGCTTGCCAATAAATACGTAGAGGCCTTCCATCATGGAATTTCCTGCGTGGATGCGGTGGGAGGCTACAGCAAGAAGAAAATGTACCTTCTTCATACCGTAGTGTCTTCCTATGAAGTAGCCGACATTGTAGAGCTGCTTCATGAGGTGGATGAGCATGTGATCGTAAACATGTTTAAAACCCAGCAGTTTTACGGGACTTTTTACAGGGCTCCCATGGAATGATACCGGCAGTCCCTTAAAACGTAAGCGAGACTTTTTTTTCTTAAAAATAATGCAGAAAAAGTCTCGCATGACAGGTTTTATAAGTTATTTTTTAAAAAGAGCGGGGAACCTTTTTCTCCTCAGTTTTCCGAACCAGTTAAAATATATGATAAACAGTAACGAGGTGGTGGCCCAGGTCAATGGGTAGCTGAAAATCATGGTCTCAATGGTGGGACGCAGGGGAACTGCCACGCAGATCCAGATAACACGGAGCGCACAGACCCCAAGGCTAGTGAGTATCATGGGAATCCAGCANNTACGTAGGTGAAAAATGTGGGAGCAAGGTAACGGAGTATTTCCGTTCCTTTTTCAATTACGGCAGCATCAGTGGTAAACAACAGGTAAACGTAATTTCCAAAGGCATAAAGGAGAACGCTGAGAGCAATGGCCGCAGTAAAACTCATAGCCATGCAGACCCGTATTCCCTTGTAGACCCGGTCTTTTTTTCCGGCTCCGTAGTTCTGCCCCACAAAGGTAGTGATGGAAATTCCGAAGGCGCTGATAATCATCCAGAACACGCTGTCTATCTTTCCATAGGCTGTCCATGCAGCAATGGTGTCGGTTCCCAGCGTATTGACACTGGACTGGATGATGACGTTGGAAGAGGAGTACATAACGGATTGCAGCCCGGTAGGAAATCCGATCCTAATAATGCGCAACAGCATGTCCCGGTCGATCCGAATGGCTTTTGGCATCAGATGGTAAGCTTCCTTTGTCCTAATTAAAACCAGGATCACAAGAACGGCGCTGACCAGCTGGGAAATTATGGTGGCAAGAGCTGCGCCCATGACGCCCATGTGCCAGTAGACCACGAATATGATATCCAGGATGATATTGGTGAAGCAGCTTGCAATCAAAAAATAAAGAGGGCGTTTGGAATCCCCGATGGCCCGTAGGATTCCTGCACCCATATTATAAACAAGATTCGGGATCACTCCCACAAAATAGATCCGTATGTACAGGACTGCGTAATGTAAAATCTCATCAGGCGTTCCCATGGCTATTAAGGCATAAGGCGCTGTCAAGATGCCCACGACCATCAGGATTGCGCCGCATATGGTGGAGAAGGCGATTGCGGTGTGGACCGCCTGGCTCACCCGTTCCGCCTGCCTGGCTCCGAAAAACTGGGAAATGATGACTCCGGCACCGGAAGAAAGCCCTATGAAGAACCCGATCAAAAGATTGATAAGGGGTCCTGTAGGGCCTCCAACGGCTGCCAGCGCTTCCTTTCCGACAAACCGCCCCACAATGACGGCATCGGCGGTATTATAAAGCTGCTGAAAAAAAGTTCCGAATAAAATGGGAAAGAAAAACAGAAGAAGCTGCTTCCAAATCACTCCCTCTGTAATCTGATTTTGCTTAAGTGCATCTGTTGTGTCCACATTCTGGTTCATTTCCATTTCCTCTTTTCTGCCCACCCTTACCGGGCACAGAGGTATACCCGCAGGGTGTTTCCTCATTCATGTAATTATGTATTCTTTTTTTCCATTATACTGTCTAAAATGGAAAAATACAATCCCCGGCCTTATTCAGTTATCTGCGCCTTTGTGATGGCCTGATCCACGGCTTTTAGAAGCACGCCCGAGGTATAGCGGGTTTCGGCAGAATAAGAAACGTTCTTTGTGGACTGGTTCTTAATAATCTGCTGTGACAGATTTTCCATGGCGGGCTGCATCAGTGGATACATGGTAGTGACGGCCTCGCTTAAGGGAACCAGGCTAACGGAAGTGATTTTTTTGGAGTCAACCAAGACTTCTACATTGATATCCTGGCTGTTCAGCGTAATGACAGAGGAATACACTCCCGGAACATAGCGCACAGGATCGCCGGAAGTCGGGACAGTATCCTTCTTCGGGCGGAACATGACTAAAAACAAAGTGATGAGTAGGATTCCAAGGCCAACGAATATTGCGGTATAGATAATTTCTTTCATTCGTAAAACTACAATTTTTGTTTTCGAGCTCATAAAAAAAGCCCTCCGTACAGTTTTGTTATAATGTATGAACGGATCCGGGGGTTTCATACCTAAGATTTCATTGTTGGAGGAGGAAATCTGTGTTAAGATGATAAACGAACACGAGTTTTGGTTTCCGCAGAGAANNGGTATACCTTTATGCCCAGAAAACAAGGGCACAAGAGAGGAAAGGAGGCGAAAAGCTATGTCCCTTCAATTGATATTGGGCGGCTCCGGTTCCGGCAAGACCTACCGCCTTTATACGGAATTGATACGTCAGTCCATAGAACAGCCGGATACCCGGTACTTCGCCATTGTACCGGAACAGTTTACCATGCAGACCCAGAAGGAGATCGTTTCCCTTCATCCAAACCACGGGGTCATGAATATTGATATTGTAAGCTTTAAACGTCTTGCCTACCGGGTATTTGAAGAGCTTGCCATTTCAAATCCCCAGGTTCTTGACGATATGGGAAAATCCATGGTGCTGCGGAAGGTAGCTGCCAATAAGAAAAAGGACCTGGTCCTTTATAAAGAACATTTATCAAAGTCAGGGTTT
>DJBG01000015.1 GCA_002429965.1 Hungatella sp. UBA5982
CTGCCAAGCATCAGTATTATTTACCCTTATTCCTTCCTGTATGAAAATGAGATAAAGGAGCTATTCGGAGTAAAGATCACTGGGATTACGCCGGACTTTAACGATACACTGTATAAGATTCCGGTTAAAACACCGTTTCACATGAACGATTAGGGAAATGATGCCATTTCGCGTCAGAATGGAGGCTACTTATGGGAAACAGGACAATTGTTCCTTTTGGTCCTCAGCATCCGGTGCTTCCGGAGCCGATCCATCTGGATCTGGTTCTGGAGGATGAAAGGGTTGTTGAGGCGATCCCAAGAATCGGATACATTCACAGAGGACTGGAAAAACTGGTAGAAAAGAAAGATTATCAGCAGTATGTCTATGTTGCGGAGCGGATCTGCGGTATCTGTTCCTTTATGCATGGTATGGGCTACTGTATGTCAATAGAAAGCATTATGGAGGTGGAGATCCCGGAGCGGGCAAAATTCCTGCGGACCATATGGGCCGAGCTGTCCCGTCTGCACAGCCATCTTTTATGGCTGGGCCTTCTGGCCGATGCCTTTGGATTTGAAAGTCTGTTCATGCAATCCTGGAAATTAAGGGAGCAGGTTCTGGATATTTTTGAAGAAACCACCGGAGGCAGAGTTATATTTTCCGTGTGCGACATCGGCGGTGTGAAAAAGGATATCTCTCCTGAGACATTAAGCAGGATTCGGAATGTATTGACCGGCATGGAAAAGGATTTAAAAGAGGCTGCCGCCGTATTCTTAAACGATTCCACAGTAAAGCTCCGCACAAAAGGAGTTGGCGTGCTGTCAAAGCAGGCGGCTTTCGATCTGGGAACAGTGGGTCCCATGGCAAGGGCCAGCGGGATTGAAATGGATATAAGATCTCAGGGATATGCGGCTTATGATAAACTGGATTTTAAGCCGATTACCAATCAGGGCGGAGACTGCTATGCCAGAACCAAGGTCAGGATCGGGGAATTGTTCCAGTCCATTGATATTATCAGGCAATGCATTGCCATCATGCCCGATGGAGAGATAAAAAGAAAAGTAACAGGAAATCCAAAAGGAGAGCATTTTACCCGTCTGGAGCAGCCGAGAGGAGAGGTCCTTTAGTATACTAAAGCAAACGGAACAAAATTCCTTGACAGAGTCAGGGTCCGTACCCCTACCTTTGCCAACGTCCCGGCTTTGCTTGAGACTTTAAAGAACTGTTCTCTTGCCGATGTGCCGATCCTGATCCTTACCATTGATCCATGCATCAGCTGTACCGAGCGGTAATACCCCCGGTCCATGAAATGTTATTGCTGGGAAGAACAGCGGAATTGAGGATAGTATGTCTATATTAAGGATGTCAAAAACGCTTATAAAGAACCTGATTCATGGTCCCTATACGGTTCCATATCCGGTTAAGCGAAAGGAAACATATGAACGCACCAGAGGAAAGATCGGGATATCGGTGGAGGAATGTATATTCTGCGGGATGTGTGAAAGAAAGTGTCCCACAGGAGCCATTCAAACAGATAAATCGAAAACCCTGTGGAGCATTGAAAGGCTTAAGTGTATCCAATGCGGTTATTGCAGTGAAGTATGTCCGAAGAAATGTCTTAGGATGGAAAACCAGTACACCGAGCCATCATACGGAAATGTAAGGGATGAATTTGTGAAATGCATGAATACCCAATCACCCGGCGAATCATAGAAATTGCCGGAGAATATGCTGAGAAATACCACGCAGAAGAAGTAAAGGCCATCAATCTGGTGGTGGGGGATACCTGCGGTTATGTAGCCAGTTCCATTGAACTTTATTTTGATTTGATCGCGGAGGGAACTCCCTGTGAAAACGCGAAGCTTCATATGAAACGGGTAGCGCCTGAGCTTCAGTGCAGCGCCTGCGGAAAATTTTTTGTCCGAAAGCCCTTTACTTTTGAATGTCCTTACTGTAAAGGAGAAGGCCGTCCTACAAACATCGGGCAGGAGTTTTATATCAAGTCGATTGAAATTTAGATATGGAGGTAACGATGTCTGAGAATAAGGAAATAGAAATCATGCAGTCTGTCTACGACAGGAATGACCAGGTTGCAGCACAGATCAATGTGTCATTAACAAACAACGGTATTTATGCCATCAATGTCATGGGAGCGCCAGGAGCTGGAAAGACCACTTCCCTGATACAGATTATCAAACGTCTGACGGATGTGACCTCTTATGTGATCGAAGGGGATATTGAGGCGGATTTTGACACGAAAACCCTCCAGTCCCTTGGGGTAAAGGCCATTCAGATCAATACGGGCGGAGCCTGCCATCTGGATTCTCCCTTAATCGGAGATGCGGTGGAAGAACTGAAAATCAGTGACGGGATTTTGTTTATTGAGAATATCGGCAATCTGGTATGCCCCGCCGAATTCATGATCGGTGAACATGTCAAGATGCTGGTTTCAACCGTAACAGAGGGCAGTGATAAGCCGTATAAATATCCTCTGGCATTTGAAAAAGCCGACTTGATTTTGTTGAATAAATGTGATCTTTTGCCATATATTGATTTTGATGAGGACTTTTTTATGAAAGGGGTCCGGGCTTTGAATCAAACGGCGCCGGTGATTAAGGTATCCGGAAAGACGGAAGAAGGTTACGAAAAGGTAGTAGAATGGATCATGGAAAAAGCAAGGTCATAACAGAAAAAATAAAGGTTTACGGCATTGTGCAAGGGGTTGGATTCCGGCCCCTTGTTTATCGTACAGCCAAACAATATGGGATAAAAGGAACGGTCCGCAATGTAGGCGGCTACGTTGAGATCGTGGCACAATCCGAAAAGGAGGTTCTTGGCCGGTTTTTCTCTGATCTTAAGGAAAATAAGAAGGGCGGCTATGAAATCATAAGGATGGAAGCCGAAGAACTTCCTTTCATGGAGCTTGAAGATTTTGTCATTGTAGAGAGCGGGTCCAGTGTGGAAATATTAGTGATTCCGCCTGATCTGCCGGTTTGTCCGGAATGCATGAGAGAGCTTTCTGATGCATCGGACAGAAGATATCAGAATCCCTTTACCAGCTGCATGTCCTGCGGCCCCAGATATACCATCATCGAAGATCTGCCTTATGACAGAAACCGGACTTNNAGACCATTTCATGCAATGACTGTGGCCCTTACCTGATCTATCAGGATAAGGAAGATGACCATGGCGGACTGCTGGAAAAAGAAGCGTTTGAAAAGACGATAGAAGTGCTGTCACAAGGAGGGATCGTTGCGGTTAAGGGAATTGGGGGCTATCATATGGTTTGTTCCCCTTTTCTCGAAGACACCGTAAAACGGCTTCGTAAATTAAAGGGCAGGGAGGAAAAGCCTTTTGCGGTCATGTTTCCGGTAATTTCTGAAATAAGAAAGTACTGTGTGGTCTCTGAAGAAGAAGAAACATTGCTGGAATCAAAGGCAAGACCAATCGTACTGCTTGCCATGAAACAGGATTCTATGGCGCCTTCTACGGGGAATGGAAGTATTTATTGCGGCTCTTTTCTGCCTTACACTCCCCTTCAGCATATGCTGACTGAAAAACTGGGGCCTCTTATCATGACAAGCGCCAATAGTTCCGGACAGCCTATTATCCGGGAGGATGGCCCCATGCTGGCCCTCTCATCACCTTATTTAAACGGGGTATTATATAATGAAAGAAGGATCGTCCGCTCTGTGGATGATTATGTTGCAAAGATTATAGAGGGAAAGCCCCAGATGATCCGAAGAAGCAGGGGATATGTCCCTTATCCTGTTTTTCTTTCTAAAGAAGAGGGAAGAGGGGAAGACTGGACAAACACCGGGATCTTTGCGGCGGGGGGGGGGTTTAAAGAGNNTTGCGGCGGGCGGAGATTTAAAGGCCGCGTTCTGTCTCTGCCAAAAGGGAAGCGCAGTGGTATCCCAGTATTTCGGGGATTTAGAAGAAGACGCGGTTATGGAGGAGTATCAAAGATCCTATGCGGACCTGACCAGGCTGTTTCAATTGGTCCCAGGGCTGGCAGTCTGTGATCTTCATCCAAACTACCACTCGGCTCGTTTTGCAGAAGCCTTAGGATTCCCTGTCCTTAAGGTACAGCACCATCATGCTCATATTGCATCGGTCCTGGCCGAGCATGATTTAAAAGGGCCTGTAATCGGAGTTGCTTTTGACGGGACCGGCTATGGAACAGATGGGAACATATGGGGCGGAGAATTTCTGGTCTGTGAAGAACGTGATTTCATACGGGCAGCCCATGTAAGCATGTTTCCCATTCTGGGAGGAGACGGTTCTATGAGGGATGCCAGGAAAACGGCTGCCTGCTATTTGCTTCACGCAGGCCTTGAAGCTTATATCCGGGATGAAAGAATCGGTGTGATAAAGGCCGCGCTGGAGCATAATGTCAACACGGTCCTGACTTCCAGCATGGGGCGTTTATTTGATGCGGCCGCGTCTGTTTTAAATATCGGGCATGAGAACCGTTATGAAGGAGAATGTGCCATATTGCTGGAAAAAGAGGCAGTGCTTGCAGAAAGAAAGGCAGTAAAGCCGACTGACATCTGTTTTGGCATAAATGAAAGGGAGGGTATCCTGGAATTAGATCCCCGGCCGGTCTTTAAGGCTCTTTGCAGCATGAGAAATAAGGAGGAGACAGGCTCCCTTGCACTCGGCTTTCATCTTGCCCTGGCACAAGCGGTCGCAGCAATCTGCGAAAGGCTGAGGAGCAAATACTCAAGCAATGCCGCAGCCTTAAGCGGCGGCGTATTTCAGAATGCCCTGCTGGCAGGACATACGGTCAGGCTTTTAAGGGAAAAAGGATTTAACGTCTATTTGAATCAGGCTGTTCCTCCAAACGATGGAGGCGTGAGCTTAGGCCAGGCTTACCTGGGAAATAAATATTTAAAATCCGGGATTATGGATTTGGAAAGGACAGGATGTCATGTGTGTTGCAGTACCGGGAAAAATAATTCAGATAAAAGGTGATTATGCAAAGGTCAACATTATGGACAATATCACCGATGCCAATTTTAAGCTGGTGGATGCCAAAATCGGAGACTATGTTCTCATACATGCCGGTTGTGTCATTGATGTCTTAAAGGAAGACGTAGCTGAGGAAATCCTCACTATATTTTCCCAGCTTCAGGAGGAGCAGTAGAATATGATTGACCAGGTGATCAGTGAATTGAAAAATTATGACGGCAGGCCGGTAAAGATCATGGAGGTATGCGGGACCCATACGTCCAGCATCTTTAAAAACGGAATCCGCTCCATGATCTCTCCGAAGATCCAGCTGATTTCCGGGCCAGGCTGTCCGGTCTGCGTTACCTCTCCTGCTTATATCGATAAGCTGACGGAATACGCCCGAAAGGAGAACCATTGCGTGCTTACCTTTGGAGATATGATGAAGGTCAAAGGAAGCAGGATGACACTTACAGAGGCAAGGGCAGCAGGAGGAAAGGTAAAGATCCTGTATTCTCCCCTTATGGCAGTGGCAGAAGCGGAGCAAAACAGAGAGATCCAGTACATCTTTGCTGCAGTGGGGTTTGAAACCACGGCTCCTGTTTATGCCTTGCTTCTTGAGGAAATCCGGCAGAAAAAGCTTGAAAATCTAAAGCTCCTGACTTCCATAAAGACCATTATGCCGGCTCTTTCCTTTCTCTGTGAAAAAGAAAAGAGCATTGATGGGTTTCTAAGCCCAGGACATGTCAGCGTGATCACAGGAAGCGGAGCATACCGGGAGCTGGCAGCCAGGTACCGGAAGCCCTTTGTAATAGCAGGCTTTGAAGGGGAGCATATCCTGGCCGCCATATACGAGATCATGAACCAGCTAAAGAAGCAGCGCCATGAAGTGAAAAATATGTATGCCAGTGCTGTGACAGAGGAGGGAAACCAGAAGGCGGCCGCTCTTATTAAGGAGTATTTTGAAGCTGCGGATGGTTTCTGGCGGGGAATCGGAACCATAGAAAAATCCGCTTTAAGGCTTAAGGAAGAATACGGTGCCTATGATGACGGAAGCGGGGAAGAAGAGCTTGAGGAGGATATGCCAAATGGCTGTAAGTGTACGGATGTGATACTTGGTCGGATCAATCCGACGGAATGCCCGCTGTTTAAGACAGTTTGTACCCCGCTTCACGCAATCGGTCCCTGTATGGTGTCCCCGGAAGGCTCCTGCGGCATCTGGTATCAGAATTCATGATCATTGAAAGAATTGTATAAGAGTATGACAAGAGGAGGCACAGCCATGAAAATCGATATGTCCTA
>DJBG01000204.1 GCA_002429965.1 Hungatella sp. UBA5982
TTCGATTCCCATCACCCGCTTTAACAAAAGAAACCCATTTTTAACTTACGTTAAAAATGGGTTTCTTTTTATTGTATGGCAATCCTTATTCAAACATTTTATTGAGGACATCAAAAAGGCGATTTAAAGCATATTGATTATGATTATAAAAAAATTGTTGTATTATAAAATAAAGTATACATTTCTCACATGAATTGTATGGGTCACCATACCTGTTGCAGGCTGGTAAATAGCTATGTATCTTATACCCAAGACGCCTGTGAAGAACCAGTGTGGCTTCGTGATATTATCGGCTCGTAAGTCTGGTGCATATTTGGGTGATTGCTGGTAAGCATTTTTTAGTAGACATTTTAAGGAGGAGTTTTTATGCATCATGAAAGCAAACCGTCCCAGTTCACCTGGGAATGCCTTGGAAACATTGATGAGGGAAGAAAGCATTTAGGATCTGATGTGCCGGTGCTCGTTTACCGTCTGCTGCAATATACCTTAAAGGATGTTTTGGCCCGCGAATACGACGAGGAGACTGCCAGCCGCCTGTATTGGACTGCCGGGCACCTGGCCGGCAAGGAACTGGCAAAAAATGTACTGGATTTATCGGGTGACTTTGATTTCTTCATAGCTAACTTAACGAATAAGCTGAAGGAGCTGAAAATCGGTATACTGCGTCTTGAAAGAGTGGATATGGATCTCCTTTCATTTACTCTGANNATCTGGATTGTTCCGGACTTCCTATTACCGGAAAAACGGTATGTGATTATGATGAGGGTTTTATTGCAGGGATTCTGGAAGTCTACAGTGGATCGCAGTTCAGCGTCAGAGAGATTGATTGCTGGTCCACGGGAGACAGGACCTGCCGGTTCATAGCTGAGAGCCTTAGGTGACGTGACAGGAAGTATAATCTGAAGTTTAACCATAATAAGATACATAAATAAGATACATAGTGATTTGCCCTTAAAGATAGATAAACCTTATGATACTGTGACAAAGAAAGCCGAAGGATTTTGGTGTTGAGGTTTTGCATCGTGCTGCTTTGGGAACGGGGGAAGAGTAGTGATAAGGAGGCTGGGTATGAACCAGGAAGACCATAAGATGCTAATGGCAATGCAGGATTTATTTGAGAAACTGCTGTCCGGCAAGCGATGCGATGCGATGGACGCAGCTGCCACTGCGCCGGAATGGCAGAAGCTTATTGGACAAGCCAACCAATTGATTCAAAATATAAATGAGATGAATCATCTGGCGATTGACTTATCGGAAGGAATGCTGAAAGGGCCGCTTCCAGCCCGGGACAATTATCTGTCAGGCCCCCTTAAGCAGCTGCACTCCCAGCTCTCTGTTTTAACCCAGAGCGGGAAACAACTTAAAGAAGGATATGTGGTCAGCAAGCTTGAATCTGCCGGAGAACTGTATGATATGTTTAACGGGCTGATTGACTGGGTGGCGGATGCCTCGATAAGAGAAAACAANNCAGCAGCTGGCGTTATCACCAGATCCTCCAGGCGCTTGATCTTCTCCACATTTTAGTGTTAGAGGTGGATTTCAGCGGCCATGTGGTATATTCCAATCGACCTGCAAAGCAGATGCTGGGAGACATTGAATATATATATTTCCAGCAGGCGCAGAACAATGTCCTGTTGACTCTGATCGCAGAGCTTGGCAAACTGGATAACTTTCCGGTTTTCCGTGAAGTTTATGATGACCGCAATAACACATGGTACCGGATTATGTCAAACAGATGCTTGCTGACCAATGGTCAGGTTCTGTACCTGTATGTGATAGAGGATGTCAGCGATTGGAAAACCAGAGAGCACCGCCTGCAGCAGACGGCATCGACTGATACCATGACAGGCGCTTATAACCGGGAAGCAGGGCTGAAGGAGCTGGAAAAAACCTTGTTATACAGCGACGCAACAAGCTGTCTGGCTTTTATTGACATTGACGGATTAAAGGCTATCAATGATACCTTCGGACACGATGAGGGTGATTATGTCATTAAGAACATTGCGAAGGTGATTTTGAACTCCATTCGCAGTTCGGATGTTGTCTGCCGGTATGGAGGTGACGAATTTTTCATCATCTTTAAGAAATGTATGGAGAATACGGCTGAAAAAATTATTGTAAGGATGTCCAGTGAACTGAAAAAACTGGAGAGCACAACTTCAAAGCCTTATGCACTGTCATTCAGCCACGGCATTTTGTCCTTTAACTCCGGTTCTGGATATAGTACGGCGGATCTTCTGCAGGAAGCAGACCGGAGAATGTATGCATGCAAAAAATGCAAAAAGAAGGAACGGATGTAAGACGAGGACTGTAAATCGGGACAAGACGTCATAAAGCGGCTTGCCCCGATTATTATTTTCCTTTTTGATGTTAAAACAAATTGATACAGTATCCATATCCTGCAATCCATGGTTCAGTTGGTCTGGTTTCCGCTTAATTTGGGTATATGGACCCTGACCAGGAAGGTCCTGCTTTCAGAATCCGCTTTATATATAACAAATCCGCCTAAACTCTCCGCAATTTGCTCAACAATTTTAAGCCCAAGTCCGTGACTTTGTTTCTCTGATTTTGTTGTATAAAATTTTCCGTTTTGTATGTGCATCTTTCCGTCAAAGGAATTGACCACCTGAAGCGTGACCCACTGCTGTTCGTTGGTACTGATGATTTCAATAAACCGCTCTGAAGCCGGAACCTTCTGGCATGCTTCTACTGCATTGTTAGCAAAATTTGAGAAAATACGGATCGCATCAATTACTGACATCCCGGTGTTGTAGGGAGCGATTACGCTTGATGAAAAATGGATTCTATTTTCCGCGCAGATATTAACAAGATCCTGAAGCATGGCGTCCAGAACAACACTGTCGGAATATTTTTCGTGGACCATTACTTTATTTTGCATCTCGTCAAACATGTCATCAATCAGCTTAAGCGCTTTTTCGTTTTCATTTACCTGGATCAATGATTTCAATGATACCATCATGGATCTAAAATCATGCTTGAATGCCCGGAAGCTTTCCGTGTAATTTTGGTAAGATATATAGTGTCTCACTTGCCTGTCATATTGTTCTTCCAGCATTTCCATTCTCCATCGGTATTCCAGCAGTTCAGTACTCTTGATAGACTGGTAAGTAGCGTAGATGAGCATGCCAAGGGTGAGGGAATAAGCTCCTAAACCCACCTTTACATACCATATGCCGTATGGAGACAATATATTGTCTGAAAATAATATATTTAAAGGAAATAAATCACGTCCGGAATTTATGACAGCCAAATTGGCCGCGGCTGCAATTTCATATGTGACCACAAATTTAAGCTGATTGCGGTTATATAAAAAGAGCTTGATCTTGTCATCGGATAGGATGGTCTTATACAGGATTGTAAAGAATATAAGCACCAAGGGAAGGACCAAAACGGTGCTTGCATTGTAAGTCTCTACATTAGAAGAATCATAGTTACGTAAAATAAACGCGCAGGCTACTGCAAATATGCCGCGGCCGCAATAAGCGCCTAATACAGAGCCGCTTCCGCCGTAGGCGGCCTGAAGCCAGTCCATTCCAGTAGAAAAGCGAAGCCCTACGGTCATGGTGACCATGAGTATCGGAAGCCTTAGCCATCGTATATCCGTTGGGTTTAGGAAGTTATACGCTGCGGCAATGATTGCCAGAACTATCATGACTTGAATAGGCCGTCTCTTCTGTACTGGAAAAAGCTTGCGGTAGTAAAATATAAAAGAATAGTAGTACAGGAGAACTACCGGGATTACAATATAGATCATAGCTTCTCCTTTTCTAATTTAAACTTTTGGAATTATAAACATGAAAACGTGAAATATAATCTGAAAATGCCCTTTTCAAGGATTGAACATAAGTAACTCCTACCGGAACTGTTTCTCCGGTTTTTAACAGAATGGTCTGCTGCTTAAATGTCACGATGTAGGGTAGGTGAACCAGGTAAGAACGATGGGACCGCACAAAGTCCTTTCCGGAAAGCTTTTTTTCTATGTGCTCCATGCTGTCATAGAACTTCGCTGATTTCCCGTCATTATAATGAACCGTTACAATTCTTTGCCAAATTTCAAAATAAGAGATCTGATGGACAGGAATCGCGCTGGTTTTGCAATCAAAATCGAAAATGAATAATTCATCTTCTTTCTTCGAAGCAAACTCTGCTGCTTTTAGGAAAACTTCCTCTAGCTTTTCTATACTTGTGTTTTCCTTTAGCAGATATTGGAGAGCATTCACATCAAACGCCTCATATACATAATCCTCATAACTGGTTAAAAAGACGATCTGGGCCTTGCAGTCGCAATCCCGTAGCTTCCGGGCCGTCTCCATCCCGTCTGTTTTACCCATCATGATATCTAAAAATATAATATCTGTTTGTTCAGGCGCTTCAGAATAATGGAAAAGCAGGGATTCTCCGCTAAGATAACTGGAAAGTTGGATCTTTATCTGATGCTTCTCTGCAATTTGGGAAATTAATTCCGCGTATTGATTAATCGCGCAGCGGCTGTCATCGCATAATGCAATTTTTAGCATATTTTATTTAACTCCCTTCTTCTTGTAAACTAGTTAGTAAATTAGCTCTTGTGATCCTATACTCCCATTGGCGCATGAACCTTTTTGTTGACCCACTTGATTCCTTTCATGTTTGGAAGATGGAGCTTATCATTCGTTCAACCTTACGGTTATATGATAATATTTAGGATTGGATACGTCAAGTAATTCAGTCGTAACATCGGCTTGTAACCGGCGGAAGGGTTTGCTGGTATAAAAAATAGATAAAAATATTATTATTATGTGGAGAATTTTTATAATTATCTGTTATAATATTATCTGAAACAAATTTAGCTCCGCATAAGATTCCCTGTGTGGCTGACCAGGGATTTTTTTTAGACCGCTTTTTTCTTTCACATGGATTCTTTTATAGGAGGGTTCAATCATGAAAATTACCGTGATCTACGCAACACAGCGAAAGTTAAAATCCAGCACTTACAACATTGCACAGCGGTTTATACAGAATCTGTCGGAAAAAGATTCTGTAAGGGAATTTTTTCTGCCCAAAGATATGCCTAATTTTTGCGCAGGCTGTTGGAACTGCTTTACAGATTATAGGAATTGTCCGGATTATGGCTATTTGAAACCGATTTTGGAATCCATGCTTGAAGCGGATATGCTGATTTTTACTGCACCTGTCTACGTCTATCATGTTCCGGGGCAGGTAAAAGCATTTCTTGACCATTTTGGATATCAATGGATGGCTCATCAGCCCAGAAAGGAAATGTTTCACAAGCAGGTCCTTCTCATCTCTACAGCGGCAGGCGCAGGAACAAGGTCAACGCTCCGGGATTTAAAGGACAGCATGACCTTCTGGGGAATTTCACGCATCTATACTTTTGGAAGGAGCGTCTACGGAAGCGATTGGGATACTGTGGCTGACGAAAGGAAGGCTAAGCTTCAAAAGGAAATTGACAGACTTTCGGCTAAAATTAAAGGAAAAAGAAGACCCATAACTCCCTCTTTGAAGGTTAAAGCCTTATTTTATTCCATGAGGTTTATGCATAAAAAGTTTAAGTTTAATCCTGCGGATGTGCGTTACTGGGAATCTTTGGGATGGCTTGAAAAAGAGAGGCCATGGTGATGCAGATCTTATTAACCCTTTGATCTTAATTCTTATAGATATCCAAGTATAATCGGGTAGGGAAGCGCTTGGGGAGATGAAATTCTCATTTATGTAACAATATCACTGAGATATTACCTTATAACCGTTATAATGAAAACATCGTTATAAGAATGATCTTAAATGAGAAGGAGATGCTGAAATGAGTATATTTAACTTTTTTTCTAACCGCTCGGATTTTGCTTCAGGAATTGAGCAGGCAAACAACACATCCAATGCAGTATTGCTGGATGTACGTACGGTGCAGGAATATGCCAATGGCCATGTTCCAGGAAGTGTAAATTTGCCTCTGGATCGTCTGGACTCCAATAAGCTTGACAAAAACAATCCGGTTTTTGTTTATTGCCGCAGTGGAGCCCGCAGCAGACAGGCCTGCCGTTACCTGCGGACCAATGGTTATTCTGTTACAGATATAGGCGGGATCGCGGATTACCGCGGCAAACTGGAAAAGGGAATATAACTAGAAATTAGGATTGATTTGGCAGGTGAAACAATGGGGCATTTAGGCTTTTCCTATATAGGGCTGATTTTCTTACTTATGTTAATGATACCTAATCTAATATGGACAAAATATCAGCCGGAAGGGTATGATTCTCAAAGTGAGAATAAGGTCCTTCTGATCCTTGAACGTGCAGGCCAGGTTCTTGTCACCTGCGGCGCGCTTATTTTTTCTGACCTTAATCTTCGCAAATGGTCACCATGGTCCCTATGGCTTGCTGCCGCGGCGATATTAATGGCTCTTTATGAAGGCTGGTGGATCAGATATTTCAGAAGCCAGAGGACATTGGCTGACTTTTACAGCAGTTTTTGCGGTGTTCCCGTGGCTGGTGCATCATTGCCTGTTGCAGCATTTTTTCTTCTGGGAGTATATGGGAAAGTGGTCTGGCTTTTGGCATTCACGGTTATTTTGGGAATCGGGCATATTGGCATTCATCTGCAGCATCGCAGGGAAATGGACGGTAACGGCAATGGATAAAGTTGAAGAATTGATTACCCTGATTGCCGCTAATGCGAAGTGGGACAGGGATAACCGGATTGACGAAATAATCGATGAGCTTCTTAGGCATGTGATGGACGAAAAGCCTGTCACGGCAAGACAGTGCATTAAGGTTCAGCAAGTCCGGTATGGCTGAGTGCATCAGCGATGAATTGGAAAAAGCCAATCCCCATAGATATAAAAGTAGTATGCAATCACTGATATGCAAAGTTATTCAGAATGCCCTTGAAAGCATCAACCGTGTTAGGCGGAAAGTATAAACATAGCAGCAAGACTGCAAATTCTCACCCATCCTTTAAAATGGGGCCTCGTAAAATGACCGGATCCCGGTCATGGCGCGAGGTTCTTTTTCTTTTTAGAAAAGACTAGCTGTTTTTCAACTTGTATGCAATCTTAGTGTAGGGATTTTCTGGAAAAATTCAGCTATTATTTGTAGAAAACATCAGAAGATTACGAAATAGCAAAAAAAAAATGTAGAAAATGCTAATAAAATGGTTGATTTTAAAGAATGGATATGATATATTTTACAAAGTAAACAATAAAGAATGAATACAGAGAAGCGTATTTCGTGCACTGATATGCATTTGGCGGGATACTGATGTGCAATCCGGGTGAATGCTTGTGTGCAATAGAATACCAACTGTTTTCATAGGGAGGCAAAAGAAGTGACGGAAGTGGAAGTAGGGAAAGGGGACCAAAGGAGCGACATCTATAATCAGCTGCGCATGCAGATATTGAATCTGGATATTAGGCCGGGAGAACGGCTGAGCGAAAATATTTTGTCCAGTCAGATGAATGCCAGCCGTACGATGGTGAGAGATGCGCTTTCCCGCCTTGTAGAGGAAGGTTACATCGTTGTTTATCCCCAAAGGGGAACCGAGGTCACGCTGCTCGACAGCGAACGGATCAGGCAGGCTGTTTTTTCCCATAATGTGCTGGAACAGGCGATGATTGAGGAAATCTGCCGCCAAGGCCTTACAAAGTCTCAGCTTGAACAGATGGAAGAGATTCTTAGTTATCAGAAATACGAGGCAAATAAAGAAAATCCCATTGATTTTCTGATCGTGGAGCAGCAGCTTCATTATC
>DJBG01000205.1 GCA_002429965.1 Hungatella sp. UBA5982
ACAGAACTGGAACTTAGCGCTATGTGCCTGGGTACTGGAAATTTTGGTGGAAAGCTGGACTACAGACAGTCATTTGAGCTGCTGGATAGGTTTAGGGACATAGGGGGGAGCTTTATCGATACCGCAAATGTATACTGTAAGTGGATTCCCGGAATGAATAATTCCAGTGAACAGTATATAGGCGCATGGTTGAAGTCGAGGAGGGCTTACCATGATGTGGTGATTGCCACAAAAGGAGGCCACTATGATTTTTCTGCGCCGGATGTCTCAAGGGTGAACCGGCCGGATGTTGTACATGATTTGAATGAAAGTCTGAAAACCCTGGATTTGGATCACATAGACTTATATTGGCTGCACAGGGATGACGAAAATAAGGACATAGGTGAAATCCTGGAACTAATGGAAGAGCTTGCAAAAGAGGGAAAGATCCGATATTATGGTGCTTCGAATTTCAAAAGAAAACGCCTTGAAGAGGCCAGAAAATACGCAGCCAGTCATGGACTGAAGGGATTTTGCGCAGTGTCAAACCAGTGGAGCGGTGCCTGTGTAAATCCGGGAAAAAATTTAAACAATGATGAAAGTATTGTGATAATGGATATGGAAATGTACCGATGGCATGAGAAATGGCGGGTTCCAATGGTTCCTTTCTCCTCATCTGCCTATGGGTTCTTTTCAAAGCTTAAGAAAGAAGGAGTCCCCGTTCCTGAGGGGGAGGTGACCAGGGAAGATGTCATGCAGGCATGGAACATCTGTACTATGCCTGAGAAAATGAAGGAAGCCTATATGAATGAAAGAAATTTAAGATTATACGGAATATTATGCCGCGCAGCAGAGGATTACGGTGTGTCCGTATACTCCATGACCCAGGCATATTTCTTAAACAGGCCTTTTCAGGTATTTCCTGTGGGAGCGGTATCTGGGACGGAACAGCTGGCGGACTTTTCGACTGCTGGGGAACTGGAATTAGAAGATCAGTTAATCAGGACATTTGAGGAGTTTGGGGTAGAAATATAAAACGATTGCCCTGCTGTATACGGAACGATTCTCAGCTTATGACAAAAAAGCACAAGACGGCTTATTTAAGCCATCTTGTGCTTCTTTGTCATTTGATTGGCAGAAGTTCAATGTAACCTCTTAGGCCGATAGGCTCAAGCTGGATGCGAGGGTTTGATGAATCCCACTGTGCATCAATGACAGCTGGATCATATTTACTGATTGCTGTCTGCACATCTTCAATGGCCTTACAGTAATCCTCCTCAGCAAAGGGCTCTCCTTTAAACATCAGATATTTTACAGCAGGAAGCACAATAACATCAAATCCATCGGGAACAACTCCATCATAAGTCACAGGCACTTCAACTCCCTGCACATACTCCGAGGTACCGGGAGCAATTAATTTTGCGGGTAGCCACATACAAACCGGTTCACCGCTAATGGATTTGATACTTTGCAAAAGCCCCCACACATCACAGCCAACCTCCTCGCAATAAGCNNCCGGCTTTTCGATAACCTGCACAAATACACTTTTTACAGTTTCCATCTGCTTCTCCTTTCTGAGTGCTCGATATTTGACTCCATAAGGTGTGAAAAGATAGAGCGGAACAGGGCTTTTCGCATACTCCTTGGGATTGCACCCAAACTCACGGAAGAACGCCCGCTGATAGCCGTCCACGCTGCCGAATCCAAGCTCCAAAGCTGCATCTATAATTTTACAAGATTCATCCCGCAGCTTGATTGCTGACTTGGAGAGCCGTAAGCGCCGGACATAATCGGCTGGCGTCATGTTGGTATGCTGCAAAAACAGACGATAGGAGTACCACGGCGAATAATAGGAAACGCTTGATAAAGCAGTCAGTGTGATATTTTCTGATAAGTGTTCTGCAATATAATCCTGCATCCGCTGGACAGCTTCGATTTTTTCTTCCATCTTTTCACCACCTTATGCTCCCTATCTTACATTGACAGTGGGAGAAACTTCTCGACTATTTTTGCTAATCGGGTATAAACGCTCATTTTTCCCATGTGGCTGGCCGGGACAAATTTATGGGGATTTTTGTATTCGAATTTCCTATTGCGGAATTAAGCTGCATTTGTGTTAAAAAAATGCTCTTACTCAAATCAGTATTTTTTATGTTTGCGTCACGGAGGTCAGCACCTAAAAAGTTAGTCTTCCTTAAACTGCATCCTGAAAAGTCTGCAGCGATCATTAATGACATACTGAAATTCTTTCTGTCAAGATTTGCTTTCTTGAAATTTTTCCCCAAATAGTTTATACCGTGAATTTGATTTGATGAAGCATTTGCTGAAATTTCGGTGCTTATCTGTTTCAATACTTTGTTCACTTTTAATCTGTATTCTGAGAGATCCGGCATAGCTATATGATTCATGGACTGTTGCACCATTTGTTCATTCTCCGAGATAAGCAATTCAATCGTTGGTTTTAGAAGTTCGTCTGATGTCAAAGTAAATGCCTCAGTCAGGTACCATAGCATCTGATGCAGCTGATATACAATCATAAATATCTTAAAGAGTTTATCCTCTTGTTCAGAGTTTGTTTTCCATGTTCCATCTGGTAAATATAGTTGAGTCGTTCTTTGTCCGGCTCCGAAACAGTCATAGGCTAAACAACCTTTGTAATTTTTGTCAGCCAGTCCGGAGTGGATTTTACAGCGAAAATCTGTATCCAGATATTTACACGGTGTTCCAGCTTCTTTATTCGCAGGAAAACCATCTGTTTTTGTGCAGTACAAAGCAACACAGCATAATCCGCTGCATTTCTTACAATCAATTTTCAGCTTTTTAATCAAATCATCATATTTATCCATCAAAGTTTCTAAATAAGGTTTAATTAATGCNNATTTATCGTTCGTCACGATATCACCGCCTTAGAATTTCTGTTTCAATTGATTCCCGGAATGTAACAAAATAGCCGGCAAGTGCCAAGACACCTGCCAGCTTTTATTATAAAGTTCCGTTTTGGATACGATCTCTAAGAGCTATAATTTTAACCCGAATGAGGGTTATAGTTTCTAAAAATACAGTATCATCCATACCGCTGGGATCGTTAAGTCCCCAATCTTCCCGATATTTACAGGGCAGGAGCGGGCACTTTACATTGCAGCCCATCGTTACAACAATATCTACCGGAGGAATCTCAGATACGAGTTTGCTATGCTGGGTTTGCTCCATATCAATTCCATAAAGTCGATTCATAAGCCGTACTGCGTCCTGGTTGATTTGCGGTTTGGTCTTTGTTCCGGCAGAATAGCTTTCAAAGGTATCTGAGGCAAGGTGCTTGCCAAGTGCTTCGGCTATCTGGCTTCGGCAGGAATTATGGACGCATACAAACGCTATTTTGGGTTTATTCATTAAAACACCTCCTAGTTTAATTTGCTGCTCACGCCAGCATAACAGGTACATAGAAACTGTAAGAGCGCATTACTGAGCCAATTGGATAAAAGGACAATTTATTTTTCAAGTTTCCAGATATTTCTGTCCGCCCTAAAGGGCAGACATGATAATGCTCCCAAAATTCCGATAACAAGAAACAGCAAAGCAGCGCCGGAGCCTTTTTCTGTTCCGAACAGTGCGGTCCACAGACTGCCCGCCGGCTGCCCTGCCATAAACGGTTCAAACACCCGGTCAACTAAGACACCGCCGCATAGATATCCTAAGGGAATGGTGAAAAATTGTAAGGTATTTCTTGCTGAATAGACACGGCCCTGCATCTCAATAGGTATTTTTGTGCGAAAAAGCACATCCATATTGGCATTCATAACAGGAATGAAAATCCAGCCCAGGATTGCACCAAAACACCATATAGGAGTACTCTTTCCAAAAGCGAGGATAAAATTCTCGGTGCTCATGGAAAAAAGCAGGCAATTACAAATCACACGAACCCGGCTTTTAGGTGGGGGCAGGATAGAAACCAGAATGCTNNGCTTCCAAACATCGTTGCTATTCCTGTAACGGTGTTGACCATGCCAAGGGCCAGCTCTCCGCCGCCGGCTCGTGAAAGTATCATAGCGGGCAGGGCGGCATTGAAGATAGAGGCAGTAAAATTAATTACGGCCAAAAACAGAATCAGATCCAGAATTCCCCGGTTGTCCCTTAAATACCGCAAGCCGCTTTTGGCAGACTGCAATACCGTCTCGTTTACCGTGGTGCTTCCATCTGTGACCTGGGGGATTTTGACAAAGCACAGCAGCGAAATGAACGCTGTTACAAATGTGATCAGATCAAACAGGATGACAAACCGGATGCCTGCAAAAGCAAGCATGGACGTAGCGAGCATAGGCGTCAGTACGGTAATCAAGGAATTGGATAAGGAACGCATCCCACTGACCTTCTGGTAGTGCTTTTTAGGGGCCAGCAGACTGATGGACACATCCGACGCCGGCTGCTGTACCGTGTTCATCAATCCATTCAAGGTATTGATCAAATATAAATGCCAGATCTGGAGCTTACCGGTTGTCAGCAGAATAAGCACTGAAACAGTACAAAGTGCCGCAAAACTGTCACTGAGCAGCATGGTGGCTTTCTTGTTCCACCGGTCACTCAGTGCCCCTGCAAAGATACTCAAAAGGACATAGGGGGCATAGGAACAGATGGCCAATAACGAGGTGGTAAGAGCCGATCCTTGCTGTTGATAAGACCAGATCACAAGCGCAAAGTTGGTCATTGCACTGCCCAGAGCCGAAAATGACTGTGTAATCCATAAAATCAGGAACGTGCGAAGTTCCCCAATATTTGTTTTTAAATTTATTATCATGACTTTGCTCCTTTTTCAAATAAAATCTCTACGATTTAATGAAAGTGCAAAGTCCAACGGACGAATTTAATCCGCTCCGCGCAGTTTCGTCCGTTTCAGACTTTGCACGGAGCAATGCCAATACAGAGTTGCATTTCTATTCTCCTTTTATAATTCTGGTTATCGTTAAAAGTTACTTAAAAACCAACTTATTTTATCTTACCATAAATAAAACCTAAAAACCACAAAAAAAATGCAGATTCCCAGGATGTACACTATGAAATGTTTTAGAGCGTGTAACTGGCCCGCGGCATTTACCGGCAGATTGAAAATTACCGTGTTGACAAAATACCACTGTCAGCAGGTGCATTTCGCTAATTAAAAAGTCATTGACATGACCCGGTTTTCATGATATTGTATCTGACAGGTGATGCAATATGACAAAAGGTCAGCTGGAAGCTAAAATCAGTGAAGTTGTCAGTAAATTTGAAATTGAATATATGGGAAGGGGTCCAAAGATGATCCGTACCTATGTATTAAATGATATGATCATTGTCAGGTTATTAGGTTTCTTAAGCCCGTCTGAGAAAAAGCTTACGGAAAGTCCACAGGGTATTGAATTGCTTAAAAAAATCCGGACTTCCCTGTTTGAGGGTGGGAGAGAATATCTGGAGAAATTACTAACAGATGTCATGGATGTGACGGTTATCAGCACTCATTCCGATATCAGCACTAAAACAGGTGAAAAGATCATTGTCATAACTGTTGATAGGAATTTAGAGGAGTTTTATACAGTTAAATAACGCCGGAAGACGTCACAAAGTAGAATCATCATTCTAAGTTGTAAGTAAGCCGATATCCATTTCATGGATATCGGCTTTATATATATCGAAGGAAGGAGGCGGTTGGTTTATAGGGAAAAACTGAAACAATGGAAATCGTAGGAGTTTCCCGGTTATACGCAGAAGGTATTCGGCATGAGTCTTTCAAAGGCTTTGGGGAAAAAACAGAACAAACTCATGCATGGAATATTAAAATAGAAACTATGTAATACTTAATAAAATTGGGAATCAAAGGTTGAAGAAAACCATTTTAACTACATGGTTTGCGCCGTACTTATATTTGGCGCAGACATCAGATGTGCATAGGGCTTGCGCAGGAACGGAGGAAAATATGCTGGAATGTTTACGTGATATGAATTTACCGGAGTATGTAAAGGATATATTGGTTCAGTCAAAAGGTGTCGTCATTCCAAAGACCAGGGAAGATTTGCTGACGCTGGCAATGGGAAATTCTGAGAATACCGAGTTTTACATTGAATATGAAGTGGAAGGCAAAGGCAAGGTATTGGAAGCAACCGCTGCAAAGTGTAAAAACGGAGTCGTAGTCAATTATTCGGACGATTACATGAGAAGGCGTGATCCTGATTGTCTGTTAATTGCTGATAATAAACCANNCAGATACGAGGAGGTTTATCAGTCTGATTTTAAGACACTGAGAACAGAGACCTTTGACTGGCTGAAGAACCAGGAGCTGATTTTTTTCCCATTTAAGTCAGGCGGACTTGAATATGGATATGATTCAATCCTGATCGCACCCTTAAACGCCGGATTTTTCGCTGCCGGACTTGCGGATTTGCAGGGATTTTTAAATATTGACGAGATTTCTTCCGACTTTAAGCCAAGAGCGGTTGTATTTCTGGCTCCCCCATTCAGGCATACACATTTTGACGGAAAGCAGATCGTGGTTCATAACCGTCTGGATGGAATTCATGAAGTTTATTCCTATAATTTATATCCCGGCCCTAGTGCCAAAAAGGGCATCTACGGAGTTCTTCTTAATATAGGAGAAGAGGAAGGCTGGGTAACAGCGCACGCATCAACGGTTAAAGTGATAACTCCTTATGACAATGAGATCGTCATCATGCACGAAGGCGCCTCCGGAGGCGGAAAGAGTGAAATGATCGAAGATATTCATAAGGAAATGGATGGCAGGGCCATATTAGGAAGAAATACGGTTACAGGAGAAAAGAACTATCTGGTATTAAATGAAACCTGTGAACTGATACCGGTAACAGATGACATGGCATTATGCCATCCCCAAATGCAGAATGACAGCAAAAAGCTGGTAGTAAAGGATGCAGAATCCGCTTGGTTTTTACGCCTGGACAACATCAAATGCTATGGTTCCTCTCCTCAATATGAAAAAATACTGATCCAGCCGGAAGAACCCCTTATCTTCTTAAACATGCAGGCAGTACCTGGTGCCACCTGTCTGGTTTGGGAACATACCCTGGATCAAAACGGAAAGCCTTGTCCCAACCCTCGTGTTATTTTGCCAAGAAGACTGGTTCCCAAAGCCATTGATACTCCCGTGGAAGTGGATGTCAGAAGCTTTGGCGTGCGGACTCCGGCATGTACGAAGGAAAATCCGACATACGGAATCCTTGGTATTCTCCACATACTGCCTCCGGCACTGGCCTGGTTATGGCGTCTTGTGGCCCCAAGAGGATTCAATAACCCAAGCATCATTGATTCCCTGGAAATGACCAGTGAAGGAGTCGGTTCTTACTGGCCTTTTGCAACCGGTAAAATGGTGACTCAGGCCAACCTTTTGCTTGACCAGATTTTAAATTCAACCAATACCCGGTATGTCCTGATCCCTAACCAGCATATAGGCGCTTATGAGGTGAGCTTTATGCCACAGTGGGTTGCCAGGGAGTACATTGCCCGCCGGGGCAGCGCCAAGTTTAAACCGGAGCATCTGGTGGAAGCACGCTGTCCGCTTCTTGGCTTTGGCCTTGATTCCTTAAAAATTGACGGTCAGTACATCAGAAGAGCATTCTTAAGGCCGGAAACCCAGCAGGAGGTAGGCATCCAGGGATACGACGACGGAGCAAAAATCTTGACAGAATTCTTTAAACAGGAGCTGATGAAATATTACACCGACGATTTAAATCCGTTAGGAAAGCAGATTATAGATATGTTCCTGGCAGGTGCCACAGTTAAGGAATATCTGGAAATCCTGCCAATGAGGTATTAGGATCGTCCGTAGATCGGGGATTCCAGGGAATAACGTACTTGTATACTAGTGCTTGACATTGATGTTAATTTCGCTTATTCTATGTATGAACAGAATTTGAGAAAAGAGGTCATGGTATGCGGCTGACAGAACGGTATTCCAAAGAGACTGGAAGGGAATATGCACTCAGGATGTTAAAGGACAATATCATACATCTTGATCTGGTTCCAGGAAAGCTGCTGAGCGAAAATGAATTATCCTCGGAAATGCATTTGTCCCGGACCCCGGTGAGAGAAGCCTTAATTGAGCTGTCAAAGGTGAAAATCGTGGAAATTTATCCCCAGAAGGGAAGCGCGGTGGCTTTGATCGATTATAAGCTGGTGGAAGAGGCGATTTTTATGCGCAATGTCCTGGAATGTGCGGTTGTGGAGCTGGCCTGTAAGACGGCTGGGGAAGAAGCGGTCATGGAGCTGAAGGATAATGTGAAGCTTCAGGAGTTTTATCTGGAAAACCGATCTCCTGAGCGGCTTCTTAAGCTGGATGATGAATTTCACCGGCTGCTGTTTCACATAACCGGCAAGGATCAGGTTTATCAGCTTATGGACAGCATTACCATTCATTTTGACAGGATACGCAGCATGTCTCTGATTGCTGTAAAGGATTTGAAGACAGTTTCCGACCACCAGGCCATTGTGGAAGCCATTGCCGCAAAGAACGGAAGCTTGGCAAAAGAGCTGATGGAAAAGCATTTATCCAGATATAGAATTGATGAAGAAGCCTTGCGAAAAGAATATTCGGGGTATTTTCTGTAATATAAGCTTTAAGATTCATAATGCTTAATAAAAGCGGTAATAAGAGAGGAAAATCCTCCATCTCTTATTACCGCTTTTTGCGTTGATCCGGCAGAGCGATTGAGAACGATTATGTACTTATACATAATACACAAAAAAATAGTGGATATTTATGAAATATGCTGATTGAACTACTAGTATACTAGATATATACTTAGATCAGGACTTAATAGTCACAAAGAATTGCGTTAAAAAGAATAAGGAGTAAGGAAACGGAGGTATTCAAACATGAAAATGATTATGCGTTGGTTTCCCTTTGGAGATGACAGCGTGACCCTTGGCCAGATCCGCCAGACACCAGGAGTTTCCGGTGTGGCCACCTGCCTGCCCAAGGTACCAGTGGGACAGGTCTGGCCCCTGGAGACCTTACAAGCCCTGAAAAAGGAGATCAATGAGGCCGGTCTGGAGATGGAAGTAATTGAAAGCGTCAATATCCATGAGGACATAAAGAAAGGCCTTTCAACCAGGGATGAGTATATTGATGCTTATATAAAAACTCTGGAGCATTTAAGCCAGGTAGGAGTTAAATGCCTCTGCTATAATTTTATGCCTGTGATGGACTGGGCGCGGAGTGATCTCGCTTTTCAGACGGAAGACGGAAGCTATGTCATGGCTTACCGCCACGATGAGGTGCTTCAGATGAATCCGGAAAAAATGGCAAAGGCCATGGAGGGAAAAGCCAGAGGATACTCCCTGCCGGGCTGGGAGCCGGAGCGGCTTTATGCCATGGCCCAGGACATTGAGTTTTACCAGTCCATGACACGGGAGCAATATTGGGGCAATATGAAATATTTCCTGGATGCGGTAGTACCATATGCGGAGAAATATGATATAAAAATGGCGATTCATCCAGATGATCCGCCATGGCCTCTTTATGGACTTCCAAAGGTCATTACCAATGCGGAAAATATCCGGACATTTCTTGACTTAAACAGCAATCCCTATAATGGGCTGACCTTATGCACCGGAAGTCTGGGAAGTGATTTAAGCAATGACCTTCCGGCAATGATGCGGGAGTTTGGAAATAGGAAGCGGATTCATTTTGCCCACATCAGGAATGTCCGCCATATTTCGGAAAAGGATTTTGATGAATCGGCTCATCTTTCTTCCTGCGGGGATTTAGACATGTTTGCCATTGTAGAGGCTCTGTATGAGTCTGGTTTTGAGGGATATATCCGTCCGGACCACGGACGTATGATCTGGGGAGAACAGGCACGTCCTGGATATGGCCTGTATGACCGGGCCATTGGTGCAAATTACCTGTTAGGTCTTTGGGAAGCCATTGACAAAACCCATAAAAATAAAAAATAGGAGGCATGGATTTATGAAACTGAATCGGTCCTGTTTAACAAACCGCGAAGCCTGGGAAAAGGCTTCTGTAAAGCTGCCGGAATTTGACTGGGATAAAATGAGGTCGACCACGGATAAGTCGCCGAAATGGATCCATTTCGGGGCAGGGAATATTTTCCGTGGATTCATTGCAGTACTGCAGCAGCGCCTGCTAAACGATGGTCTTGAGGAGAGCGGCATCATTGCGACAGACACCTTTGATTATGATATCATTGATAAAATATACACCCCCTTTGACAATATGACCATGATGGTCAGCTTAAAACCGGACGGAACCATGGACCGGGAGGTAGTAGCAAGCGTTGCCAGGGGCGTAAAGGCTGATGTAGGCAATGAGAAGGATTTCGGATATCTGGTACAGGCTTTTGAGAATCCATCTCTTCAGATGGCGAGCTTTACTATAACCGAAAAGGGATATGCCCTTTCTAATTTCCGTGGAGAGCTTTTTCCTGTCGTGGAAAAAGACATGGAAGAAGGCCCGGAAAAAGCCAGCCATGCCATGAGTGTGGTGACAGCTCTTCTTCTTAAACGGTATCTTGCAGGAGGCTTTTCCTTAGCATTGGTCAGCATGGATAATTGCAGCCATAACGGAGAAAAGCTAAGGGACAGCATTGTTTCCATTGCAGGAGCGTGGACAGAAAAGGGTTATGCTCCGGAGAGTTTCCTTACCTGGGTTCAGGATGAAAATAAGGTTTCCTTCCCTTGGTCCATGATCGATAAGATCACTCCACGGCCTGCTGAGGTGGTGCAAAAATTACTGGAAGAAGATGGGATCGAAGATATGGCACCCATCATCACCAGCAAAAACACTTACATTGCCCCCTTTGTCAATGCAGAGATCCCTCAGTATTTAGTGGTGGAAGACCGGTTTCCAAACGGACGCCCGGCACTTGAAAAGGCTGGGGTATACTTGACGGACAGGGATACGGTAAACAAGACAGAACGGATGAAGGTTACCACTTGCTTAAATCCCCTGCACACGGCTTTGGCGGTGTTCGGCTGCCTGCTGGGATACAACAGCATTGCCGCAGAGATGAGGGATGAGGACTTAACGTCCCTTGTGGAGCGTATCGGTTATAAGGAAGGTCTTCCGGTGGTTACGGATCCGGGAATCTTAAGCCCTGAAGATTTTATCAGGGAAGTCATTGAATACCGTCTGCCTAATCCGTTTATCCCGGATGCTCCACAGAGAATTGCAACCGATACCAGCCAGAAGATCCCCATCCGCTTTGGAGAAACCATAAAGGCTTATCTGGCAGATGACCATTTAGATGTCCAGACTCTGACTGCGATTCCGCTGGCAATTGCCGGCTGGCTTCGTTATCTCCTGGGTGTGGATGATGAGGGAAAACCCATGGAAATCAGCAGCGATCCTATGCTTTTAGAATTAAAAGAACAGTTAAAAGGAATCAGGCTGGGAGAAAAGCCTGATGGAAATGGAGGACTTGAAGAGATCCTGTCCAATCCTCTTCTTTTTGGAACTGATTTGGTTAAAGCAGGTCTTTCCGGAAAGATTGAAGCAATGCTTTATGAAATGTTAGAAGGTCCCGGTGCAGTGAGAAAGACATTACAACAGTATGTAAAATAAGACGATGAAAATGGGGAACCCTTGGTTATTGAAACCAACGGTTCCCTGTGTTATAATTGCCCTGTCAAAAAGAAACGTACCAGAAAGGTGGACAAGGCCCGTGAACATACAAATTTTTGGAACCGGAAAATGTTTTGATACCAAAAAAGCAGAGCGCTATTTTAAGGAACGTGGGATCAAATACCAGTTTATTGATATGAAAGAAAAGGGGCTGAGCAAAGGCGAGTACAATGGAGTCAGGCAGGCAGTAGGAGGACTTGATGCTATGCTTGATGAAAATTGTAAGGATCAGGATGCCCTGGCGCTTATTAAATACATTGCCGGTGAGGATAAAGATGAAAAGGTCTTAGAGAACCAGAAGGTACTGAAAACTCCTATTGTCAGAAACGGAAAGCTGGCTACGGTTGGATACCGGCCGGAGGTGTGGAAGAATTGGAGTTAGGCTTATAGAAAGGAAGGAGCAAGGAGAAGACAAGATGAAAAAGCCGGAGAAAAATCAGATGTGGGTATTTAATAAGGATATAGAAGGAGTTCAGGCTTCAGAAGGCGTTGTCAGAAAGGTTCTGGCATACTGTGATGGTATGATGTGCGTGGAAAATCAGTTTGAAAAGGGGGCAATAGGAAGCCTCCACAACCACCCCCATACCCAGATCACCTATGTTGCCAGCGGAAAGTTTGAGTTTACCATAGGTGATGAAAAGAAGGTGGTAGAGGCAGGAGACACCCTTTTAAAGCAGGATGGAATCACCCATGGCTGTGTTTGCCTTGAAAAGGGAATACTGGTAGATATCTTTACGCCCATGAGAGAAGATTTTCTATAAATAAAAATGGGACATGTGAAACAAATCTATTGATAAAAATGGTATAATATGCTATAAAGAAAGCACAGTGAAGTTAAAGGAGGTGATAGGGATNNGACATGTTTGTTGAAGAATAAGATTGCGGCCATTTGGGCAGCAAATAAAACCTTCAAGCTGTCGGCAGATGATCTGCCGGGCTTGAAGGTTTTTTTGCGAATCAGCCGAAGTATGTATTTTTTATTATAATAAATGGAAGGTCAGAACAAGTGATGCAAATACAATGGATACCATGGAAGTAAGTTTTATCTGAATGTTGATCGATGGACCGGAAGTATCCTTAAACGGATCTCCTACGGTATCGCCTACTACAGCAGCTTTATGCTGGCTGCTTCCCTTTCCGCCATGTGCACCCTGTTCAATATACTTCTTTGCATTATCCCATGCGCCTCCGGAGTTAGCCATCATGACAGCAAGTACAAAACCGGTAACGGTGTTACCCGCAAGAAGAGCTGAAACACCTTCCGGCCCTAATAACAAGCCAATAACAATAGGAATGACAACGGCGATCAAGGCCGGTGCGATCATCAGTTTTTGCGCTGATTTCGTACACATATCAACGCAGGAAGCATAATCCGGTTCCACTGTACCTTCCATAATTCCGGTTATGGTCTTAAATTGACGGCGGACTTCCAGTACGATTGATTGTGCGGCTTTGCCTACGGCATCCATGGTTAAAGCAGCAAATAAGAATGGTAATACACCGCCAATTAACAAACCGACCAGTACTTTCGGATTGGTTATGGTTAAATCCAGATTTAAATCCGGTTGGATCTGATGTACTTTATCAACATAGGAAGCAATCAGTGCAAGGGCGGTCAAGGCAGCGGAACCGATAGCAAATCCTTTTCCTGTAGCAGCAGTGGTATTGCCGAGAGAGTCCAGTGCGTCTGTTCTCTGTCTTACGGAAGCATCCATATGTGTCATCTCAGCAATGCCTCCGGCATTGTCAGCGATTGGTCCGTAAGCATCCGTAGCCAGTGTAATGCCTAAAGTGGATAACATTCCTACTGCAGATAAACCGATGCCGTAAAGTCCGAGATTAAAATCATTGGAACCACCGGAACAATAGTAACTTACAAGGACAGAAAGGCTTACAATTACTACCGGTGCGACAGTAGAAAGCATGCCAAGGGATAAACCGCTCATGATTACTGTTGCGGCTCCGGTTTCACTGGATTGGGCTAATTTTTTGGTGGGGCTATAGGTATCTGATGTGTAATATTCTGTAATAGCTCCGATTAAAACTCCTGCAATCAATCCTGAAAGAACGGCAGCATAAAGTCCCATATGATCTGGAAGCATCAGCTTTATTATAAAAAATGCTGCGATAATAATGATTGCCGCACTGATATATGTACCGGTTCTAAGTGCCTTGAGAAGATTCTTCTGAGAGGCGCCTTCCTTTGTCTTGACAAAAAAGGTTCCAATGATGGAGGCGATAACACCCAGTGCTGCCAGGAGCATCGGTATGGACACGCCCTTGATTCCGTATCCTGCAGCGACCGCAAGAGCTGCCGTTGATACAATGGAGCCTACATAGGATTCATAGAGATCAGCGCCCATTCCGGCTACGTCCCCTACATTATCCCCTACATTATCAGCGATAACGGCGGGATTACGTGGGTCATCTTCGGGAATACCGGCTTCTACCTTACCAACAAGATCAGCCCCCACATCGGCAGCTTTGGTAAAGATACCGCCGCCAACCCTGGCGAAGAGGGCCATACTGGAAGCGCCCATTCCAAAGGTCAGCATATTCGCTGTGATTTCAGCAATTCGTTGGTCTGCCGGAAGATGTTGAAAGGCTGCGTTTAAAATGAAATACCAAATAGAAAGNNAGAAAGATCCAAAAGACCAAGCCCAACCACCGTAAAGCCCATAACCGAACCGGCTGAGAATGCTACCTGGAGTCCTTTATTCAAACTTTTTGAAGCTCCTTCTGCAGTCCTGCAGTTAGCCATGGTTGCTGTACGCATGCCTATGAACCCGGATAGACCTGAGAAAAAACCACCCGTTAAAAATGCAAACGGGGTAAAAAAGCTTAGGAAACCGTTAAATGCCATAATAAGTAAAATACAAAAAACAACAATAAAAAAAATTGCGACCCCTGAATACTGGCGTTTCAAGTAGGCATTCGCCCCTTTTCTTACAGCCTCAGAGATCCGGACCATTTCCGAGGTGCCCTCTGGTTGTTTTTTGACACGAAGGAACATAACCCAGGCAAAGATAATCCCCAACAAAGACCCCATTGATACAAAATAAATTGCATCCATTACTCATACCTCCTGTTTTATACTTTGATGATTCCATTATAGTACCAGATGATATATATATTCAACAAAAAAATAAAATAATTTACGATGAAAATGTACGATTTGGCGAATAATCATGAAAAAATCTCGATTTTTTATGTTTTTTAACGTTTTATTAACGGCGTTCTTTGCTTGATATGCCGGGGTCATTGGTTCTCTAATAATGATGATATTCGGATTTTGCGGGATTATTATCGGTAATATCAGCAATTTTATATTTTTTTTAGGCATGGAATTTTTGCAGGAANNATGAGGGGCAGGGGAGTTATTATTGCCATTGGCGTTTTTTGGATAGACTTTATTTTTACTCTTTTGTTGTCAGGGTATTGAGTGACAGCGTTTAGCTCATACCAGGGCCTTTGCTTTCAGAGACAGAGGGTGGGGCAACAGTTCCTTCATTCTGGTTATTGGTATTCTGGGCTGTCTGAGTGGTCTGGGCTGTTTGGACAAATGCTGATTTTCCAGCTTTTTGCAGATATTCCATGATTCCCTTTGCATCCGCCTCCCCCAGTGCCTTATACTGCTCCTCTGTTGACAGAAACAGGGTCAAGTCGCTGGTGTGGTTTAAAAAGCCGTGCTCAATGATAAAACCTCGGATTCCATACATCTGGGAATAACGGGGAATTGCATAGTAATCGGCCTGGCTTCCGTNNTCAGTCCCCGGTTGTTAAGCCCCAGTGAGTTTAACTGCTTTAAAATGGTATTGGCGGCTTCCTGGGACTGGATGGCAATATCATTATTATAGCGGCCGGTCCTGGGTGCCATGGAGCTGGCTCCATAAGCATTTTTCACCGTACCATTTCCCAATGCCGAGTCTACGTGCTGGCTTACAAAAAGGTCCGCATGCACGGAGGCGGCAAAAGCGGCCCGCTGATCCAGGGGGACGGTGATTTCCGCACTGTCTTTTGTTAAATAAACCGTATAGTTGGAAAACTGCTCCAGATACTGTTTTGTATAGGTGGCGATCTTCATGGTGATCTCATCTTCATAGTAGGTAATTCCGTTATAATCAAAGTGACAGCCGGAATAATGTCCGCCGGTCTTGCCGTGTCCCGGGTCCAGGACTACGATAAAGTTAGAGCTGCCGCGCATGCCCGGTCCGATCTCTGGTGTTATTGATTTGGTTACCGGAGGTGCAAAGGCCGGCCCGGTTTCTTCTTCTGCCCATGTGACGGAAGAGGAGGTGGTGGAGATAAGAACGGCAAGTAAAAGGGCCTTGGCGGCTGCAGGTATTAAGTTCTTTAATTGTGTCATGATCGATCCTCCAGAATAATAGCGTTTTGTCTTATATTATAACACTCTTTGGCAGATTCTGTAAATGGCCTTCTATGAATTTGTCGCTTGTTGTGGTAAAATGTACCGATATAGAAAGAACAGAAAAAGGAGACTGAAATATGAAGTATTATTTTGCCCCCATGGAAGGGATCACCGGCTATGTTTACCGGAATGCTCACCGCAAGTTTTTTAAGCAGGTAGATGTGTATTTTACTCCTTTTATTGTGCCCACCCAGAACCGAAAGTTTACCTCCAGGGAAAAAAATGATTTTCTGCCGGAGCATAACGTGGGATTGCATGTTATTCCTCAGATTCTCACTAATAAAGGGGAAAATTTTATATGGGCGGCAAAGGAATTAAACCAGTTTGGATATGAAGAGGTGAATTTAAATCTTGGCTGCCCTTCTCCCACGGTGGTTTCCAAGGGCAGGGGATCAGGCTTTCTTGGAGAACCGGAGCTGCTTGATATATTCCTTGATCAGATTTTTTCCTCATTGGACATGAAGATTTCCGTAAAGACCAGGATCGGAAAGGACAGCCCNNTTAGAGCAGCTGATCATCCATCCCCGGATCCAGAAGGACTTTTACAGGAATGAGCCTAATTGGGAAGTAATGAAGAAGGCGGTCTCTTTAAGCAGAAATCCCTTATGTTACAACGGAAATCTGTTTTCAGCAGAAGATTATAAGGAATTCACTGCTGACTTTCCTTCCATAAACAGTGTCATGCTTGGAAGGGGAATGGTGGCAAATCCTGGCCTGGCAGGGGAAATGAAGAACGGGGAGAAGATGGATAAGAGGCAGTTAAAATCTTTTCATGACGAAGTCCTCAAAGGATATGAAGAGATCATGTCAGGGGACCGCAATGTCCTGTTTAAGATGAAGGAATTGTGGGCTTATATGATCCAGATGTTTGACGGAGCCGAAAAACATGGCAAAAAGATCCGCAAGTCCCAGCACCTTGCAGATTACAGGGCAGAGGTTGACAGCCTGTTTGGAGAACTGGATTTAAAAGAATCGGCCGGGGCTTTTGACGGAAAATAAGAACCATATGTATGCTTATAAGAAAAATGCAAAATGATTATAAATTTTTTTAATTAATAAATTGTCGTTTCAAGCTTGAACCTATAGTTACTATAGGATATATAATTACCTCGATTTAAAACGGCGGCATGGTGCCGCAATGAAAATGGAGGGATAACATGGCTTCAAAATTTTTGATAAAGAATGCCAAAGCTATTATAACCTGCGATGAAAATGACCATGTGTATAAAGACTCCGATATCCTGATTGAAGGGCCTAAGATTACAGCAATAGGCCCTGGGATTGAGGAAGAAGGCGTACAGGTCATTGACGGGACAGGAAAGTTTGTATACCCGGGACTGATTAACACCCATCATCACTTCTTTCAAACCTTTGTAAGGAATCTGATCACCATCGATTATCCGAACCTGACGGTCATGGACTGGATCGACCGGATCTACCGGATCTTCCAGATCGTTGACAATGATGTCATTTATTATTCCACTCTTACGGCTTTTGCCGACTTAATCAAGCACGGCTGCACCTGCGCCTTTGACCACCAGTACTGCTATACGAAGAAAACCGGCAAGGATCCGGTGGACCGGCAGATGGAGGCGGCAAATCTTTTAGGAATCCGCTATCATGCAGGGAGGGGCAGCAACACTCTTCCCCGGAGTGAGGGCAGCTCTATTCCAGATAATATGCTTGAGACCACTGAAGAATTTTTAAAAGATTGCGAAAGACTTATCCGTCTCTACCATGACCCCAATCCTTATTCCATGCAGCAGATCGTTATGGCGCCCTGCCAGCCGATTAACTGCAGGCCGGATACATTTATTGAAACCGTGGCCGCAGCCAGAAGCATGGGCGTGCGGATGCACACCCATTTAGGAGAAGGGGAGACGGAAGGGATCAAGGCCCGCTACGGAAAGCGCACCCTGGAATGGTGCAGGGATATCGGCTTTATAGGAAAAGACGTCTGGTATGCCCATAACTGGGAAGTGCTGCCGGAAGAATACAGGCTGCTGGCTGAAACAGGAACCGGGATTTCCCATTGTCCTACGCCGGCTGTACTGGGAGGTTTCCCGATTCTTGATATCAAGGCTATGCAGGAAGCGGGCGTACTTATAAGCCTTGGCTGCGACGGGTCCGCGACCAATGACAGCTCCAATCCGCTTGACGCCCTTCGCTCGGCTTATATGATGCAGGCATATCATACAAAGGAAAGAGGCGGATGTGTGTCTGCCTATGATATGTTAAAAATCGCCACCATTAACGGGGCAAAGACCCTTGGAAGGCCGGACCTTGGCTCTCTGGAACCGGAAAAGGCAGCCGATCTGTTTATGATAGATGCAGAAGTCCTGGAGCTTGCGGGAGCAATCCATGACCCGAAAAATATCCTTGCAAGGGTTGGCTTGACAGGAAACGTATGGCTCACTATGATTAATGGAAAAGTGGTTTATAAGGATGGCTTGATCACCGGAGTGGACGAGAAAAGGCTGGCTTCTGAGGGGGAGGCGGTTTGCACAAGGGTGATACGGAAACCAAGNNCCAAGCGAGGCATTTCGTCCGTTTTTATAGGCCGCCTGATCATAGAAAGTTGAGGAAAACGGTTTGAAGGACTTTTTATCTATTGGAGAGATGAGCTCCCTTTTCGGGCTGAATATACAGACCCTGTATTATTATGACAGTGTAGACATATTTAAACCCAGGATGCGGGACATGAAAAACGGCAGGAGAAAATATGAATTTGACCAGATTTATGAGCTGGCAACCATATGTTACATGCGAAAGCTTGGATATTCCCTGGAGGAAATTACAAAACAGCGGAGCACACAGCATGCCGGTTCCGCCCTGGAATCTTTAAAGCAGCGCTCTGAGGAGCTTCACAGGCAGTGGATGGAGCTGATTTCCATTGATGAAGCCATTCAGAGAAAGCTTCGGTTTATTGAAGAGGAGATGAAAAATATCCTTACGGATGAAGTCACCATCCGCCATTTTGAAGACAGGGCCTATATTGCAATTGGAGAGGAAGAATTGATCTACCGGCAGAACTCCTTCTATTTTTATCCTACCATTGCCTTTTACCAGGGGGAGAGGAAATATTTCGGAGCCTATTTATATCCCTCTGGGGAGCCTTTGCCGGAGAATTTGAGAGAGAACCAGATCCGTAAAATCCCCGCCGGTGATTTTCTGTGCGGCTATCACCTTGGTTCTTATGAGACGGTTCCCGCTACCATCAGGCGCATCCGGAAAGCAAGACCGGATCTGGATTTTGAAGATCTTACCATTAACTTTAATATTCTGGATCAGTTTGTGGAAAACCAAAGCTCCAATTATATCACCCATACCCAGATCCGGATATTGAAACCATAACACAACGACCCAATTGACAACACGAGAGGAGAATTATTATGAAAAACATGAAAAAGCTGGCAGCCCTGGTTCTTGCTGCATCCATGGCGGCCGCATCCTTAGCTGGCTGCGGTAAAAAGGCAGAGACAAAAGCGGAGACCTCTAAAACCTCTGAAACCTCTGAGACTACAGAGACTTCTAAAGCCTCCGAGACCTCTAAAACTTTCAAGGTAGCGCTTTGTCTTTCCGGCGCGGCAAATGACATGGGCTGGTGCCAGTCTGCTTATGAAGGATTAAAGCTTCTGGAATCCGATTATGGCTGTGAGACCGCTTATACGGAAAATCTGACTCCTGATGACATTGAGGCCGCATTTGCCGATTATGCCGCCAATGGCTATGACGTGGTAATCGGTCACGGCTATGAGTTCGGTGATCCTGCCGTAGAAGTGGCAGAACAGTATCCGGATACAAAATTCATTGTAACAGAGGGTGAAGTATCCGCCGACAATGTGGCATCCTATGTCACTAAATGCGAAGAGGGCGGTTACATCATGGGAATGCTTGCAGCAGGAATGACAAAAAGCAATAAAATTGGTTTTGTAGGACCCATTCAGGGCTCGTCTCTTGTTAAGATCATGAATGGTTTTGAGGATGGAGCGAAGTCTGTGAACCCAGACATTGAAGTCCAGACCGCCTGGACCGGTTCCTTTACGGATACGGCTCTGGGAAAAGAAGCTGCCCAGGCCATGATTGACAACGGAGCCGATGTCATAGGTCATTGCGCCAATGAATCCGGTACAGGAGCCATTAATGCGGCAAAGGAAGCAAACGTCTATGCAACCGGCGATTCCTATGACCAGAATGGACTGGCTNNCGGAAACAGTGCTTTCTTCTTCCGTATACCACATCCCCAAGGTGATTGAAACTGCATTTCAGACGGTGTCAGATGGAAGCTTTGCAGGAGCAATCTATGAACTTGGCATGAAAGAAGGTGCGGTGAGCATTGCCTCATACCACGAGCTGGAAGACAAAGTTCCGGATGAGGTGAAGGCTGAAATTGAGAAAAAGGTATCTGCCATTGCAGCCGGAGAATTTACTGTGCCATGTGATACAAAGGTCAGATAGGGAGCATTCATATGCCATTATTGGAGATGAAACATATTACAAAGGCATTTTCCGGCGTGTATGCCAATGAGGATGTAAGCCTGTCTGTGGAAAAAGGGGAGATCCATGCCCTTCTGGGGGAAAATGGAGCCGGGAAGACCACGCTGATGAACATATTATTCGGCATTTACCAGTCAGACGGTGGGGAGATTCTCTATAAAGGAGAGGCAGTTCAGTTTAAGTCTCCGGCCGATGCCATAAGCCAGGGGATCGGCATGGTCCATCAGCATTTTTCTCTTGTAAACCGAATGACAGTGCTTGATAACATTATTCTTGGATCCGGCGGTAAGAGAGAGGTTCTTGACAGAAAAAGAGCCTCAGAAGAAATCTGTTTGCTGGTAGAAAAATACGGCCTTTATGTAAAGCCTGACGAACAGGTTGGCAGCTTATCCGTAGGAGAACAGCAGAGGGTGGAGATTTTAAAGGCTTTATACCGGAAGGCCGACTTACTTATATTAGATGAACCCACAGGAGTTTTGACTCCTCAGGAAACAGAAAATTTCTTTCATGTATTAAGGCGGTTAAAGGATGAGGGGCACGGAATTATCATCATTACCCATCGCTTGAGTGAGATCATGGCAATCAGCGACAGAGTTACCATTTTGAGAGATGGAAAGTCAGTGAATAATTTAGTCACGTCAGATACCACGCCCGAGGAATTATCTGCCTTCATGATCGGCAGACCGCTTTCTGCTAAAACGGAGGAAAGGAAAAAAACGTCAAAGGAAGCAGCATTAAGCCTTGAAGGCATTTCTTTATCAAAAAAGCGTGGAAGCAAAAAGGCTTTGGATAATATCTGCCTTACGGTATATAAAGGAGAGATCCTTGGAATCGCCGGAGTGGAAGGTAACGGGCAGAAGGAGCTTGCCGAGGTGATCACGGGAATCTGTAAGCATACGGGGGGAAGCATCGCCTTTGATGGGGAGGCCATTGACAGCCGGTCTGTGAGAGATCGTTTTCATAAGGGCATTTCCTATATATCCGATGACCGGCACAAGGACAGTCTGGTTGTGGATATGACTGTAACGGAAAACATGATCCTGCGCACTTACAACCGGGCTCCTTTCTCTAAAAGATGGATTCTGGATTATAAAAAGGCAGAGAACCGGGCTTTAGAAGCCGTTGCAGAGTATGGAATCCGCACATCAGGAAAAAGCGGGACAAGAACGCCGGTAAAGCTTATGAGCGGCGGAAACCAGCAAAAGGTAATCTTGTCCCGTGAGATATCCCAGGAGGCCAGGCTCATTGTGGCCAGCCAGCCTACCAGAGGGCTGGACATCGGAGCGACGGAATTTGTACATCAGACACTTATTAAGCAGAAGAACCAGGGGAAAAGCGTTTTGCTCATTTCTGCAGATTTAGATGAGATCCTTTCCTTAAGCGACCGGATCGCAGTGATGTTTGAAGGCCGGATTATGGGGATCCTTGACAGGAAAGAAGCGGATGTATTTAAAATCGGGCTTTACATGGGCGGAGTGACGGATAAAGGAGGAACGCCATGAATCACATGAAAAAATGGAAGGCTGTGGAAATGGCGAAGATCGTGTTCATTTCCATAGCTGTGGCGGCCATTCTTGTCATTTTATCAGGAGCCGATCCTTTCACGGCAAGCCGGATGTTTTTTAACGGAATCTTCGGCAATGTGAGCGGTTTCGGGGAAGTGTTTGTAAAAGCGACTCCTTTGATTCTCACCGGACTTGGCTGTTCGGTGGCCTTTCGGACCGGATTTTTTAATATCGGTGCGGAAGGACAATTCTACATAGGAGCTCTTGCATCTGCCTGGGTAGCTTTAAATGCCACCGGTGTGACCGGGGTTTTCCGGATCATTCTTGCCATTGGCTGCGGATTTATCTTTGGAGGATTATGGGCTCTTATAGCAGCCTTACTAAAGGCAAAGCTTGGAATATCAGAAATCATATGCACCATTATGCTTAACTATATTTCCGTGAATCTCTTGGGAATCGCAGTCCGCACCTTTCTCATGGATCCGGCAGGAAGCATTCCTCAATCTGAAAAAATAGATGCATCTGTTACACTTTTACGTTTTCTTAAGCCGACCAGAGTTCATACTGGCATCTTTATAGCCCTTGGAGCCGTGCTCTTTGTATGGTTTCTCATGGAAAAGACGACCTCAGGCTATGAATTCAAAGCTGTGGGCTTTAATAAACGGGCAGCAGCATGCAGCGGCATTTCCGTGGTGAAGAATATAATCCTGTCAGCGGTGTTAAGCGGAGGCCTGGCGGGAATTGCGGGGGCTGTGGAGGTACTGGGAGTCCAGAAAAAGCTGCTTGAGGGAATTTCAGGAGGCTGTGGCTATACGGCAATCCTGATAACTCTTTTGGCTTTCAATCACCCGGGTGGCGTGCTATTTGTTTCTGTTTTATTTGCGGCATTGGAAGTAGGCGCAAACTCCATGCAAAGGCAGATGGGGATTCCCTCTGCGATTGTAGACTTTCTGATCGGATTTATTGTACTGCTTATCCTGGGCAGAGAGCTTCTTACGGGCAAAATGAGAGCAAAGGAGGGGAACTAGATGATACATCAGATACTAACCGCCAGTTTTCTGACTGCCTTTTTGTCGGCAGCAGTGCGGATGGCCGTGCCTCTTGCCTATGCAGGGCTTGGGGAAACAATATCGGAAAAATGCGGAATACTGAATATCGGAATGGAGGGCGTCATGCTTTCCGGCGCTTTTTTCTCCTTTGCAGGCACATTTTTCTCGGGAAGCATTCTAATAGGGCTTCTTTGCGGCATGGCGGGAGGAGCGGCTGTCAGCATGCTTCACGGAGTCCTGTCCATCAGGCTTTCTAAGGACCAGTCGGTCAGCGGAATTGCCATAAATACTTTTGTACTGGGTGTTACCAGCTTCCTGTATAAGCTGATGTCCGGCGGACAGTCTTATCAGCAGATCGAACCTCTTTTAAAAGTCCGGATACCGGTGCTTGCTGATATTCCGCTCATTGGAAATGCACTTTTTCATCAGGATATTCTAACCTATCTGATATATTTTCTAGTCATGGGAGTATCATTTTTTTATAAAAAAACAAACACAGGGCTTTCCTTTGCCGCCATCGGTGAAAGCCCCCGCGCCGCGGATTCGGCGGGGATACCGGTTTACCGGTACCAGTACATTTCCATGGTGTTAAACGGAGTCCTGGGCGGGATTGGCGGTGCTTATCTGGTTCTGGTGCAGGTGGGGAATTTTTCGGAAAATATGACCTCCGGGCGAGGGTATATTGCTCTGGCGGCTGTCATTCTGGGGCGTTACCTTCCTTTCGGTATGCTGGGAGCTGCTTTTTTGTTCGGCTCAGCCAATGCGCTGCAGATCCGTTTGCAGGCTGTGGGAGTTCCCCTTCCCTCCCAGGCATTGTCCATGCTTCCTTATCTGATCACGTTAGCGGCACTGTTGGGTTCCGCTCATAAAAATCACGGGCCTGAAAGTCTTGGGAAGCCTTATGTGCGCGGCGCCAGATAACNNATGGCGGGAATTATAAATGGAAAAAACAGTTGGAAAACAGGAAATCCTGGAATATTTTAAAGAGGTGCCGGAGCTGGAGGGAGTTTTAGACGGAATCCGGAAGGATTGGGATTCCACATCATATGGCCTCTGTCACCTCTCCGTTAAATTCACAGGGTTCTGTAAGAAAAATATGAACCTTGGAGAACGGTTTAAGGCGCTCACCCAGGCAGCGGTGGAGCTGACAACCCAGGAGGCACCGGACTGGGAGTATATAGGAGCAAGACTGCTCATGCTGCGCTTTGAAACCAGGTTAAAGGAAGAGCTGGACCGGAGGAAGATCGGAAGCTTTTACGATAAAATATGTTTTCTGACAGAGGACGGGCTTTACGGGGATTACATTCTGGAGAACTATAAGAAGGATGAAATTGACCGGTATGAAGCGTATATGGACCATAGCAGAAACCATCTGTTCAATTATTCCGGTCTGGAACTGTTGCTAAACCGTTATGTGATCCGCAGCCGCCAGAATGCACCTTTAGAGACGCCCCAGGAAATGTTTCTTGGAATCGCCATGCATCTTGCCATGCTGGAAAAGGATGACCGGGATACCTGGGTAAAGAGGTTTTATGATATGCTCAGTACTTTGAAGGTCACTATGGCAACGCCGACCCTCTCAAACGCAAGAAAGCCTTACCATCAGCTTTCCTCCTGTTTTATCGATACCGTTCCGGACAGCTTAGATGGCATTTACCGAAGTATAGACAGCTTTGCAAAGGTCAGTAAGTTCGGAGGAGGCATGGGCCTTTATTTTGGAAAAGTCCGCGCCGCAGGGAGTGCGATCCGCGGCTTTAAGGGGGCTGCCGGAGGTGTGATCCGTTGGATCAAGCTGGCGAATGATACGGCTGTGGCAGTAGACCAGCTGGGGGTGCGGCAGGGAGCTGTGGCGGTTTACCTGGATGTCTGGCACAAGGATCTGCCGGAGTTTCTGACTCTTAAGACCAATAATGGGGACGACCGCATGAAAGCCCATGATGTTTTTCCGGCTGTCTGTTATCCCAACCTGTTCTGGAAGCAAGCAAAAGAGAATATAGAGGGAGACTGGTATTTAATGTGCCCTCATGAAATCCTGACAATAAAGGGCTGGGCCTTGGAGGACTCTTATGGAGCCCAATGGGAGGAGCGCTACTTGGACTGTGTCAACGACAGCCGCATTCACAAGCGGATCATTCCCATAAAAGACATCATCCGCCTGGTTTTAAAGAGCGCTGTGGAAACAGGAACGCCCTTTACCTTTAACCGGGATATAGTCAATGAAGCCAATCCCAACAGCCACAGCGGTATTATTTACTGCAGCAACCTGTGTACGGAAATTGCCCAGAACATGAGCGGGGTTGACCAGGTGGATCAGCAGATACAGACAGTGGACGGAGAGACTGTGGTGGTCACCGTAACAAAACCGGGAGATTTTGTAGTGTGCAACTTAGCCAGCCTTTCCCTGGGAAAGATTGACCTTAAGGACGATCGTGAGCTGATGGAGTTAACAAGAAGTGCGGTCCGGGCATTGGACAATGTGATTGATTTGAATTTTTTCCCTGTGCCCTATGCAAAGGTCACCAACCTCCGCTACCGTCCGGTGGGACTGGGAGTAAGCGGATATCATCATATGCTGGCAAAGAACGGGATTTCCTGGGAGTCAGAGGAACATCTGAAATTTGCCGACAGGGTGTTTGAGGCAATCAATTACGCGGCAATTGAAGCAAGCTGTGATTTTGCCGGAGAAAAAGGAAAATATGACCTGTACGAAGGCAGTGAATGGCAGACAGGTGCTTATTTTAATAAACGGGGATATTGCTCTGAAAAGTGGAAGCTCCTACAGAAAAAGGTGGCAGCAAAAGGCATAAGAAATGGCTGGCTCATCGCCATCGCGCCAACCAGCAGCACCAGCATGATCGCCGGAACCACGGCAGGACTGGATCCTGTCATGAACCGGTATTATCTGGAGGAAAAAAAGAACGGTCTGGTTCCCCGGGTGGCCCCGGACTTATCGCCGGAAACATTTTGGAAATATAAAAATGCCCATTATATTGACCAAAGCTGGTCTGTACGGGCGGCTGGAATCCGGCAGCGCCATGTGGACCAGGCCCAGAGCATGAACCTTTANNCCATTTACTACATCCGTTCCAAAAGCCTGGAAGTGGATGAATGCGAAGCCTGCTCCAGCTAAGGCGGACGATAGACGAAAATAAAATAAGAGAGTCTGGAGAGATTGATATGGAACAATTAAAAAAAAGACCCCTATTTCATCCCGATGGGGAGATTGAGGTAAGGAAACGGCGGATGATTAACGGCAACACAACAAACCTCAATGATTTTAACAATATGAAATACACCTGGGTAAGCGACTGGTACCGGCAGGCGATGAATAATTTCTGGATACCTGAAGAAATTAATCTAAGCAGGGACAGGAAGGATTATCCCTTATTAAGTCCGCAGGAGCGGAGAGCTTATGATAAGATACTATCCTTTCTGGTGTTTTTAGACAGCATCCAGACCGCTAATTTACCGGCCCTGGGAGAATATGTGACTGCCAATGAGATCAATCTCTGNNCCATTCAAACCTTTCAGGAGGCGGTACACAGCCAGAGCTACAGCTATATGCTGGATACCATCTGTGAACCTCAGACACGGAATGAGGTGCTCTATCTGTGGAAGAGCGACCCCCATCTTCTTGCCCGCAATACCTTTATCGGCGACCTGTACAATGAGTTTCAAAAGGACAAGAGTGCATTTGCTTTCATGAAAACGGTTGTGGCTAATTTTATTCTGGAAGGCGTGTATTTTTACAGCGGATTCATGTTCTTCTATAACCTGGGACGGAACCATAAAATGACCGGCTCCTCCCAGGAGATCCGTTACATTAACCGGGATGAGAACACTCATTTGTGGCTGTTCCGCAATATCATTCTGGAACTGGAAAAAGAAGAACCGGAGCTTTTTACCAGGGAACGGGGGGAGATTTACCGGGGCATGATAAGGGAAGGCTGTGAGCAGGAAATCACCTGGGGCTGCTATGCCATCGGAGATGAAGTACCAGGGCTTACAAGGGAAATGATCACAGACTATATCATGTATCTGGGAAATTTACGCTGTGCAAGCCTTGGCTGGGAGCGGATTTATGAGGGCCATGACAGGGAACCGGNNACGGCCTATGCAAAAAGCAGTGCTCTGGTGGATGACCTGTAGCAGGTAAAGTTTTGCCGTAAAAAACAGGTGAATTTCGATAATAATAATTGTTTTTATTTTAACGATGTGTTATAATAAGAAAAACAATTATTAAGGAGGCTATTTATGGAACGCATTGTGGTAATTGGCGCAAACCATGCCGGAACGGCAGCAATAAATACAATTTTAGATAATTATAAAGACAAGAAAGTCATTATATTTGATTCCAATGACAACATCAGTTTTCTGGGCTGTGGTATGGCTCTTTGGATTGGGGACCAGATTCACTCCTCCGATGGCCTGTTTTATTGCAGCAAAGATATTTTTGAAGAAAAGGGCGCAAAGGTCTACATGGAAACCAAAGTGGACCGCATTGATTATGATAATAAGATTGTTTACGCTGTGGGAAAGTATGGACAGAGATACCAGCAGGAATACGATAAACTGATTCTTGCGTCAGGTTCTCTGCCCATATCTCCTGATATTGAAGGAAAAGAGCTGGACAACGTCCAATTTGTGAAGTTGTTTCAGAATGCGAAGGGTGTCATTGATAAGCTGCACCATGACTCTATAAAGGATGTAGTTGTGGTAGGGGCAGGGTATATCGGCGTTGAATTAGCGGAAGCTTTCCGCCGTGTGGGAAAAAATGTCACCCTGATCGACAATATGCACACCTGTCTGTCAAGCTATTACGATCAGGAGTTTTCAGATATTATGTCCGAAAACCTGGCAAGCCATGGCATACAGGTGGTTTATAACGAAATCGTGACAAAGCTTGAAGGAAACGGCAAGGTGGAAAAGGTGGTCACCGATAAAAAGGAATACCATGCTGATATGGTAATACTGGGAATCGGCTTTAAGCCTAACAACCAGTTAGGCAAGGAGGATCTTGAACTATTCTGCAATGGAGCGTATTTAGTTGACAAACGGCAGCAGACCAGCCGCCCGGATGTATATGCAATCGGCGATTGTGCAACCATTTTTGATAACTCCATCCAAAAAACAAACTATATTGCCCTGGCTACCAATGCCGTCCGTTCCGGAATCGTGGCTGCCCATAATGTCTGCGGCACGCTCCTGGAATCCATCGGCGTTCAGGGATCCAATGGAATCTGCATCTGGAATCTGAAGATGGTCTCTACAGGAATTACCTATGCAAAAGCTAAAAAGCTGGGGTATGATGCGGAGGCGGTGGATTATGAGGATACCCAAAAACCGGCCTTTATTGATCATGACAATTACAAGGTGAAAATCAGGATCGTATATGATAAGAAGACCCGCATCATTCTGGGAGCACAATTATGTTCGGAATATGATATTTCCATGGCAATACACATGTTCTCCCTTGCCATTCAGGAACAGGTCACCATCGACCGGTTAAAGCTGACGGATATTTTCTTCCTTCCTCATTTTAATCAGCCATATAATTATTTTACAATGGCTGCACTGCAGGCGAAATAGATTTTAGCGGATGTGTGCTTTTCCTGCTGTTTAAAACAGAATTTTTGATGAAATGCTTGATAAGAGAAAGCATTAAAAACCAAAAAAAGGAATAAGGTGAATCTTAAGGCAGCATTGCCACAAGTTAATAGCGGCAGGGAAATGCACAGGTCTTGACAATTGATTTCATTCATGTTAGTATGAGAATGCTCTCCAGAAGAGTACCAGTCAGGGGCAGTACTGGTTTCGACAGGGGCTATGCAGCTGGTGAAGCTATCCGCATGCGATGCGTTAAATGGCAAACCTAAATATAAACGCTAACAATAACGAATTAGCTTTAGCTGCTTAATGCAGCTTGTCGGCCTTAAGGCACTCACACTTTAAGATCCCGGCATCGACTATGTGAGAAACGACGTTTGCAAAGCTTTGAGCATACGGTCGTAATATGAAGCTACTGAAGCTGTCAGGGTGTTAGTTCCCGGGCGGTGGAGGGAATATCAATAAACTAACTATGATAGTAGAAGAACAGGGAATTGGTTTTTGGACACGGGTTCAACTCCCGTCTGCTCCACTCAATGTAAAAAGCCGTTAAATGCCTTTAAATAAAGGGTTTACGGCTTTTTTATTTATGTAAAATTTCAGTCTCAGACCGTTATAAAGTGCTGTAAAACGCTATAAGCGGGGTACAAATGTGGGGGAAATTGTATTTACATGCGTATGCGGGTCAAAATTTGTAACAATAATTTTAGTTGATTTATTCTCTGCTTTTGTTATACTTATTATGTGTATTTATCAAGAGAGTATCTTTACCAATTGGATTAAACTTGTAGGTAAAGTAAAGATATGGTTTAAAAAATTTTCTTCGTGTAATAATCTTTTTATCTAAATAATTAAAAGGAGGCAATAATCAATGCCCAGAGGAGTTCGCAAATCGTCACTTGAAAAACTTCGAGAAGAACTAAAAAGTACACAAGATGCGATAGAGCAATATAAGACTGCCATTAAGACTCAAGAAGAAAGATTAAAACAAATACAAGATGAAATTAAATTGGAAGAATTTAAAGAAGTTTCAACAATACTAGAAGAACAAAATATGTCTATATCGGAATTAAAGGAATTACTTATATCCAAAGCAGAAATTGAACAAAGTATCTGAGTTATATGCCGAGAATCTACATAAAGTAGATTTTTGGCATGTTTTTTGAATAAATCAAACTGGAATACATTAATAAAAACAAAGGAAAATCATTATGGTATTTTTTATCAATAAGCAAGCGATAGAGATTAAATCACAGTTTCAAGGAATTCTGCTGACCTCAATAAATGAATGCTGTTGTGCAGTTGGAATTTTGGCAAAGATGTATGGCCTTCCTATGCCAAAGAAATTTGATACCCTAAAAGATATGAAAGAAGATATACTCAAACAAATTGACGGTAGACCTGTACCATCAGAATATGCTTTAAAAATAACTAATATGCTTGATGGATATTTTAAACCAGAAATTATCACAAATGAATTATATGACCTTTTGCAATATGCTTATAATGAGCAGAATGGATTAGAACCTGCATATAAAGCTCCTGCATATAGGTGAAAAATAAAGAACTTTATAAATTTCATTTAGACTGTCAAAAGGGCCGTTGTTTCGGTAGATTACTCTAAAGTCATTGGATTACTTTATTAATGAAGCAATGAGTAAAAAAGTAGATGTGGCTTTAAGTAACCATACGGCTGTAGACAATGGTTTGGAACGTATTGCATACTCAAAAAAAAGAATGTCCTATATGCCAAATATTTATATTATCGGGCAGGATGGGTTTCAAAAGTTTTGTCAAGTATTTCGGGTATTGAGTTATGATATGTTAGAAAGATTATGACATAATACTTAGTCAATAAAAATGAATAAATATAGAAAACTACTAACTCGAAGTATGAACCGCTCCCTGTCAAGTAGACAGTATAAAAAATTAAAGGTTTGGGGCTGTCAAGGTTTTGCAGACACAAAGTTAAGTGGATTTTATTAATTTTGTTCTTCAAATTGAGCGGGAGTTATATACCCAAGAGCAGAATGAATCCTTTTGGTATTATAATATAATTCAATGTATTTAAAAATATCATTTCGAGCTTGTTCAGGGGTCTCATAATGAGCAGCCTGAATAAGCTCTCTTTTTATAGATAGTTAGTTGGATATAGGGTAATCTTTAATTAGTGAGTCAAAGAGACACGTTAATATTTAAAAAATAATTGTAACGAATTCGATTCTCCGTAGTCTTATGTATGAAAGCGAGGTGAGAAAGTGACGGACTTCAATGAAATATACAGTCTTTACTTCAAGGATGTCTATAAATATGTTTTGTCAATAAGTAGAGATGAAATGATTGCGGAAGAAATAACACAAGAGACATTTTTTAAGGCTCTAAAAAATATCGATAAATTTGATGGGAAGTGCAAGCTCTATGTGTGGTTATGTCAAATTGCAAAAAATACATTTTTCACATACAAAAAGAAAGAAAAGTATCATGNNTCTTGTTGATTCAACGATAGAGCAGAGCCTGTTATCGAAAGAATCTGTATTTAAAATTCACAAAGAACTTCATAGCTTAGGCGAACCATATAAGGAGGTTTTTATGCTGCGGGTGTTTGGAGATTTATCCTTTTCACAGATAGGGTGCTTATTTGAAAAAACAGAAAGCTGGGCAAGGGTCACTTACCATCGTGCAAAAATGAAATTAAAGGAGAAAATAGAATGCGAATAACCTGCGAAATAATAAAGGACCTGCTCCCATTGTATCACGATAATGTATGCAGTGAGGACAGCCGCAAATTAATTGAGGATCATTTATTAACCTGTGAAAAGTGCCGTGACGAATTGAAGCAGATTGACATAGAGATAAAAACGGTTAAAAATACGGAGGATATAAAAATTATGAACAATATTGCAAAAAAATGGAAACAGGATAGATTGTTATCTTTTTTCACAGGCACATTTCTTTTTTCTATTATAGCTAGTGTCGGGTGCTTGGTGGCATATAATATAATCGGCAGTTATGTGACAGCAGAAGGATTTCTGGTAGAACCGTTTGCTTTGATTCCGCTTTCATACTTGTTTGGATTGGCTGCACTATTGTCAGGCCTTGTTGTGGGGATTCTGGCTATAAAGAGGCGCATGCAAAATGTTAAATAATTTTTTGAAAGATCTTGAGCATTATGTTAGAGGTGCTTTTTCGTTTCCCGGCGCTTTCGTTATTGCCAGGGCATAAACCAGCCCAGGAACAGATGTGTTCGGCTGTTTTGAAATGGCTCATATCAGTACCAATTTCAGCAATGATTGCACAGGAAGCAGTGGTATTGATTCCATAGATGCTGCTTAACTGTTCAACCTGAAGGGCAAAAGGAGCCATTGTTTTTTCCAATGCTACTTCGATTTCTGTAAGATGCGATTTCAGAGAATCATAATGATCCATTAGCATTTTCAGGAAATCCTGTTGGTATTTGGAAAGGGTTCCGTTTACAGCGACCAGAATCTCACCGATATGATTCCGGGTCTTGGTTTTCAGACAGGCATCAAGGGATTCCCTTTCAAACTTGATTCTACAGCAAAAGCAAGCATAAAAAAAGTAGCGGAACCAATACCCTATTTTCATTATGGGCCGTGATAACCCTTCATGATTCGTTGAAAATTTAATATTGATAGTTGGTAGGTATTCTGGTATTCTACTCATGAAGATTATTTATATTTGACGGAGGTAATAAAATGGTTGACACAAACAAGAAAGCCTTCTAAATTCATATTCAAAACAAATTTAGGAGGCAATATAATGAACTTTAATATAATAAATCAAAATGAGTGGAATAGAAAAAATACTTACGATCAATTTTACAATAATTCACCTTGTACATTTAGTATGACGGTGAACATTGACATAACTTCTCTCTACAAAACTGTAAAGTGTAATAAACTAAAGCTATTTCCAACAATTCTATTTGGACTTTCCCATGTTGTAAATTCTCACAAAGAGTTTCGTATGGATTTAAATAGTAACGGACAAGTTGGCTATTATGATGCAAGTAATCCTTGCTACACCATTTTTCATAATGAAACTGAAACATTTACTAATGTGTGGACGGAATATGATTTTGACTATACTGTTTTTATACAAAATTATCATAAAGATATGTTGAAATATGAGAATGATTGTGTAAATTCTAAGCCTATTTTAAGTGGTAATCTTTTCAATGTTTCATGTATTCCTTGGACAAGTTTTACTGGATTTAATCTAAATCTGCAAAAAGGATATGACTATTTTCCACCAATTTTTACGATTGGAAAGTTTTACGAAGAAAATGAGAAATATATGTTACCCTTAGCTTTGCAAGTTCATCATGCTGTTTGTGATGGTTTTCATGCTACAAGATTTATAAATGGATTGCAAGAATGGGCAGATTCATTCATATTATGAGCATAATGGGAAGCCAATAAAATGAAAATGTAAAGAAAACTACTAGCTATCAGTAATTAGGTTAGTAGTTTTTTATTCTCCTAAATTATGTCCTGAGAGACTATAAGGAGAATTAGAATTTGCCTGATAAAAATGGAGAACCGGCAAGAACGGGAGGTCCTGCCGGCTTAGTATGAAGTAGTTTTGTAAAAAGACTGATGGTCTCTTACAGTTATTAATATACCAGGGAAATGTGATGGGAATGTGATGAATAGGTGAATAGTTAATGAAAAGGAGAACAGATGGCAAAGATAAAAATTGAAACAGGGCATGGAGTAGATGGATACGATCGGAGTGTGGAAATGATGAGATTGAGCTTGGGCAGAACTTTTGCCAAGA
>DJBG01000102.1 GCA_002429965.1 Hungatella sp. UBA5982
GGCGGTATTGATATACATATTGCTTCCATAAAAGTGCCGCAGTATTTCAATGGCGGAGTAGCCCTGTTCTCCAAGGGTTAAGCTTCCCCACTGAGTCATCCAGTTAGGGCACTGGACCCTGTTGCCGTCACAGTACTGGGTAAGTATGGGCTGCCTGATACCTGGGCGGGATAAGTAATTGTTAAAGATTTCGTCAACGACCTGGGAAATGCTTTCATAAATGTTTCGTCCATAGATCCATTTATGGTCAAAGGCTGTGGAAGATGTAATGGTGAAACTATATCCCTGGTTCCTATACCATTCCGTATAAACCCGGTTTAAAGTAAAACTCATAATTGCCAGTACATTGGCTGTTATGGTGGACTGGGGCCAGGTGGCGTAAATTTCGCTGGAAGCCACGTTTTTAATATAATCAAGATAGGGAACGTAATAATTGGTGGCTGTCGGATCGGTAGGAACTCCGTCGTGGACCACGATTGTCTGAGGAATTACCACACGGCTTAAAACGATTTCCCCAGTTTCCGCCGTGGGTTTTACTTCGGCTTCCGCAATTTTAGGAGGATATTCACCATATAGGGTGTGGTCCGGGATAACAATGGGAACGTCCGGAGATACTTCCTGCTGGATGGGAGTCATGCGCACCGGCTGTATGGCCGTGGTCTGTGCAAGGATTTCCGTGCCGGAGATGGCAACGGGCTCAAAGCCCTGGGCCCGGATGTTGAGTGTGTATTCCGAGTAAGGCTGGGCAAGGCCGGGGGATAAGCTTAAGTCAATGGGAGGAGCAGCAAGGTTTACCTGCTCCGTCTGGCCGGATGAATTGGTGGTAAGATGTTCCACCGGACTCTCAGGATCTCCTTTGTAGGCAATGGATACCTCCGCATCCCGGATGGGGAAGTTGTTTTCCTGGGAAACTACATCTACCTGAAGAGCGCCGGTAGATGCGGTTTCCTGTGCCACAGCTGTCATGTATTTTTTCATAGAATGCCCCTTAATGAATTGATTATTACTAAATATATTAAGGGGTAAAAGGAATAATTACAAAAGCTCCCGCAGGTTAAAGATAAAATTCAATCCTGCGGGAAGCTTTTTAAAAAAAGGATGATTTTGATTCATGAAACATGGACTCCACATAGTTCCGCATTTCATCCCGGCTATCAATGCTTCTGGCTCCGTCTACAATCCTGTCTCTCTCATGTTCTGCAAGTCCGGCAAACCGAGTCAGAATATCCGAGTGCTGAGCTAGCTCCATGGTAAAGCCAATGGGCAGTTCGCTGTTATCAATCATATTTTATCACCTCAGCCTTAGTCTGTGCGGATTGTCCCGAAAGTATACTTTTGAAAAAACAACCAGGCATTTTGTATTATTATGCATGATTTATTGATTAAATGATAAATTATGCAGGATTTATAAGAAAATATAAGAAAATTAATAAGAAGAAAACAGTTGAAAAATGTCGCGGTATCATGTATAATCTATTCAATTTGGGCATTACAGTTCTGACATGCAGAAACATTTGGCGGCATACATATTCGCCTATTGGAGATATATTCTATCCGCCAAATTATGAATGGCATGGTTGAACCGTAGCATTACGGCAAGCTCAATAACCATAGCATTAAGAAAGGACAGGACTTTGCGTATGAAAGCTTTTTTAATACTGGAAGACGGCACTGTGTTTAAAGGATCGAGTATTGGTTCAACCCGGGAAGTGATCAGCGAGATCGTATTCAATACTTCCATGACGGGTTATCTGGAAGTCCTCACCGACCCCTCCTATGCGGGGCAGGCGGTTGTGATGACTTACCCCCTGATTGGTAATTACGGTATTTGTCATGAAGATATGGAATCATTAAAACCATGGCCGGATGGCTACATTGTCAGAGAATTATCTAGAATTCCCAGCAACTTTAGAAGCGGGGATACCCTTCAGCATTTCTTAAAAGAACACAACATTCCAGGTATCAGTGGTATCGATACGAGAGCCCTAACAAAAATTCTAAGAGAAAAAGGTACTATGAACGGCATGATCACAACCGATGAAGGTTTTGACCTTGGCGAAGTCATTTTGCGTATGAAAACATATTCTGTGACCGGTGTGGTGGAGAAGACCACCTGCAGGGAGAAATATGTACTTCCCGGCTGCGGAAAAAAGGTGGCCCTTCTGGATCTAGGTGCAAAGAATAATATCGCCCGTTCCTTACAGGAGAGAGGCTGTGAGGTGACAGTTTACCCTGCATTTGCGAAAGCAGAAGAGATTCTCTCTTCCCGCCCGGATGGAATTATGCTGTCCAACGGACCCGGCGATCCCAAGGAATGCGTTGAAATCATTGGGGAGATAAAAAAATTATACGAATCCAATGTGCCTATTTTTGCCATCTGCCTGGGACATCAGCTCATGGCTCTTGCCGCCGGAGCGGATACCCATAAGCTGAAATACGGCCACAGGGGGGGCAACCATCCGGTAAAGGATCTAGAAACCGGACGTGTGTATATATCTTCCCAGAATCACGGCTATGTGGTTGATGTGGATACCATTGATCCGGTGGTGGCTGTTCCTGCCTTTGTCAATGTAAACGACGGGACAAATGAGGGACTGAAATATATGAATAAAAACATATTTACTGTGCAGTATCATCCGGAAGCATGTCCGGGGCCCCAGGATTCCGGCTACTTATTCGACCGGTTTATAAAAATGATGGAGGTGGGAAAATAATGCCAAAGAATCAGGATATTAAAAAAGTGCTCGTTCTTGGCTCAGGCCCTATCATCATCGGCCAGGCAGCAGAATTTGATTACGCCGGAACCCAGGCCTGCCGTTCCTTAAAAGAAGAGGGAATCGAAGTAGTCCTGCTAAATTCCAACCCGGCAACCATCATGACGGATAAAGACATTGCGGATAAGGTTTACATTGAACCCCTGACCGTAGAGGTAGTGGAACAGCTCATTTTAAAGGAAAGGCCGGACAGCGTCCTTCCTACCCTTGGAGGGCAGGCAGGCTTAAACCTTGCCATGGAACTGGAAGACAAGGGATTTTTAAAAGAACAGGATGTGCGCCTGATCGGAACCACGGCCCTGACCATTAAAAAGGCGGAGGACCGGGAGCTGTTTAAAGAGACCATGGAAAAGATCGGCGAACCGGTGGCTCCCTCTGATATCGTAGAAAATGTGGAAGACGGCCTTAAGGTGGCTGAAAAGATCGGATATCCTGTGGTACTTCGGCCTGCCTATACCCTGGGAGGTTCCGGAGGAGGCATTGCTGAAAATCCGGGGCAGTGCCGGGAGATCCTGGAAAATGGACTACGTTTATCCCGCGTTGGACAGGTTCTTGTGGAACGCTGCATTGCAGGGTGGAAGGAAATTGAATACGAGGTGATGCGTGACGGCGCCGGCAACGTGATCACCGTATGTAATATGGAAAACATCGACCCAGTGGGCGTTCATACCGGTGACAGCATTGTGGTGGCTCCTTCCCAGACATTAGGGGATAAGGAATACCAGATGCTCCGCACCTCTTCCTTAAAGATCATCAGTGAGCTGGGAATCACAGGAGGCTGCAACGTGCAGTATGCCCTTCACCCGGAGAGCTTTGAGTACTGTGTGATCGAGGTAAATCCCAGGGTCAGCCGTTCCTCGGCCCTGGCCTCCAAGGCAACCGGTTATCCCATTGCAAAAGTTGCGGCTAAAATTGCATTGGGCTATACCCTGGATGAAATAAAGAATGCGGTAACAAAGAAAACCTACGCCAGCTTTGAACCGATGCTGGATTATTGCGTAGTTAAGATGCCCCGCCTTCCCTTTGACAAATTCTTAAGCGCCAAGAGAAATTTGGGGACCCAGATGAAGGCCACCGGTGAGGTCATGAGCATTTGCACCAATTTTGAGGGCGGCTTAATGAAGGCAATCCGTTCACTGGAGCAGCAAGTGGACAGCCTGATGTCCTATGATTTTACAGGGCTTACGGATGAAGAACTGGTTGAGACCCTTTCCCTTGTGGATGACAGAAGGATCTGGGTCATTGCCGAAGCATTAAGAAGAGGCATCTCCTACGAAAAGATCCATGATATTACTAAAGTTGATATATGGTTCATTGATAAGCTGGCAATTCTTGTGGAAATGGAAGAAGCCCTTAAAAACGGGCCTCTTACCCTGGATTTATTAAAGGAAGCAAAGAGGATTGAATTTCCGGATACGGTAATTTCCAGGCTGACAGGAATTCCATTGCCGGAAATCCGACGGATGAGAAGGGATAACGGCATTGTGGCAGCGTTTAAAATGGTGGATACCTGCGCCGCTGAATTTGCCGCTGAGACCCCTTACTATTATTCCTGCTTTGGAAGCGAGAATGAGGCGGTAAAAACCGCTGGAAAAAAGAAGGTGCTGGTTCTTGGCTCCGGCCCTATCCGCATCGGACAGGGAATTGAATTTGACTTCTGTTCGGTTCACAGTACATGGAGCTTCCGCAGGGAAGGATATGAAACGATTATTGTCAATAACAATCCGGAGACCGTGAGCACGGACTTTGATATCGCGGATAAGCTGTATTTTGAGCCCCTTACCCCGGAGGATGTGGAGAACATCGTTGACATTGAAAAGCCTGACGGAGCGGTGGTCCAGTTCGGCGGCCAGACAGCCATTAAGCTGACGCAAGCCCTGATCAATATGGGGATCCCCATTCTTGGAACGGCTGCGGAGGATGTGGATGCGGCAGAGGACCGGGAACTGTTTGATAAAATCCTGGAGGAATGCAGGATCCCAAGACCTGCAGGCCAGACAGTATTCACGGCAGAAGAAGCCAAGAAGGCGGCAGGAGAGCTTGGATATCCAGTACTGGTAAGGCCTTCCTATGTACTGGGCGGCCAGGGTATGCAGATTGCCATCTCTGACCAGGATATTGATGAATTTATTGGGATCATCAACCAGATCGCTCAGGAACACCCCATTCTGGTGGATAAATATATCCCTGGCAAGGAAATTGAAGTANNGTGCACTCCGGTGACAGCATTTCCATATATCCGGCCCAGAGCATAAGTGAAGCGGTAAAAGAAAAGCTGGTGGAATATACAAGAAGGCTTTCGAAAGCCTTACACGTCAAGGGAATGATCAACATTCAATTCATTGTAAGCGGGGAGGAAGTATATGTTATTGAGGTAAATCCCCGGTCTTCCCGTACCGTGCCTTATATCAGCAAAGTGACCGGAATCCCCATCGTCCCCTTAGCGACCCAGGTCATCTGCGGGCATACCATAAAGGAGCTGGGGTATGAACCCGGACTTATGCGGGAGGCAGATTATATTGCTGTAAAAATGCCGGTATTCTCCTTTGAAAAGATCCGGGGCGCCGATGTAAGCCTTGGACCGGAGATGAAATCCACCGGAGAGTGCTTAGGAATAGCAAAGACCTTTAATGAGGCTCTTTACAAGGCATTCGCAGGGGCAGGGATCAAGCTTCCAAGGCATAAAAACATGATCATAACCGTGAAGGATTCTGATAAGGAGGAGATCATTGACATTGCCAGAAGGTTCCAGGCCCAGGGCTATAAGATATTTTCCACGTCAGGAACGGCAAGAGCGCTTAACAGCCATGGGATAAAAGCTTTTATGGTTCGCAAGCTGGAGCAGGAATCACCAAACCTTCTGGACTTAATCCTGGGCCATGAGATCGATCTTGTCATTGATACGCCTACTCAGGGAGCGGACAGAAGCAGGGACGGATTCGTAATCCGCAGAAATGCCATTGAGACCGGTGTGACGGTATTGACTTCCTTAGATACGGCGGCAGCCTTAGTGACCAGTATGGAAAACAAAGCCAAAGAACTTACCCTGATTGATATTGCCAGGATTTAAATAAAGAAAGAGCTGAAACAGGTGGGAAACCTGTTCCAGCTCTTTTGCTTATTGCATAGAGTTCTTGACAAATTGTTTGTCAAATTCCGGGTTATAATAATAAAAGTTTTTAGAATTTAAATTGGATTTGATTTTTTCAAGAGCTTCACCAAACCGCTGGAAATGCACTACTTCCCTTTCCCGAAGGAATTTTAACGGTTCCCTTACATCAGGATTCGGTATGATCCGGATGAGGTTTTCATAGGTTGTCCTTGCCTTCTGCTCGGCTGCCAGGTCTTCGATTAAATCGGTAATGGCATCACCCTTGGACTGGAATTCACAGGCATTAAAAGGAACTCCGGCCGCAGCAGTGGGCCAAAGTGCCGTGGTATGGTCAACATAGTAGGCATCAAACCCTGCGGTCTTAGCCTGTTCCACAGTCAGATTTTTCGTCAGCTGATAAATGATAGAGCAGATCATCTCCAGATGCCCAAGCTCTTCTGTACCAATGTCCGTTAAAAGTCCCCCCACTTCCTTGCATGGCATGGAATATCTTTGGGAAAGATAACGCATGGAAGCTGCCAATTCTCCATCAGGTCCGCCAAACTGGCTGATAATGAGAGAAGCTGTTTTCGGGCATGTTTCTTTGATATTTACAGGGAACTGCAATCTTTTTTCGTAATTCCACATTATAAGTTACCTCCTTCCCAAGGCAGCGGGCCGTCTACCCAGGTAAAATGCTTTTGTCCTGCATATTTTGTATTGGTTTCTGTTTTGTTGTTGGTATCAGGGCAGACACAGTTTATGGTAAGAGGTTCAAAGTTTTCCGCATAGGTTTTTAAAAGTTGTTTTCTTTGATCCATAGCCTGTTTAAAGGCTGTTAATGCATTTTCATCCACAGGATGAGTATCTAAATATAATGTTAAATCATTAACAGTAAAGCTTACTTCTGTGATCTGCTTTAAAAGAGTTTTTTGATCAGCCATTATTGTTCACCTCCCGTTACATAAAAAGGCAGGTTAAGGGATGGAAAAATAGTCCCATGTTTTAAGGCTGTCTGTGGATCATAAGGCTGTTCCCAGGGCTGCATGGGAATCGTAGCAATAGCCAGTTGAACCGTTTTTGAAGGTGTTGCAGAATTTCCCTTTGATGTGTCACATCCACATGAGGTACTTGAATTCATAATAACACTCCTTTCCTGTTTCTTGCCCATTTTTTAGGCATAAAGGTGCACCTGTAAGGTGTTTTTAGTTATTCTTTAAGCTTTCTTCCTTAGTATGGTTGAAATAAAATAAAATACGTTGCAAAAATTATCCCATTTTATCCACTGTAATGATATTGTAATATATTGAAAAATGAAATATAATGGAAAAGCAGGAGCGAATTGACAGAAAAAATGAAAATAATAAAGACGGGAGAGCAGAGTATTGAGCGATAAGAAATTTGCAGTATTGATTGATTCGGATAATATCTCCGCAAAGTATATTACAAGTATTCTGGATGAAATGACCCGCTATGGGGTCATTACTTACAAAAGAATTTACGGGGATTGGACAAGCTCCCAGATGGGAAAATGGAAAATGGAGCTATTAGAAAATTCAATCACTCCCATCCANNGAGTCCGGTAAGGAAGTCATTGGAATGGGAGAGGATAAGACTCCAAAATCTTTCCGGGCGGCCTGCACGGTTTTTACAAATCTGGAAGTCCTCCTTGATCAGGATGAAGAAGGTACCGGAGGGGGCGCCATAGGCAAAGAGGTGATTGAACAGGATATCACTTCAATTATTTTAGAGAATGAAGATAAGAATAAGGCAACAGGCCTTGGGGAGATCGGCAACCGCCTTGTGAAGAAATATTCCGATTTTGATGTAAGAAACTACGGCTACAGTTCCCTGTCCAAATTTTTGGAGGAAATGGGCGGCTTTGAACTTAGAAAATCCAATAATGTGGTAACTGTTCGGATGAAGGACAACCGTACCAAAAAGCATGAGCTGGATGATTTTGCAGTGGGACTGGTAAAGGGCAGCGGAAAGAACGGTATGGAGCTGGCAGCTTTGGGGAATGGCATACACCGTAAATTTGCAGATTTTAAGGTAAAGGATTACGGGTATTCCACTTTCTCAAAATTTGTCCACAGCATCGGACAATTAGAGGTTCGGGAGAATAAAAATAATAATAAGACAGTGTATCTGAAAAAAGAAGAGTAAATAAGGTTGGCCAGGAAAATGAAATCCATGTTTCCTGGCCGTTTTATTTCTGTTAATGCGTCAGGCGCAGGAATTCCTGCTTTCCTGCATCTGGCTTTACCAGATTCCTAGAATCACTTGAAGGACCAGGCTTACCACAGATATCCCTAACCAGCAGCAAAAACCTAATAAAAGAGGCTTTTTGCCTGTCCGTATCAGCTTAATTAAATCGGTATTGGTTCCAATCGCTCCCATAGCAAGGATAATAAAGAGCTTGCTTAAGTCTTTTAATGAACCGGTAATGCCTGCTGGTATGGGAAATACCGTGGTGATTATGGAAGCAAGCAGGAAAAAGAGTACAAAGGACGGAAAAACTTTCCCAATGGAGATGGAGCGTTCCGAAGTTTTTTTTTCTTTTCCGGTTTTGTAACACGCCAAAAACAGCGTAATGGGGATGATGGCCAGGGTTCTGGTCAGTTTTACGATAGTGGCTGCTTCCAGGGTGTTGCTGCCGTACATGCCATCCCAGGCGGATGCGGCGGCCGTTACGGAAGAGGTATCGTTAATTGCAGTTCCGGCAAACAGGCCAAAGCCTTCATTGGAAAGTCCCAAAGCCGAACCTAAAGCAGGAAAAAGCAGAGCGGCTATGATGTTGAAAAAAAAGATGACAGATATGGACTGGGCGATTTCACTGTCATCGGCGTCAATAACCGGAGCTGTTGCGGCAATGGCAGAACCTCCGCAGATGGAAGAGCCCACGCCGATTAAAATGGAGGTTTTGCCGGGAAGCCGCAGCGCACGGGAAAGGAAGTATGCAATCAACAGGGAAGTGGAGATGGTTGCCAGGATGATTGGCAGGGCTTCCCTTCCCTTTTGAAGAACCGTAGCCAGATTCATGGAGAAGCCCAGGAGTATCACGGCGTATTGCAGGATTTTTTTGGAAGCAAAAGCCACTCCCGGCCGGAAAAATTCCTTCTCTTTTACAAGCGGTGCCAATGCCATGCCGATGAGAATAGCAAAAACAGGGCCGCCGATAACCGGGAAGGCTTTTCCTAAAAACCATGCGGGAGCGGATATTAAAAGGCAGAGAAGAGCGCCTGGGGCGTATTTTTTCATAAGTTAAATCCTCCTTTTTGAATTGGCTTTATTATATTGGATAATAACAATAAAATAAAATTATTTATATTTATTAAATCATAAAAATATGTTATGGTTAATGGAGAAATAAAAAGGAGAATATAATTTATGCTGGATTTTCGGATTGATACTTTTCTTACAGTATGTCGTTACATGAACTTTACAAAGGCAGCCGGTGAACTTCATATCACCCAGCCTGCGGTATCCCATCATATCCATTATTTAGAAAACAAGTATGGAGTCAGGCTGTTTGAATACAATGGAAAAAAGGTGAATTTAACGGAGGCGGGAAAAGTTTTCTTATCGGCTGCCATAACCATGAAGGATGATGAGCTGCATTTAAAGAAGATCATGGAGCAGCAATCCGGAAAAGGCGGGAGGCTGGTGTTTGGCGCTACCATGACCATAGGAGAGTATGTGATGCCGGAAGCTCTGATAAGGTTCCTTCGTCTTTATCCGGAGACAGCGGTTCAGATGGTGGTTGGGGATACCAGGGAGCTGCTTTTAAAACTGAATGAAGGGGAGATTGAATTCGCTTTGGTTGAGGGGTTTTTCCAGAAAAAGGAATATGATTTTCTGGTATTTGCCTCGGAGCCGTTTGCAGCCGTCTGTGCCCCGGACTATGAGTTTCAGCGGGAGATCGTAAAAGTGGAGGATCTTCTAGGGGAAAGGCTTTTTATCCGGGAACCCGGCTCAGGAACCAGGTATGTCTTTGAGCGTTATCTGGAAGGGAAGAATTTACTGCTCCATGATTTCCTTAATATAATGGAAATCAGCAACATTGGTGCCATGAAACAAATGGTGGCAAAAGGGCAGGGAATTACATTTCTTTATGAAGCTGCAGTAAAGGAGGAATTAAACAGGGGCATTTTAAAAAGAATAGAATTGGAGGATTTTCAGCTGATCCATGATTTTACTTTCATATGGAGAAAGGGAAGTATTTATAAATCTTATTATAAGGAGTTGTTTGACATTCTCCATGGGGAATGAAGGTTGGTTAAAGGCATCTATCGACCTCCTGCTTGCGAATCAACCGGATTTACCGGAATATTTCCTCAATTCAACCGCATAAAAATGACAGAATTCCCCGTAAAACCGAGGTTTTAAAAAAGACAGGAAAAAATGAAAATAATTGACAAAAAAGTGTTGACAATTAATACAATTAATATTATACTAATGTAGCAGTCGGGAACGAAAGAAAATTAAAGAGTTTCTGGACAAAGAAAGCACTGGGATCTTAGCTCAGCTGGGAGAGCATCTGCCTTACAAGCAGAGGGTCATAGGTTCGAGCCCTATAGGTCCCATTTCCATGAGAAATCATGAGAATGCCGGCGTGGCGGANNACATCTGTTATATAACAGATGTCTTTTTTTTGCGCATTCCCGTATAAACCAGAGGCATTCCATGTTGCTTAAAAGAAAATTTATGGAACTGATACAATCACAGGATTGTAATGAGGCGTAGCATTGTAAAGTAAAGTGCATCTTCCCGTAGTCGGAAAGCAGTATGCAAAGACAAATTGCACAAAATAAAAAAAATATATCAAGAAAAGTATAAAATATGACCATAAATATATTGACAATTGATAATAACAGTGATAATATCAGTAGTATAAACAGAAGAGCAAAGGAGATATGGTTATGACAAAGAGAGAGCGGGTTTTGGCAGCCATCCAGGGAAGAGAGGTGGATTATGTGCCCACCGGATTTTCATTACACTTTCCGGAAAGCGAGGCAAAAGGAGAGAAGGGAGTGGAGTCCCATCTTGAATTTTTCCGTCAGACAGATACGGATATCATCAAGATCATGAATGAGAACCTGGTTCCTGATGCAGGAGAAATCAGGATTCCTGAGGACTGGAATAAAATACCACGCTATTCCTTAAATGATGCCTTCATGAAAAGCCAGATTGAGATGTTAAAGAGAATCATGGATAAGGCAGATCCTGATGCATTCTCTCTGGGCACGCTTCACGGCATTTGTGCATCCGCCATTCATCCCATTGAAGCGCGTTATGGTTATGAGAGCGTAAGAGAATTGTTCTGTACCCATATCAGGGAGAATAAGCAGCCGGTTCTGGAAGCATTTAAGAGAATAGCAGACGGCATGTGCCAGCTGGCAGTAAAATATAAGGAGCTGGGACTGGATGGAATATATTACGCAGCATTAGGCGGAGAGAAGCATTACTTTACGGATGAAGAATTTTCAGAAATGATGGAGCCTTTTGACAAGGAGATATTAAAGGCTTCCAAAGAAGCAGGAGGTATTAATTTCCTTCATATGTGTAAAAATAATTTAAATATGAAGAGATATGAATCCTACAACGGCTTGGCTGATGTGGTAAACTGGGGTATTTATGAGACAGATTTCAGCCTTGAAGAGGGGAAACGGCTATTCAACGGCATAACCGTCATGGGCGGACTTGCCAACAGAAGCGGAGTCATGGTAGAAGGGACCATAGATGAACTGAAAGCAGAAGCTAAGAAGGTAATTCGTGATTATGGAAAAACATCATTCATCCTTGGCGCTGACTGTACACTTCCTACAGAGATTCCTTATGAGAGGATCCGTGCAATCACAGAAGCGGCAAGAGAGATGTAAGAGGAGGAGAAAAAATGAAAAGAACAGTAGCAAGCTTTTTGGCAGCAGTGATGACGGCAGGCATGATTGCAGGCTGCGGGGGGAACGGCGCCGGTACGGGCAGTACAACGGCATCCGCCGGTGACGGCACCCAGACAGCAGACAAGGAGAAAAGTACGGCAGAGGATAAAACCGTTTATCCGGCAGGTACCATCACCATTTACGGCACAGGCCAGCCCCAGTATCTTCAGGAGTACTATGATGCCTGGCTGGCTGATCACAAAGATATTGCTCCGGACGTAAAGATTGAGATTGTGCAGACAGAGGGACATGCCCAGAGCCGTGAAAAAATCACCATGACTGCATTGGCAGGTGCAGATGACGACCTTCCTGATGCTACATATCTTGACCCGGTGAATATCATGGACCTTTCTCAGGCAGGGATCCTAAAGGATGAGACAGACTTTCTAAAGTCCTACATGGATAAGATGGTGGAGGGCGCCGCCAATGATGCTACATTAAATGGCAAGATTTACGGACTTCCGGAATCTGTACGCCCTAATGTGTTATTCTATAACAAAGACATATTTGAAAAATACGGTGTGGATCCGGCGATGATGGAAACCTTTGACGGTTATGTGGAAGCAGGGCGCCTATTAAAGGAAAAGAGCAATGGTGAGGTATATTTATCCTACATCAGCCCCAGCAGCAAGACCTGGAGGTACTGGGGGAGAAGAGGTCTTATGCCTCAGGCCAATGGGAGAATCTGGGATGATAACGGCAGTATTGTAATAGGAGAGGATGAAGGAACAAAGCTGGCTTTGGGAACTTTGGACACTTTATATTCCGAAGGGCTGCTGTTAAAATCTGAAATCATGGAACCTGCATTATATGATGAAATCAATGGGCAGAAAGTGGCCACCTTCTATATCGGTGCCTTCTGGGATGAATTCATGAGAAAGAACTGCCAGTCGACGGCAGGACAGTGGCGGGTCATGTCTTCCCCTGTGTTTGACGGCGTTGCAAGGCAGGGGCTCCCGTATCATCCTATTTCTGTATCGTAAACAAGGGGGATAATGTATATGCCGGGCTTCTGGAGCAGCTTTGGAAAGATTTTACCTTTGATACCCAGTCCAGGAATACATGGGTAAAATCCATGGAGTCCCAGAATGCTCCATATGCCAACCCTATTTCCTTAGAAATGCTTCAGGATAACTTCTGGAAAGAGCCTTCCAGTTTCTATGGCGGTATGTCCTTCCGGGAGATAGAGGGCAAGTGTCTGGAGAACGGTGCAGCCAATCTGGTTGTCACACCTCAGGATGCAGAGGCAGATGGAATTATCTCGGCAGAGATTGAGAATTACGTGGCAGGCAACCAGACCATGGATCAGGCCATCGCCAATATGGATAAGAACTTAAAGGCTAAAATCGGCCAGGCGGAAATCATCAAGTAGCATAAAACTTTATAAGGGGAAGGAACTGCCTTCCCCTTGTATTTGCGCCAGCCATAAGCCTGATGAATATGCTAGCACATTCATCAGGCAAGTGCCGCGTTAACGAAGAAAAACTCCCATAGCCCGTTTTTCTTCGTTGTAAAATGTGAGGAGAAATCATATGCTTAAAACATTGAATAAATATAAAACTCCCTATCTGTTCATACTGCCGTTTTTCCTGTTGTTTCTTGTATTCCAGCTGATCCCTGCCATCTGGACCTTTTACATCAGCCTTACCAACTGGAAGGGGATCGGGACGCCGAAGTTTTGCGGAGTTGGCAATTATAAGAAGCTGCTGATTGACAACATGTTCTGGGATGCTCTGGGGAATACCGTAGAATACTGGATTACAGGCCTTCTATTCATACTGGTGCTGTCTGTGCTCATTGCAAGCCTGTTAAATTCCGATCTGCTCAAAGGAAAAGCATTTTTCAGGACAGTTACATTCCTGCCTAATATTTGTGCGGCCATTGCCATGGGATTGATTTTCAGAATGCTCTTTGATGAGAATGTGGGCCTGTTTAATGAACTGCTGGTTTCCCTTGGATTGGAAAAGGTCCCCTGGCTCACCAGTACTAAGTATTCCAGGATTCCGGTTATTATGCTGAACGTATGGAGAAATACCCCCTGGTTTACCATGATCGTATTTTCCGGCCTGTTAAACATACCCAGGGATTACTATGAAGCAGCCACTGTGGATGGTGCCAATAAGTGGAAACAGTTTTTTTATATTACCCTGCCTTCCCTGAGCAATATTCTGTTTTTCTGTTCCATTACCCTTACTGTGGACAGCTGGAAGATTTTTAATGAATCCTACATTTTGCCTGGGCCGGGTACGTCCAACACATCCTTGTTCCAGTATATGTATGAATCGGGATTTAATATTTTCAATATGGGTTATGCGTCCGCCATCGGCGTAATCCTGATTGTGATACTGGCTGTCCTTTCAATGATACAGATGACAGTGAAGAAAAGACAGGGAGAATTATAGGAGGAAAGATTATGGGATATACGAATAAGAAAAATCTGGCATCCTTTGCAGTTCATGGGGCATTAATCATAATCTCCCTGATCTGCATTCTTCCTATATTATGGATGTGCCTGATTTCCATTAAGCCAACTTCAGAAAGCATCAGCGGATTTCAGTCCATTTGGATTGCAAATCCTACGTTAAGCAACTTTAACAAGTTATTTTCCATGATACCTGTTGCTGCAAACTTTTTTAACAGTGTATTTACCACAGTTATGGGAACGGTGACTTCTTTGTTCTTCTGTTCTCTGGCAGGATTTGCCTTTGCAAAGTACAAGTTTCCGGGAAGAAATTTCCTGTTTTATTTTGTTATTGCAACCATGCTGGTTCCGCCGGAGGTAGGGGCTGTTCCCATGTTTGTCATCATGAAGAAACTGAATCTGATTAACAGCTTATGGTCCCTGGTGATTCCGAGGATTGCTACAGCTGTAGGCATTTTCTATATGCACCAGTATATAAGCGACGTGCCCGATGAACTGATTGAGGCGGCTAAAATAGACGGATGCAGGGATTTTGGGATCTTTCGGCGGATTATCCTGCCGGTTATTAAGCCGGCTCTGGCTTCCTGGGCGTCCGTAACCTTGATTGCCAGATGGAATGACTTCTTCTGGCCTTTGCTCTTCTTAAGAAAACAGGCGAAATATACACTGATGGTCACCATTTCTCTGCTGCCTGTCAGTGAGGGTCTTTCAACGCCCTGGCCTGTAATTCTTTCAGGTACAACACTTGTAATTATTCCGATAATTGTGTTATATTTAATATTACAGACATTTCAGAAAGCTGGAATGATGGCAGGGGCTGTAAAAGGCTAATAACGAAAAGAAAAAGGGGAAACATGATGCAGGGCCAATCTATAAAAAACCAGGTGTATGAGGGCATATTGAAAGATATCCTGGATGGCGTCTACCAGGCAAATGACATTATTAATGAAAGAACAATCATAGAAAAATACGGGGTCAGCAAGACTCCGGTGAGAGAGGCCCTGGTACAGTTGTGCAGTGAAGAGGTGCTTAATAATATTCCAAGATTCGGCTACCAGCTTACTGCGATACTTCCAAGCCAGATAATGGAGATTATAGAATACAGGAAAGTGATTGAATTGGGTGCTCTGGAGTTGTGTTTTTTCCGCCTTACCAAAGAACAGATTGATGAATTAAAGCGTCAAAACGAAGAGGCGGTACGGCTTATCGATACCAGGGACTCAAAGATACACTGGGAAGCCAATAATCTTTTTCACAGGACATTGTGCAGCTACTGTGGGAACGGCTATATACAGAAATCACTGGCAGATGCTATGAATATCTGTACCAGGATATCCAACCAATATTTTACAAAGCTATGGAATGAAAGTAAGGTTTCCGATGGAACCAACCATGTCAATCTGGTAGCGGCCATTGAGTCCGGAGATTTGGAGCTGGCAAAGGCGATTTTGATTAATGATGTGGAATCATTTAAGCATGAGATATTATAAAGAACGGGATTAATACAGGAATGTAAGAAGGGCGCCGCTGTCCGGACTGATTGATCAGCCTGGGCATAGCCGCTCTTTTCTGTTACGGTATAAGTGCCAATGGGTTTTTCCATAATTTTTATATTCATTTCTCCTGTTTTATGATATACTAACAAATAGCAAAAAGTGGAGGGATTCCATGTACTATTTTATCGTAAACCCGAATTCACGCTGCGGACGGGGAAGAAACGTTTGGAAGAAATTGGAAAGAGTGTTAAAAGCCGGTCATGTGGAATATTCAGCATTTCTTACGGAGAAGCCAGGAGATGCCAGGAGATTTGCCAGAGAACTGACAGAAGGCTGCAGGGAATCAAGCGTTATCATAGGGGTAGGCGGAGACGGAACTGTAAATGAAATCCTGGATGGGCTTTCCTTCTGCGGCTCTGTTACTTTTGGGTATATTCCCGCCGGATCTGGTAATGATCTGGCAAGAAGCTTAAAGCTGCCAAAGAATCCGGTCCGGTGCTTAAAGAAAATACTACATCCAAAATACTATAAGCTCATGGATTACGGTGTTCTGTCCTATGGAGATGGAGAGATATCCCACCGCCGCTTTATGGTCAGTGCCGGAATTGGGATGGATGCGGCTGTTTGTCATAACATCCTTAATTCAAAGTCAAAGGGATTGCTCCATAAGCTTTGCATCGGGAAACTTATCTATCTTCTTGTAGGGATCAAGCAGCTGATCCTTGCCAAGCCCTCAAAAGGGTATATTCTCTTAAACGGGGTCCAGAAAGTTGAGTTTAGCCATGCTTATTTTATATCCGTACACATCCACCCTTATGAGGGCGGCGGATTTAAATTTGCACCGGATGCAAATTTTGAAGACGGGCAGTTGTCAGTCTGTGTCATGAATAACCGAAAAAAAAGGAAACTGATCCCTGTGCTGATNNTTTATACCTGTGAGGAAGTTATGATTCATATGGACCGTCCAATGGCAGTCCATGTAGATGGAGAAAGCTGTTTTTGCCAAAACGATGTGCAGCTTCGATGTATTAGCAAAAAGCTGCGTATGATTGTATAGAAATATATATATTATAGAAGAAACACCCTACGGGTATACC
>DJBG01000083.1 GCA_002429965.1 Hungatella sp. UBA5982
CCGTTTCCCAGCTCCTCATCCACGGCCCTTCTTACGGCAGTTACCTTTAAGCCATAGACCACCTGAACGTTATTGCCCTTTTTCACTACGCCGTTGGCTCCGGTGCCATTTTTCAGCACCTCATCCTGAACCAGGTCCGGATCTGTAAGAATCAGGCGCAGACGGGTGAAACAGTTATCCCCTTTTCAATATTACCGGCACCGCCCAGGGCTTTTATAATCAGCGGGGCATCCACATCATCGCCGTCTTTTCCCTCTTTTTCAGAAGCCACCTTTTCCTTATATTCCGCTTTGGTGTGAAGCTTCATTTCCATGCCATCTGTTTCGCGCCCCAGAGTCTTTAAATTCAGTTTTGTAATGAGAAGGCGGAATATGGCGTAATAAACCACAAAAAATATAAGGCCTGTGACGATGTACATGGGCCATCCGGTTTTACGGATTCCCAAAGGCACATTGAAAAGCAGGAAATCTAAAAAGCCGTTGGGACCGATGGCACGGACATTTAATATATTAAGAACCACCATGCTCAGTCCGCTCAAACCCGCATGAACGGCAAACAGGACCGGAGCCACGAACATAAAGGAAAATTCAATAGGCTCTGTAACGCCTGCAATAAAAGAAGTAAATGCGGCAGGAATCAGAATGGCTTTTATTTTATTGCGGTTTNNAAGACCGAACATCTTGGAAATTCCTCTTGCATCCCATATGACTGACCGGGACAGCACCTGAATGGAAGGATCTGCGATCTCTGCATAATAAATGTTCCTGGCGCCCTCGAACACCTGACCTCCTATGGTTTCAACGCCTCCCAGAGAGGTGTATAAAAACGGGGTATAGACCAGATGGTGAAGGCCTGTAGGTATGAGAAGGCGTTCCAGAGCACCGTATATAAAGATACCGAAATTACCGGAACGGTTGATGAATCCGCCAAGGCTGGTGATCCCCAACTGGACAAACGGCCAGACATAGGTAAGGAGAACAGCCAGGAAAACAGTCACAGGAATCAATACGATGAATACAAACCTGGAACCTCCGTAAATCTGGAATGCATTTTGAAATTCCGTTTCACAGAACCGGTTGTGAACCATGGCAGTTACGATTCCAAGAATAATTCCCAGGAACACGCCCATGTCCAAGATCTGTACTCCCAGCACCATGGCCTGACCCGTTCCCCTTAAAGATTCCCCTGTAAACAGAATCCCCGTCAGGGTCATGAACTTGTTCATGGCATTAATAAATACCAAAAATCCCAAAAGAGCAGTAAATCCGGCCTCATATTTTTTCTTATTGGCAAGTCCTGCCGCAAGTCCCACGCAGAAGATCAGCCCTAAGTTATTTAATATCGAAACCAGGGATCCTGACAAAATGGTGCCAAAGCCCTTTGTCACCGGATTGTCCATAAAGGGCAGAAGCTCCAGCAATTTTGCATTGGTAAATAAGTTCCCCACAGCGATTAAAATACCTGCGATGGGCAGGATCAAAACCGGGATGAACATTGCTTTTGAAAAGCGCTGCAACTGATCCATCACTTTATCTTTCATTCTCTTTTCCTCCAACTATCAATGATTGGTTTTCTGTTTTTCATTTCACGTGAAATTCATATCCGTATTATAGCCGCCGTATCCCCCTTTGTATATACTTTGGGCAAGGATAGGAACCTGTTATTCCAAGTAGTAACAGGTTTCAAAAAAAATCCCGGATGCCGCTATTTTAAACGTCATCCGGAACCTTTATTCTTCTTTTTTATCCATATTTTGAAGCACCTTGTGATATTCATAGATTAAAAGCTCCATCAGCATGAACACATTGGGGAAAAAAGTGTTTGCCATCATATTTCTGTCATCCAGCTTATTGCTGTCCTCTATGCGAAATTGCATATCTGTTATGGAGCTGACCCGGTTTTCCGCCTCATTGGTAAAGGACACGGTAAAAATTCCGTTCTCTCTGGCAGTTTTTACCCGGTCCGCTACCCAGTCCGTTTCGCCTGACCGGGAAACTACAATGAGCATTTTCATGTTCTCCAGATTGTTTTCAAAAACACCGATAGAATCCATTCCATTGGAATAAATGCATTTTATCCCAAGGACAAGAAGCTTTTTTGTTAAGTATTCCACAGGAATGGCGGAAAAACCTGTTGCATACAAGAATACGTAACCTCCATCCAGACAACCCAGACTCCTGGCAAATTCCCGGATGTCTTCGTAAGAATTATACTTTAGAAGAGAGTTGGAGCAAAAGCTATTGATAAACTGCATACCGGCATCCTCATTGTCTCTGGCCCGGTTTACAAGCGGCAACAGCTTGTAATACATATCCACAAATCCGCTGTAGCCCAGCTTTTTTGTCAGGCGCATAATGGTGGAGGTTGAGGTGTAATTTTCCTTTGCAACTCCCCGCACTCCCATTTTAAGCATGGAATCCATGTGTTCAATGATATAACGGAGAACGCCATCCTCAACCTCTGTTAAGTTCTTTCCCGCTGTCAGCTTACTTAAATCCACCATTCCTGCCATCCTTCTTTCTTAATTATTGCATACGAATGAATGCACCGCCATTATAAAAAATCTTCATACCCCTGGATCATGGGATAAGGGGCGCAGTCCTTTAACGGTGCAGTTATGGTTCCCTTCACATAAGTGCTGAACCCCTGGCGGCGAAAATCTTCCTTGTTCTTATTTTTTATCAGGCGGCCGCCCCTGCCCACTTCTCCGATATAATTCCCGTTCTGGTCGTAGATTTCCTTTCCATAGAATTTCCCAAGAATCCTTCCGTCACAGGCGGCTAAGTAATCCCTCTGCCTTACTCCGATATAGTTTCCCTGCCAATTCCAGTATCGTTCCATGAAATCCATCCTTCCTCTTTTCATTCTCTGCAATCATACACCATTTTTCCTTAAAAAGAAACACTTTAGGGAGGCACATTGCTAAATTTTCAATGAATGCTGGATTTTTCACGGGTTCTGTTATATAATCAACAGAAAAAACACAGAATAATCACATACACAGGAGGATGCCATGGGATTTCAATACGTAAACAATCTGCCAAGCCCGGAAGAGATCAAGGAACGCTTTCCACTTCCAGCAGAATTTAAAGCCCTTAAAATAGAACGAGATCAGGCGATCAGCGACGTACTTACCGGAAAGAGCGATAAATTTCTTGTTATTATCGGTCCTTGCTCCGCTGACAATGAGGAGTCTGTTTCTGATTATGTAAACCGGCTTGTAGAAGTACAGGAAAAAACAAAAGACCGTCTGATCCTCATACCAAGAATCTATACCAACAAACCCAGAACCACTGGAGAAGGGTACAAGGGGATGCTTCACCAGCCTGATCCGGAAAAAAAGCCGGACATGCACGAAGGCCTTATTGCCATCCGCAGGCTGCACATGAATGTGTTTATGGAAACTGGTCTATCCACAGCCGATGAGATGCTGTATCCGGAAAACCTTGGATACTTAGATGATATCATGTCCTACATTGCCATTGGCGCCCGCTCCGTGGAAAACCAGCAGCACCGCCTGACTTCCAGTGCCTGTGACGTTGCCGTTGGTATGAAAAACCCTACCAGCGGAGATTTGTCTGTTATGCTTAACTCCGTTGTGGCTGCACAGCAGGCCCATGATTTCACCTACAGGGGTTGGGAAGTAAGGAGCAAAGGCAATCCATTGGCCCACACCATCCTAAGGGGCGCAGTCAACAAGCACGCCCAGTGCATCCCCAACTACCACTTTGAAGACTTATTCCTTCTTCATGAGATGTACAGCCGCCGCAATCTCCAGAATCCGGCCTGCATCGTGGATACCAACCACTCCAATTCAAACAAAAAATACATGGAACAGATTCGTATCTCCAAAGAAGTTCTTCACAGCAGAAAGCATTCCCCTGAAATCCGCGCTCTGGTAAAAGGCCTGATGATTGAAAGCTACATTGAGCCAGGCAGCCAGAAGGTAGGAGAAGGCATCTACGGAAAATCCATCACAGATCCCTGCCTTGGCTGGGAAGATTCTAAACGTCTGATCTATGAAATCGCTGAAAATGCATAAAATAATATTTCAACTTAAGATCATGCCAGAGGCACTTTTTATTGCCTCCGGCATGTTTCTTTTTGCTGATTACTCCTCGTATTCTCTGTTTGTTATTAGTATTTGACCTATTTTTCAATTATTTTTCAATTTTATCTTGTTTTTCTAACAAGAGATGGTAAAATAAAATTGTAGTCAGTTATATGACTCTTCATCCTGTTGATACCTCTATAACCCCTATATAGTTGTTGGCACGTTCATGCCGGGTTTATCCGGCTATCAGGAAAAGGAGGTATGGGTATGCGGACCATTGAAGTCGATATCCAGCTGCGTTACACCCCCATTCCCCTCGCGCTTTTAATCAACACTGCCAATGCCTTTGACTGTGATATCTATATTGACTACGGTTTAATAAAGGTAAACGTCAAGGACTACGATGAGATGAAAAAAGGGCTTAACACGCAGAATCGGAACTTACAATTTAATTTCGACGGCATTGATGAGCAGGCCGCCGAAGGACGGATTGAGATGCTGTTTCAACCATGATCCGTCAGAAAGGAACCTTTATGGATTATCATCCAAAAGAGAGTTGATATTAGCATATCGCTGATCATCAACTCTCTTTTCATTATTTCCTTAGCCAAGGATAGCCGTAATGATAAAATACAAAAGCACCACTGCTCCCAATACAATTCTGTAATACCCGAAGAATTTAAAATCATGCTGTCTGATATATCCCATTAAGAACTTAATCGAATAAACAGAAACCACAAAAGCCACCACCATGCCTAAAATCAGATAAAATATCTGAGGGCCGGTAAAATTCATTCCATATTTCACAACCTTTAAAAGACTGGCTCCGAACATCACCGGAATTCCCAGGAAAAAGGAAAACTCCGCGGAAGCAGCCCGGGAGCATCCTAAGATCATGGCTCCAAGAATGGTAGCGCCGGAACGGGAGGTGCCCGGAATCAGGGCAAGAAGCTGAAACAGGCCGACCCAAAGGGCTGTCTGGTACGAGATATCCCCCACCTTCTGTATTTCAAAACTCCGGTACTGGTTCCTGTTCTCAATAACGATAAACAGCACGCCATAGAGTATCAGGGTCGCTGCCACCACATAGCCGTTCATCAGATACTCATCCAGGATATCATCCACCAGGAAGCCGATCACAGCGGCCGGAATGCAGGCTAAAACGATCTTTGACCAGAGAATCAGAGTTGCCTGCTTCTGCGCCGGTTTTTTCCTGGCTGAAAAAGGGTTTAGCTTATCAAAATACAGTACCAGAACCGCCAGGATCGCCCCCAGCTGGATTACCACCNNTGTTTTTAAAGGCGGTCGGCTGATTTAGGTGTATGATCTCATCCACCAGGATCATATGCCCTGTGCTGCTTATGGGAAGCCACTCAGTAAAGCCCTCCACGATTCCAAGAACAATTACTTTTAAAATCTCAATGATATTCATTCCTTTTCCCCTGTCTTTTTAAATATTTTCAATCTGCCAGTCAATAGGCTCAAACCCATTTTCCTTTAAATAAGCATTGGTTCTGCTAAAATGTTTACATCCAAAGAATCCACGGTAAGCGGAAAGTGGGCTGGGGTGAGGCGCCTCTAAAATTAAATGCCTGGGGTTCGTGAGCATCACCTTCTTATTCTGAGCCGGACGTCCCCATAAGAGGAATACCATGGGCCGGTCCTGTTCATTTAAAATCTTAATGGCAGCATCCGTAAAGGTTTCCCAGCCCATCCCCTGGTGGGAATTGGCCGCATGGGCACGCACGGTAAGCACTGTATTAAGAAGCATGACCCCCTGGTCCGCCCACTTTTTTAAATATCCGTTATTGGGAATCTCACAGCTCAAATCTTCCCGCAGCTCCTGATAAATATTCACAAGAGACGGGGGAATATCCACATCAGGCTTTACGGAAAAACACAGCCCGTGGGCCTGCCCATTATTATGATAAGGATCCTGCCCTAAAATCACTACCTTTACATTAGAAAGAGGCGTGAACTGAAACGCGTTAAATATGTCGTTTGGGTCCGGAAAGACCTGGGTCATTTCATATTCATGCTTCACCTTCTGATAAAGTTCCCTGTAATATGGCTTTTTAAACTCTCCGTTTAAGGGTTCCAGCCAGTCGTTTTCAATTGCTCCCATTCTTTCTCCTTTGCATTTTCCATGTTTTTCTTTTATCCTTAAATCCTCACCGGTACTCCCATGATCTTTAAATAACGTTTTAATTCCATGATCTCCAGTTCCTTATAATGAAACAGGGATGCCGCCAAAGCTGCATCTGCCTTTCCTTTGGTCAGGGCGTGATGGAAATGCTCCATCGTTCCTGCGCCTCCTGAAGCAATCACCGGCACGGAAACATTCTCAGCTATGACGCGGTTCAGCTCATCATCATACCCGGCCTTTGTTCCGTCGCAGTCCATGCTGGTAAGAAGGATCTCCCCTGCTCCAAGGCTGTCTGCTTTCATGGCCCATTCCACCGCATCCAGTCCGGTATCGATCCGGCCCCCATTCTTATATACGTTCCATCCACTTCCATCTGCCCGCCTTCTGGCATCAATGGCAACCACTACGCATTGGCGCCCAAACTTGCCTGCTGCGTCAGAGATCAGCTGAGGGGTATTGATTGCTGAGGAATTGATGGATATCTTATCCGCACCTTCTCTTAAAAGCATTTTAAAATCCTCCACCGTGCGGATTCCCCCGCCTACGGTAAAAGGGATAAATACCTTTTCCGCCACCCGGCTCACCATCTCCACAACCGTATTCCTGTTGTCAGAGGATGCGGTGATATCAAGAAACACCAGTTCATCGGCGCCGGCCTTATCATAAGCCGCGGCAATCTCCACCGGGTCCCCGGCATCCTTTAAATTCACGAAATTAACGCCCTTTACCACTCTTCCGTCCATTACATCCAGGCATGGAATGATTCTCTTCGTAAGCATCCGGTTCCTCCTTAAGTCAATTCAATGAAATTTTTCAGAATCTTTAAACCAGTATCGCTGCTCTTCTCCGGATGGAACTGGCAGGCAAAAAGATTTTCCCGTTCCACCGATGCCCCGAATCTGATTCCATAGGCTGCAGATGCGGCCACATCGGATTCCCGGCCCGCTTCTAAATAATATGAATGGACAAAATACACATATGCCCCGGAATCAATCCCTTTAAAAAGTCTTGCACCAGGCTTTATATCCAGACGGTTCCAGCCCATGTGAGGGACTTTAAGCCCCGGCGTCTCCGGGAATCGCACGATCTTTCCCGGAAGCAGGGAAAGTCCCATGACCCCTTCGCACTCTTCGCTGCTTTCAAAGAAAAGCTGAAGCCCCAGGCATATCCCGAGAAAAGGCGTTCCCCTTGTGACCACCTGATGAATCACCTCCACCAGTTCATACTGATGAAGCTTTTCCATAGCATCACCAAAGGAGCCAACGCCAGGAAGAATCACCTTGTCCGCAGAAAGGAGGATTTCCTTTTCCCTGCTTACCACCGGCTTTTCCCCCAGGGCGGTCAGTGCTTTCTCCACACTCTTTAAGTTTCCAGCATCGTAGTCGATTATCGCAATCATAGCCGTCACCTCTTTACGCCTTTTTTCAACATTTTAACACAGTAACGTGTAATGTACAACGCAAAATAAGCCTATAATTTCCGAAAGAATTCTGTAGAACTTTCTAAAACAGCATCAGCCTTTCCCTTTACAGTTTCCGGCAGCTGGGCAAACTTCCCGTGAATCCGGTACATATGGGCCTTATTGTTTAAGGACACAGACTTCTCAAAAGGCCAGCGGATGACCGTAGGAGTCTTAAAACCTACCCCAAGTTCCAAAACCAGCAGCTTTTTATTAAGGGTCCCTGCCAGCCATGTGGTATAGGCCTTCCATTGGGGAAGGTAGCCCTCTTCTATGTACTCCTCAGCCTCTATGGTATTGCCCGTAAGAGGTGCCCCGCAATGAGGACAGACCTCCTGGGGAATCTCTCCCGGCTCCCAGATATCTTTTGAACAGGATTTGGAGCACTGCCTCCATGTTTCATTCCCGCAGGGGGCTACCAGCCGGCTCTGTTCCAGGGAAGATTTCAGTATCTCTCCATCGGTAACTGTGGTTACAATAAAAAAATCCTTGTTTTTTATGAGTCCGGCCATCTTCTCATAAAGGCTTCCAATATCCGGCATTTCCTCTGCCTTCCATTCCTCTCCGATTCCGATCAAAAGCTTTTCGCAAGCTGTTATTTCTTCTAAAATCTGTTCATTCACAGTCATCCATCCACCTTCTCTTTCAAACAATACCCATTTATTATACATCAAAGGGTATTTTAAGAAAAGATGGAAATTCTGTTCTTGCGGCGTACCATGGATATATGCTATACTAATCCATGCATTTAGTCAGATGCAGGAATGCCTGCATTCCTGTACCCGGCTCATTGCTTGCATATCCCTTTGATTCATTGGATGCAAAATATTAAAAAAGGAAGTCAGCAGATTATGAATAAGTTTAAGAGGCTTTCTCCCTTTCTGGGAGGCTGCGCCGCCATTGCGGTCCTGGCACTTCTGTTGGTCGTATATACCCTGACAAAACCGGTTCCCATGGCAGGGACAAAAAGCATTTCTATTGAAGTGATATATGAAAACGGAGTAACGGATCACTACCAGATAACCACAGAAGCGCAGTTTCTGTTAGAAGCGCTTAAATCCATACCAAATTTTCAAATCGATGGAACCACTTCCGAAGAATTTGGCCTCATGGCCACTACTATTAACGGAAAACGGGCAGACTACAAAAAGGACGGCGCTTACTGGGCTCTTCTCTGCGACGGGGAACCTTGCAGCTATGGAGTGAGCCAGCAGGCCATCAAGGATGGTGAGCGCTATACCTTTCAATACACCCTGTCCTCTGAGGAATAAAAAAATAATGAGAAACCATCCCCTGTTTACCACCAGGGAGCTGGTATTAGACGCACTGCTTTCAGCCCTTTTATTTGTCAGTCAGGTGAGTTTGTCCTGGCTTCCCAACGTAGAACTGGTATCCCTGCTTCTAATTTTATACACCCTCGTATTCCGCAAACACGTATGGCTCATCCTGTACGTGTTTGTTGTATTGGAAGGGTTGGTCTACGGCTTCGGCCTCTGGTGGTTTTCCTATTTGTATGTGTGGCCCATTCTTCCGGCCGCTGTATTTTTGATTTACAACAACAAAACGCCAAAAACCTTTGGCATATCCCTGCTTTCCGGAATCTTTGGAATGCTGTTCGGATTATTCTGCACCGGGTTCTACTTCATTACCGGAGGCCCCGGCGCAGCTTTTACCTGGTGGGCGGCAGGAATCCCATATGATATCGTCCACGGAACAGGTAATTTCTTTCTGTCCCTCATTTTGTTCCAGCCGTTATACCGGCTGCTCACCTCGCTGAAACGAGGTCTATCACATCAATAAAGGAGTGTATGCTTATGGAATCAGCAACTGTAAGATTAAAAAAAGGAGAAGGCCGCTCATTAAAAGCCGGCGGCCTGTGGATCTATGACAATGAAATCGATACCATCAGCGGGGATTACACCAATGGTGATATCGTATCTGTGGAAGACTTTGACGGCTATATCCTGGGTCAAGGCTTCATCAATACCAATTCCAAGCTCACCGTCCGTATCATGTCCCGAAAAAAAGGCACAACAATAAACGAAAGCTTCCTGGAAATGCGGGTCCGCAACGCCTGGGAATACCGCAAAGCCACTGTAGACACCTCCAGCTGCCGCCTTATCTTCGGGGAAGCCGACTTTCTTCCCGGGATCGTGGTAGACAAGTTCGACGATGTCCTTGTAGTGGAATCCCTGGCCCTTGGCATTGACCGTCTAAAGCCTGTGATCCTGGAAAAACTGAAAATGGTTCTCAATGAGGACGGCATAAAAATCCGCGGCATTTACGAACGAAGCGACGCCAAGGTCCGCCTCCAGGAAGGCATGGAGCGTTTGAAGGGCTTCATCGGACCTTCCTTTGACACGAAAGTGGAAATCACAGAAAACGGTGTTAAATATTTGGTTGACGTCCAGGACGGCCAGAAAACCGGCTTTTTCCTTGACCAGAAATACAACCGCCTTGCCATTCAGCGCTTATGTAAGGACAAGCGGGTCTTAGACTGCTTCACTCACACCGGATCCTTTGCCTTAAACGCCGGCATAGCCGGAGCAAGGGAAGTCCTTGGCGTAGATGCCTCTGAGCTTGGCATCGCCCAGGCAAGAGAAAACGCCGCATTAAACAGCTTATCTGACCGGGTGGACTTTCAGTGTGCCGATGTTTTTGAACTACTTCCCCAGCTGGAAAAAAGCGGGGAAACTTATGATGTGGTGATCCTGGATCCCCCTGCCTTCACCAAATCCAGGAACTCCGTGAAAAACGCGGTAAAAGGCTACCGTGAGATCAATCTTCGCGGTATGAAGCTGGTCAGGGACGGCGGCTATTTAGCCACCTGCTCCTGCTCCCATTTCATGACCCCCGAACTTTTCGCAAAAACCATCCGGGAGGCAGCCGCAAACGTCCACAAACGCCTCCGCCAGGTAGAATACCGGACCCAGGCGGCGGATCATCCCATTCTGTGGGCGGGGGATGAAACCTCTTATTACCTGAAGTTTTATATTTTTCAGGTCTGTGACGAGAAATAAACGGATAATCAAATAGCCGAGGGTATCCCAAAAGTAATTTTAGATCTTACTTTAGGAATACCCCCGACGACTCATTCACACATTACCAACATTATCATTCACTTCTTCTCCCAAGCAGCGTTTCGGCTTCTATCATATTTTTAATAATAGGCACTCCAAATGGACAACGCTCTTCGCAGCTGCCGCAGGCTATACACTCATCGCCGCCATGATGAAGGCTTTGATAATGAGAACGTATGGATGGCGGTACAGCTTCTTTATCAAGCCGTGCAATATCTAAGTATTTGTTAACAGTTGCAATGTCTATTTCGGAGGGACATGGCTGGCAATGCCCGCAATACACACAATTTCCCTCAAAAGCACTATGTACTTCATTATAAATCCAAGTGTAGTCCTTGTCAGTTTCAGATGCCGACAGATAATTCATGGTGTCATTCATTTCATCCCGCGTTTTACAGCCTGTCAGGACACTGGTCACTGCCGGCCTTGACAGTGCGTAATGGATACACTGCGCCGAAGTCATCGGCCTGCTGTAAGGCGTATGTTCCGGCGAGAGCAGTTTGCCGCCGCCAAAGGTTTTCATCACAGTAATACCAACTTGTTTTTGTGTACACAGCTTGTATAATTCCGAGCGTTTAGGATCAATACCATTAAAAACCCCTGCCTGGAAGCCGTTATCCAGACAATCGAAAATGCTCGCTTTCGATGAGAGCATATCAAATGCGGGATTGATGCTGAACATCATCATCTCCGGCACTCCGGTTTCAATGACCTTCACTGCTGTTTCAGGATTGTGGGAGCTAAAACCAATGTGCCTGATGTCACCTTGTTGTTTTAAACGCTCCACATATGTGACAAAATCTGTCTCGAAAACATTTTTATAGTCCTGCTCTGAATCAATAAAAAACATCATGCCAAAATCTATGTAACCGAAGATCCGTAACAGCTCTTCAAAATACTGCTTGACCACAGGTAAGTCCCTGCTGATATCGTACTGCATGTTTATATTCGTGGAGCCGATATGTCCTTGTAACATCACCTGATCGCGCCTATTTCCAAGTGCTTTTGCGATGTTTTCGCGGACTTCCGTGCCTGGCATAAAAACATCCATAATATTAACGCCATACTCCAGTGCGGCGTCAATCGTCTCCTTTACTTGCTCATATGGCTTGCCGTCAAGGTGTTCGCAGCCAAGGCCAATGATGCTAGCATGTTTGCCGGTTTTCCCGACCTCTCTGTATTCCATTTTATTACCTCCTATATTAAAATTTCTATTAAATCTTTGATTCGCCTATTCTCATGTCTACAACTGCCATCTTGCCGAACAAATACCTCTGAACTTTCTGTTAAAAACATATCAATCATTCCTCCGCTGAAGTATGTGTCAAGACTTCTCATTATCTATATCAGCCCTTTTCCAACCATATTCAGCCATTCCATAAAAATCTTCAATTTTTACTCTGATTGGCTTTCCTAATGTCGGCAGAGTCATTCAATATCTCATTCCTTTGCCTCATTATAACTGTTATAACATCACTTGTAAATGAAATAAGTCAAGACTTTGTCCGGAGGATAAATAATAAAAATTATAAGGGCTGTTGCGCCTTTTATATACCTTTTATATA
>DJBG01000212.1:0-10861 GCA_002429965.1 Hungatella sp. UBA5982
TTACATCTACCTTCTCCTTAATAAACCTGCGGATCGCTTCAATCTGCTTTTTTTGAGACTGATCTGCACTGTCAAAGAGAAGTTCCATGTTAAACTCCCTGGCTGCATCCTGAATCGAGCGGGTATTGGCAAGCCGCCACTTACTCTCCTGTCCTACCTGGGAATACCCTACTGTAATTTTCCTTCCATCGTCGATACTTTCTCTGTCAAGAGCTGCCAGATATTCACCGGCATTTTGGGGATAGATCGTATGGCTTCTTAAAATCACCTGCTTGGGAACACCACTTTCCTTGCGCAGTATATTCATCGCATACTGTACTGCCTCTCTTCCTCCTGTGGGGCAGGAAATCGTTGCCGCTAGCTTTCCTTTTCTTACCAAATCCACCCCTTCGTTTTCTCCGGTAAAACCGTCGCATCCGATGACCTTTATCTTCTCAGCCAGATTCCTGTCCTTTAGGGCCTCGTAAGCTCCAAAGGCCACGGAATCATTGTTGGCAAATATAAGGGAAACGCCTTTCAGTTCTTCTTCCATGGCATAAACCGCATCATAAGCCGGATCCTTCANNGACAGTCTTTTCTATGTCATGATAATCCCTGATCACAGAATCAAAACCATCGCTTCGTTCCTCGCTCTGAAGAGAACCGGCAGTTGCACGAAGCTCCAGAATCTTCCCCTTTCCGTTTCCCAGCAGCTGGACCGCACATTCTCCGCCCTGTTTTCCGATCAGGTTATTATCCGGGCCGATAAACAGGTTATAATCAAAGCCTTCCACGCTTCGGTCCATAACAATGACAGGTACTCCTTCCTGATATACATCTCCGACCTTCTTTGTCAGACGGCTGGAATCACAGGGAGAAATAATCAAAAGATCAATGCCATAGTCCAGAAGCCTGTCAACATCTTTTTCCTGCTTCTCTACGCTGGAGGTTGCATCCGCCGTAACAATCCTGATATTGGGATACTTTCCTGCCTCCTCCTGGATCTCATGAATCAGTGCGACCCTCCACGCCTCCCGCATGTTTGCCTGAGAAACGCCGATCACATATTCCACATCACTTTTATAAACCGTTTTAGTAATCGCCCCGTTATAAATACGGTATCCCAAAAAGACAAATACCGTTATCAGTAATATCATAAGTAATTTCGTTCTTTTTTCCATTTTACCCTTTTTCAAGATCACACTGAATTTCTTTCGGAATTCGTATAACAATACGCGTCCCCTGCCCCTCTTTGCTTTCCACTAATACTTTAAACTGCTCTCCATACCGGATGCGCAGCCGTTCCTTAATATAAAACAATCCAAAGCTTCTGTTTTTGCCGGCTTCACCCGGCTCATTTAACAATCTGGATAACTCCCAAACCTTTTCTTCTTCCATACCTTTTCCGTCATCCCACACTTCCAGGCTCACCCAATCATCTTCCATCCTTCCGGTGACCTTTAAATGCCCGTCCCCGTTCTTCATCTTTACCCCATGGTAAATGGAGTTCTCCACCAGAGGCTGTAGGATCATTTTCGGCAGAATCACCTTCATGCAGTCTTCCTCTGCCTGAATTTCATACTGCACCTTAGGTCCATAACGGATTTTCTGTATGTAGAGATAATTAGAAATATAACGGATTTCTTCTTCAATGGTAATATAATCTTTTCCCTTGCTTAAGCTGATTCGGAAAACATTGGTAAGGGCATCTACAAGATGAACAATATCATAAGCGGAATGTTCTCTCGCCATCCAGCCTATGGTGTCCAGGGTATTGTATAAAAAATGCGGTTTAAACTGTTCCTGAACTGCCTTAAGCTGTGCTTTCCGTTTGTTTTCCTGTTCCTTATAAACCTCTTCCATCAGTTCTTGTATCCGCTCCAGCATCTGGTTGAACCGGCGGCCAAGCTCGCTGACTTCATCCAAATAGTTTCCTTCAAACCGAACGGATAAATTGCCTTTTTCCGTCTCCTTCATCAGATTGCGAAGCCTGACAATGGGTTTTGTAACTGTTTCCGAAATTTTTACTGCTACAATAAATACCGTGAGAATTGTTAAAACCAGAACCCAGCCAAACATGAACAGCATAGTATTTATTCCGCCCATGATTTCCCGGTAGGATGAAACGCTGACAGTTTTCCAATCGGTATAGGCGGATCTTTGATAGCTGATCTGATATTTTTCCCCATTGATAACCGCGGTTACAGGCTCTTCTTCATTCCAAAGCCATTCCGGGCGGATGCGGTAGACGATTTTATTGGTTGGCGCATATACTAAATGATTCTGTTCGTCCAGGACGAATACGAATCCATTCTCACCGATGTTCGCATCCTGGATGGCAGAGGAAATAATTTCATGCTTTACATCAAACAGCAATACGCCCACTCTCTCTCCTGTCTCCGGGTCTATGACTGCTTTCATCACTGAAAATACATCATCAATGCTGTAAGCGGCCTCCGTAACAATATTCCTTCCGGTAACATTACTGATTATTTGCATTTCACCGGGAGATGCCGCGGCTTTTTCATACCAGACCTCTTTGACAAACGGGTCCCGGGAGATTCTGGACATCCCGGTTCCCACATACATATCATGCTCGGTTGNNAGCTGTTTTTCAGGGCTGTTTCGTACTCATTCCAGCGGCTGTCCTCAGCGGAAGGTATCTTATTAAGATGCATTGGCTCAATTATGCGGATCAGCATATTCGCAGTCTTTTCAATACTGCTTATGTAGATATCCGTAGTATGCTGTACCTGTCCCACCAGCAAAGACGTATGCTGGGTCACATTGCGCTCCGCCTCTCTGGTTGAGCTGATAATCCCCAAAATTCCCACAAAGCAGAAAGGAATGAGGGCAATAAAAATATGAGAATTGATCATTTTATCACGAATTTTCATATCCATGAATCTTTTCTTCCAATATTTCATTGCTCTCACTCCTATTTTCATATCACACATCCTACCCTATCCAGTATACCGAAGTTAATAAACACTTACAACTGCATTATATGATTTATTGCCCGTTCTTCCCCTTTGATTTTTCCGCGCGGATTGCTATGATTCTCTGAATAACGATAAAGAAGCAGAGAAGGGCCGCAATGGTAACTTTCGTCCACCAGGTATTTAAATTCTGATAGGTAACGATTGTCTGGATAATTCCTTCTATCATAACGCCCACAACCGTACCCGCCACAGTTCCTACGCCTCCGGTAAGCAGGGTGCCGCCGATCACAGCAGATGAAAGCGCATCCAGTTCCAGGCCCAAATTTTGAAGGCCGAATCCTGCCAGAGTATAAAAACTGAACACGATTCCTCCGAGAGCTGCACAAAAGCTGCTGATCCCGTACGCCGCGATTTTCGTTCTTGCAACATTTAGTCCCATGAGGCTTGCAGACGTTTCACCGCCTCCCAGCGCATATAAACACCTTCCAAATTTCGTATATCTCAGGGTATAGACCGCAACCGCAAAAACAATCAGAAGGATAAATACATAATAATAAATTTTCCCGTTCCACGCCTTTGCTTCTCCCAGACGTACCGCTACTTTTCCAAGTGCCATGGTCTTAAAAAACGGGTCGCTGATGGGAATGGAACGTTCACTGATCACAACGCAAAGCCCTCTCATTAAAAACTGGCCTGCCAAAGTCACGATGAACGGCTGAAGCTTAAAGTAATGAATCAGGGCTCCTTGGGTACAGCCTACGATGATTCCTGCAAGAAGCATCAGAATTATTACCAGAAATGCCGGAACTCCCCGTTCCAGTAAGTAAGCGGAGCCTACGCCGGTAAATGCTATGGTAGACGCGATGGAAATATCGATTCCTCCGCTTATTAATACAAAAGTAGCTCCGATTGCCGCTATCATCAGATATGCATTGTCATTAAAGAGATTTAAAAAGGTTGATAGAGATAAAAAGTTATTGTACTTTACAGAACCAAACAGAAACATCAGGACAAACAGCACAATGGTGATAACCAGTGAAATATTATTAATCTGTAACCTTTTTCTTTTTCCCGTCTGCTCCATCAGTTACCAACCACCTTTCTGTTTATCATTTTGCGCCTGATGACCAGATCCTTAAACTGCTTTGACTGCGACAGACAGATGATAATAATCAGCAATGCCTTTAACACACGGATATAGGCCGCCGGAACTCCCAGTGCCAGTACCGTTGTTGTGATGCTCTGTACAATCAATGCTCCTATCACGCTGGCTGAAATGGAAAAACGCCCGCCCATTAAGTTGGTACCTCCAATTGCTACGGCAAGAATGGCATCCATTTCAATCCCCAGCCCCGCATTGTTGCAGTCCGCGCCTTTGATTCCCGCACTTTCAATCAAACCGGCCACGGCAGCAAAGGCTCCGGAAAGCGTATAGATTGCCAGCAGCATCCGGTCAACCTTAATCCCAACATACTTAGAGGCAGTCGGATTGCAGCCCACAGATTCCAAAAAAAGGCCAAATGCCGTTCTTCCTGTAAACAGAACCAAAAAACCAACTAGAAGGAGCACAATAAACAGGGGGAAGGGAAGCCCGAAAATATAGCCCCCATTGATAAAATAATAGGCATCCGAGGTAATCGTAACGATCTTTCCCCTGGTGATCAGCTGTGCAATTCCTCTTCCCGCCACCATTAAAATCATGGTTGCAACAATTGGCTGAATCTTTATTTTGGCCACTAAAAAACCGTTCCAGATGCCGCTGGCGGTTCCTGCAAGGATTGCGAAAACAATTGCAGCGGCAACATTCCCATTTAATGACGGAAAAATATTCCCGTTTACAATGCTGCAGGCAATGGCTCCGCTGATCGCCATAATCGAGCCTACGGAAATATCGGTTCCTCCTGTTGCCAGTATCATGGTCATGCCGGCAGCCAGTATCATGAGCTTGCTTCCATTTCTTACAATATCAATAATACGTCCGTATAAGTGCCCATCCACGATGGAGAGCATGAAAAAATCACCCTTGCTGACAATACCGTTAAAGAGCAGAATCATGATAAAAATGATGAGGGGGCGGAAATACTGTTTTCCTGACAAACGATTCCAGATTTCTCTCATGACGCTTCACCTCCAGCCATAATATGCATGATTGCTTCTTCCGATATTTCTTTTCCGTTTAGCTCTCCTACCTGCTTCATATCCCGGAGCACGATCATCCTGGTGCAGCAGCGGAGCATCTCATCAATTTCCGATGATATGAAGAGCACTGCCATCCCTCTTCCTGCAAGATCCATGACGATTTTCTGAATCTCCGCCTTTGTTCCGATGTCAATTCCCCTTGTCGGTTCATCAAGCATCAAAAATTCCGGCTCCGTAGCAAGCCATCTGGCGAGAATTACCTTTTGCTGGTTTCCGCCGCTNNTCCGGTTCGGATTGCGTCCAAAGGGGAATGGAGGGGAACCGCCTCACTTTTTATCTTTACTTCTCCTTCACTGATGGGATCTATTCCAAATAAAACCTTGGCCGTTTCTGAACGTCCTGATCCTAAAAGACCGGAAAAACCCAGAACCTCTCCCTTTTTTACTTTGAGCCCAAACCCCTTAACCGTTCCGGGGCTGCTGACATTTATAAGCTCAATAAAAGTCTCTTTCTCCTGTCCCTCTCCTTCCTCCGGCCGTTTTGCGCTCATAGATTCCTTAAGCCCAGCGTAATCCTTACCTATCATTTTTCCCACCAGTTCTACTCTGGGCAGCTCCTTCGTCAAATAAGTTCCCACATATTTTCCGTTCCGAAGTACGGTGATCCTGTCAGTAACTTCATAAACCTGATCCAGAAAATGTGTAACAAAAATAATCCCCATACCTTCCTCACGGAGCTTCCTCATGATTTGAAACAGCTTTTCGACCTCGGCGGAGGAAAGGCTGCTGGTGGGTTCATCCAGGATCAGAACCTTAGCATCAATATCGCTGGCCCTTGCAATAGCCACCATCTGCTGGATTGCCACAGAGTAATGATCCAGATTCTTTGTAACGTTTATATGTAAATCAAATTTTTCCAGCAGCTCACTGGCATCGGCATTGATTTTTTTCCAATTAATTGTACCAAACCGGTTTCTCGGTTCCCGCCCAATATAAATATTTTCCGCTACGGAAAGATTAGGACAAAGATTGACTTCCTGATAAACCGTAGAAATTCCTTCGTTTTGCGCTTCCTGTGTGGATCTCGGATTGATCTGTCTTCCATCCAGTTCAATGACTCCCTGATCCTTTGCCTCCACTCCGGTCAGCACTTTAATGAGAGTTGATTTTCCCGCACCGTTTTCCCCCAACAAGGCATGTATTTCACCCCGATTCAAATCAAACTGCACATCAGCCAAAGCAATAACCGCTTTCCCAAAGGCCTTGGATATATTTCTCGCTGTCAAAAGCTGATTCCCAGCACTCATGGTGTTTCCTCCTCGCTTTCCTATTAAGAGGGCATTTCCTCTGATATTAAAAGGGCTGCTGCAAAAATAATGATATACTTTTGCAACAACCCCGCGGTTTAATATTTGCGGTCCGGAAGTACCTTCGCTGCCATATCAGCGGTAAATACGCCATCTACCGATTTCACCCATTTATCAACAGACTGTCCTGCCTTCAGCTTTGCCGCCGTTTCAAATAAAAGCGGTCCAAGCAGCGGATTACACTCTACGGTACAGTTTGCCTCCCCGGCTGCCATTGCTTCAAAGATTCCGCGGACACCGTCGATGGAAACGATCTTGATGTCTTCGCCCGGCTTTAGTCCGGCTTCTTTGATTGCCTCGATTGCTCCAAGCGCCATATCATCGTTGTGTGCATAAACACCTTTGATATCCTTATTGGATTTTAAGAAAGACTCCATAACCTCTTTTCCCTGGGCTCTGGTGAAATCACCGGTCTGGGAAGCCACGATTTCAATACCTGGATAGCTTGCTTTTATCTCATCATCAAAACCGGTTTTACGGTCAGTTGCTGCAGAAGCGCCTACGGTTCCTTCCAACTCAACAATTTTTCCATTTTCCCCGATCAGCTTTGCCATTTCCTTTGCAACCATCTTGCCTTCCTCAATGAAGTCAGAGCCGATAAAGGTTGCGTATAAGTCTTCGCTGACGTCCGCTCTGCGGTCCAGAAGGATAATCGGAATCCCTGCCTCTTTTGCCTCAGCAAATACCTGATCCCATCCAGTTTCTACGACAGGTGCAAGTCCAATAACATCTACACCCTGTTCGATGAAGTTCTTGATTGCTTTAATCTGATTTTCCTGCTTCTGCTGCGCGTCGGCAAAAAGAAGCTCCACCTTATCTCCATTCTCAGACGCATATGTCTGAATGGAAAGGGTTTCTGCGTCACGCCATCCGGACTCCTGACCGATCTGGGCAAAGCCGACTACCAGCTTTTCTCCTGATGCGTCGGTAGTTTTCGCCGTGGTCTCCTCTGTCTTTGCTGTGGTCTCAGCCTGAGCAGCCGTAGTCTGGGGAGCAGCTGTGGTTGCAGTCGGACTGCTGGCTCCGCTGCTGCAGGCGGCTAAAGAAACCACTGCCATGGAAGCGCATAACAACACGCTTAAAAATCTTTTTTTCATTTTGATGATCCTCCTTTTTTGTTTTAACGATACGTTTATTATGCCGGAAGGAGGAGAGAAAGTCTTTGCAATAATTTGAGTAAAAGGTATAAAATCATTGCATGGCAGAGGTTTGGTTATCCTTTTTAATTAACCTCCGGTATTCCGCAGGGCTGACCCCTAAATTTTTTTTAAATACATTGCTGAAATAATGCTGGTTTGCATACCCGGTAAGCTCCGCAATTTCGTAAATCTTCAATTCGCCGTTATGTAATAGCTCTATTGCCTTGCGGATCCTGACGCTGGTTAAGTAATCGATAAAGGTGACTCCCATCTCTTTGCGGAACATCCTGCTTAAATGGGGAACAGACAGATTCACATGACCCGCCGCATCCTGAAAGGAAAAGTCCTCCCGTGAATAGTTGTCCTCGATGTAGAGCTTCACATCCTTAATCACCGAGGAACCGGTTTCCAGCTCCTTCAACCGGCTGACGGCCGTTTCATAGGTCTCAGCTAAGGATCCGTAATCATCTCCGTTCACCTGTATTACTACGCTGCGCACCGGCAAACGGGATTCCAGCATTTTGCAGTAGGCCTCCGACTGCTCCTCTGCAATCTCCGGTGCCACAGTTTTTGAGATCACCACCAGATTTCCATGCCGGTCCTGGCAGCTGTTTGGGTTCACCAGCCCCTGAAACATTTCATTTGCAATATTCTCAGCAACAAAAAACAGCAGATCTTCATTCCAGGTGCTTTTTACATCTTCCATTTTCTGATATTCCAGGGAAACAACCGTAATTGTAAACGGTTCCGGAAGAAGCAGATTTAAGTACTGGGAACGTTCCCTGATCTCTTCTCTTGTATAATGCCCTTCCAAAGCTCTCTGCAAAAAGTTAGAGGCAAGATAAGTACGATTTTGTGCGAGCATACTCTTCGCCCAATCAAGATATTTATCTTCACTCGCCTCTCTCTGCAATCTTTCCCGGACCCGCTGCATCATCTCATCAAAAGGACCTTCCATCAGAGGTTTGAGAAGATACTCAAAGACCCCCAGCTTCAGCGCTTCTCTGGCATATTCAAACCGGTCATACCCGGTGATGATCACTACCACAGCCCTGGGGTTTATTTCCTTTAAGCTTTTTATGAATTGAAGACCATTAAGAAATGGCATATTAATATCAACAAAATAAACATCCGGAGAGACGTCTTTTGACAGTTCCAACGCCATATCTCCATCCTCTGCTTCTGCTGCCAACTCAAAATCACCGTATTGTCTTAAAAAGCTGATAATGCCCCGACGAATGATATACTCATCATCCGCTACCAGTACTTTATACCCCATAGGTACTCCTCCTGAAATTTTATTTGAATCCTATTATAGCACATTTTTTCCTTTGTAACTGCGATTCTGCATGTACGGTAGTGTCAGGGAATCATATAGATGGCTGAATACGGTATCCATGCAGTTTTCCTGATCATTCATTGAGAGGAAGCATTCCCCATCACCATGCACTTTCCCTTAATCTTTCTTTTGGTATTTAGAACCAAAAACCGGGGTCTTAATACCATGACCCCGGCTTATCTTGTTTATTTCGTTTAATTCACGGTTTCCTTTCGGAATTTCCTAACCTACGTAGTGAATTAGGGCTTTGGTGTATAAAATAATCTAAAAATCCCCATTGACTCTCACATTATGGTATACTCTATACTGTATTTGAGCTCAAAAAACACATATATGTGAGGAAATAAAAATGCTGAAAATAGGTGATTTTTCAAAACTATCAAGGATCAGTATACGTATGCTTCGACATTACGATGAGATCGGTCTGCTAGTGCCTAAAACCACGGATAGTTTTACCGGCTATCGTTACTATGGGGAGGATCAACTGCCGATTGCAGGCAGAATCATAGCCCTCAAGGATATGGGGTTTGGCCTTGTTCCAATTGGGGAAATCCTGAAGAACTACGATAACCCCCAGGCATTGGCTGATTTTCTGGCGGTGAAGCAGGCTGAAGTTCTGGCGGAAGCCGAAGAAACAGGCCGCCGTTTACTGCTCCTTGACACAGCCATCAAACGGCTGAGAAAGGATGATACCGCTATGAATTACAATGTTACATTAAAGAATCTACCGGAGCGCCTTGTTGCCAGTGTACGCAAGGTGATTCCCGCCTACGACCAGGAAGGTATCCTGTGGAACCTTATGATGACAGAAACAGCTCCGCTGCAGCTTCATCAAGCTGACAATTGCTGCAGCCTTGCCATCTTCCATGACGAGGGGTTTAAGGATCGCGACGTGGATGTGGAAATTCAAATCACAGTAAAAGGGAATTATCAGGATACTGAGCACGTTGTGTTTAAAACCATGCCTGCGGTGGAGATTGCTTCAGCAACCTACAAGGGCAGCTACGAGCAGCTCACCACTGTAAATCATGCGGTGGCTAATTGGGTAAATGACAATGGTTATGAATTTAACGGAGTTATGTTCTGTATCTATCATGTCAGCCCTGCTCAAACTCAGAACCCTGATGAGTTAGTAACCGAGGTTTGCTATCCTGTCAAAAAGAAATAATGATTACAGCAGCAAAAAACCGTATGCAAATCGCTAACGGTTTTTTTGCTATGTAAACACGAAAGCTTACATTTTCACCCTTTTTCTTGGTTCCTACCGAAGAAAAACGGTAAGAAGATTTTCTTTCTGCCATCTTCCTTACCGTTTCTTCATACTTAAATAGTTTTCTTTCTATATATCAGGCACGCGAAAATTACAAATAATGATATAAAATTTAATGCTGCGTGCAAGATTTGAGATGTGCAATCCTCTCCCGTTTTTGGCAAATTAGCCATTCCATCTTTAGGCACTTCCTGCTTAACAATATATAAATTTTCACTATTATTAGAAGTATCAGAAGATTTAGGTACTTCCCGTTCATCAATGTCTACACTTTCACTGCTACCATAGGCATCACCTTTTTTGTCAGATTTGCCCGCAGTGGTAGTCTCATTTCTTCCGCCATCTCCTTTGCTGTTTCCGCCGCCGCTGCTATTTCCGCTATTGCTGTTATTTCCTTCCGTGTTGTTTCCACTTCCGCTGTTATTTCCTTCTGTGTTGTTTCCTCCGCTGCTGCTATTTCCTTCTCCGCTATTTCCCCCACTGTTATTGCTGCCGTCACTTTCTTCTTTCCATGATGCCCACAAAGACATGTTCGCTGCTACAGTGTTGTTATCAAAATCCCAGAGTACTGGCTCGTAATTTTCATCTAAATAGCTGTACCAGCCCTTAAACAAATATCCTGTCCTTGTTGGATCCGCCGGCCTATCGGTTATTTTTTCACCAATCGGAACCACCGACTCATGGTAT
>DJBG01000212.1:10993-11115 GCA_002429965.1 Hungatella sp. UBA5982
CCAGAGTACTGGCTCGTAATTTTCATCTAAATGGCTGTGCCAGCCTTTAAACAAATATCCTGGCCTTATAGGATCTGCCGGCCTATCGGTGATTTTTCCTCCAACCGGAACCACCGACTCAT
>DJBG01000193.1 GCA_002429965.1 Hungatella sp. UBA5982
CTGTTGGCTATTTGTTTGCTGGGAACCGGAGGAATGATGCCTCTGCCATACCGGTGGCTGACAGCCATGTTGGCCAGATGCGGTGGCAGTGATCTTCTCATTGACTGCGGAGAAGGAACCCAGATTGCGTTAAAGGAAAAGGGCTGGAGCCCGAAACCCATTGACATCATTTGTTTTACCCATTATCACGCCGACCATATCAGCGGTCTTCCGGGACTTCTCCTGACCATGGGCAATGCGGAAAGGACAGAACCCCTGACTCTTATCGGGCCAAAGGGCTTAGAGCGTGTGGTGGGTGCNNCTTCCTTTTGAACTTAAATTCATCGAGCTTTCTGAGAATAGGGAGCAGGTAAAGATCGGGCCTTATGTGATCGATGCTTACCGGGTGAACCACAATGTTGTTTGTTATGGTTATTCCATTTCCATTCCAAGGACAGGCCGGTTTGATGTAGACCGGGCCAATGCAGCCGGTATACCCCAGAAGTTCTGGAGCCGTCTGCAAAAAGGGGAAACCATTGAAGAGGCCGGAAAAACCCTGACTCCTGATATGGTCTTAGGTCCCGCAAGACGAGGGCTTAAGGTTACCTATTGTACGGATACAAGGCCGGTTCCTGTAATTGCGGAATATGCAAGGGAGGCGGATCTTTTTATCTGCGAAGGTATGTATGGAGAGGAAGGAAAAGAAACAAAAGCCAGAGAATATAAGCATATGACTTTTTATGAGGCTGCCAGGCTGGCAAAGGAAGCTCAGCCCAGGCAGATGTGGCTGACTCATTACAGTCCTTCTCTTACCAGACCGGAGGAATACATGGACAAAGTCCGGGAAATCTTTCCACGCGCCAAAGCGGCAAAAGATGCCTGGACCCTGGAGCTGGAATTTGATGAGGAGTGAGGGAGCGGCAATGAAAAAGAATCATACAGAGGAAGATGTCTATATACTTGCAATTGAAAGTTCCTGTGATGAGACGGCGGCTGCCGTAGTAAAGAACGGAAGAGAGATCCTTTCCAATGTGATCTCCTCTCAGATCGCCCTGCATACATTATATGGGGGCGTTGTGCCGGAAATCGCATCCAGAAAGCATATTGAAAAAATGAATCAAGTGATAGAAGCAGCCCTTCTGGAGGCAGGGCTGTGCCTGGAGGATATGGACGCCATAGGCGTTACTTATGGTCCGGGCCTTGTGGGAGCGCTCCTTGTAGGTGTTGCGGAAGCAAAGGCCATTGCCTATGCTGCGGGCAAGCCGCTGGTGGGCGTCCATCATATTGAAGGACATGTATCGGCCAACTTCATTGAGCATCCGGATCTGGAGCCGCCATTTTTATGCCTGATTGTATCCGGCGGCCATACCCATCTTGTCATTGTAAAGGATTACGGTGAATTTGAAATCCTGGGCCGTACCAGGGATGATGCGGCAGGAGAAGCATTTGACAAGGTGGCAAGAGCAGTGGGTCTTGGATATCCGGGAGGCCCGAAGATTGACCGGGCAGCCAAGGAGGGAAATCCCCATGCCATCAAATTCCCGCGNNCGGCTTAAAATCTGCGGTATTAAACCACATCAACCATGCGGGCATGATTGGAGAAGAAATCAATGTTGCTGATTTAGCGGCATCCTTCCAAAGTGCGGTCGTGGACGTGCTGGTAAGTCATACGATGGATGCGGCAAAGGAATATGGATTTAAAAAGGTTGCCATAGCCGGTGGTGTGGCTTCCAATTCCGCCCTGCGGAAAGGGATGAGCCTTGCATGTGAAAAAGCCGGTATTACCTTTTACTATCCATCACCCATTTACTGTACGGATAACGCAGCCATGATCGGTACAGCGGCTTATTATGAGTATATTAATGGCTCGAGAGCCGGTTGGGATTTAAATGCAGTTCCCAATTTAAAGCTGGGTGAGAGGTGATAGTCGGATGGAAGACAGGGGGAGAACGGCAGCGGTCATATTGGCAGCGGGAAAAGGGACACGCATGGAAAGCCAGGTGCATAAGCAGTACCTGGAGCTCTTTGGGAAACCTTTGCTGTATTATGCGCTTCATGCCTTCGAGAACAGTTCGGTAGATGAGATCATCCTGGTGACCGGTCCGGGAGAGTCCGGATATTGCCAGGAGGAGATCATAGAGAAATACGGTTTTAAAAAGGTGACCGCAGTTACAGAAGGTGGAAAGGAACGGTATCATTCCGTATACGAAGGGCTTAAGGCAGTTAATAACTGTGAATATGTCTTAATCCATGACGGGGCCAGACCCTGCGTGACCGGAGAGATTATAGAGGCCGCTTCCGATGCAGCCAGAATGTACAGAGCCTGTGCGGTAGGGATGCCTGTAAAGGATACCATCAAAATTTCCGATATAAATGATTTTGCAGCCATGACACCGGACCGGAACAGTCTATGGCTGATTCAGACTCCTCAGGCCTTTGAATATGAGCTGGTGTTTCGGGCTTATGAAAAGCTTATGTCATCGGAACAGTATCAGGGGGGAGTAACGGATGATGCCATGGTGGTAGAAACCATGACTCAGGAAAAGGTAAAATTGATTCGGGGCGATTATACCAACATAAAGATTACAACACCGGAAGACATGGAAATTGCCGGAGTGCTGATAAAAAGAAAACACCGGGAAAAATAAAAGGAATGCTGTAGGTGCAGCTTCCTTTTTATTTTTTCCCTCCTGATTTTAAAAGATCCTTAACGATCAGATGAAGGTGGTCAAGCTGCTCCCGGTTTAAATGCTGTGCATCCTCCATTAGTTCTTTGACTTTTGCAGGGCTGCTGATGCCGCGAGAGAAAAATTCGGCTGGCTCAATGTCCAGATATTCGCATATATAGAAAAAACCCATCATGGACGGAAGAGCCAGTCCATTTTCTATTTTATGGATATATGTGGGATTCTGCCCGAGAGACAGACTCATGTCACGTGCAGACACGCCCTTTTGAGCTCTGAGCTCCGAAAGGCGTTTGGAAAAATTGAAATCTATATACATAGGTAACTCCTCCTGTTTCCATAGTATTGCATTATATGAAATATATGTAGTAAATAATGCAATCCATCACTTGACATGTTGCATTCATTACAATATTATTAGTTATATAAAGTATTTAATGTATGATTATACAGAAAAGTCCGCCATGCGGGTGGGCAGCTTCCGAATATTGCCGGCGGCTGCATGAGAAGAAACACCCTGCGGGTATACCT
>DJBG01000233.1 GCA_002429965.1 Hungatella sp. UBA5982
AGCTGCCTTTGGGATTTTTTGATACCCATACACACGGGGATTTGATGAGCCATTTTACAAATGACGTTGACACCATCTCGGAAGCGCTCAACAACAGCTTTACATTGCTGATCCAGAGCTTTATTACTTCCATAGGCACCATTATCATGTTAATTCTCCTGGACTGGAAGCTGTCATTAATCGTTGTATTTTTTCTTCTGATTATGTTAATATATATTCGTCACAATGGAAAGCTGAGCAAAAAATATTTTGCTCAGCAGCAAAAAAATTTGGGAAATATAAATGGTTATGTAGAAGAAATGGTGGAAGGGCAGAAAGTAGAAAAGATTTTCCGCCATGAAAAACAGGATCTTAAAAAATTTTGTGAGCTGAATGAGAAATTGAGGATTTCCTCTACAATGGCCGCCACCTATACGGGCATTACCGTTCCTACGATTGTTTCTCTTTCTTACATTAATTATGCCATTTCTGCCTGCGTGGGCGGATTGTTCGCTCTGTCCGGACTGATTAATATGGGAACTCTGGCCTCCTACCTGGTTTATGTCAGGCAGAGCGCCATGCCCATGAACCAGTTTACCATGCAGATCAATTTTCTCATGGTGGCGCTGGCAAGTGCAGAAAAGATTTTTAATTTGATGGAGGAAGAGCCTGAATACGATGAAGGAACTGTCACCTTAAAGAGGGTGGTGCAGGAGGCGGAGGGCAGCCTGAAGGAAACGGATATTTATACCGGTTCGTTTGCCTGGAAAGTTCCTGACCGGGATCGCGGATATCTTCTGGTCCCTTTAAAGGGAGACGTCCGGTTTCACGATGTGGTTTTCGGTTATACAGGCGGAAACACTATTTTAAACAGCATCAGCCTGTATGCCAAGCCTGGTCAGAAGATCGCATTCGTTGGTTCTACCGGCGCAGGCAAGACGACCATCATCAATCTTATCAACCGATTTTATGAATTAAATGGAGGCACCATAACCTACGATGGAATCGATATCCGAAACATAAAAAAGGATGATTTAAGGCGTTCTATCTCTCTGGTCATTCAGGAAACCCACTTATTTACCGGAAGCATTGCCGATAATATCCGGTATGGAAGGCTGAATGCTTCCCATGAAGACATACTGGCCGCCGCAAAAATTGCAAATGCGGATTCCTTTATAAGACGTCTTCCCAATGGATACGATACTATGTTAGAAAGTGACGGCAGTAATTTATCACAGGGACAGCGGCAGCTGATCGCCATTGCCAGGGCTGCCATATCACAGCCGCCTGTTCTTGTCATGGATGAAGCCACCAGTTCCATTGATACACGAACGGAAAAACTCATTGAAAAAGGCATGGATGCCCTTATGAAAGACCGGACGGTATTCGTCATCGCTCACAGGCTCTCCACCGTAAGAAACTCAGACGCCATTTTGGTTCTTGAAAAAGGAGAGATTATTGAGCGGGGCAGCCATGACGAATTGCTGCAGGAAAAAGGGAAATATTATCAACTGCATACAGGGCAGTTTGAATTAGAATGATGAGATGAAGAGTATGATGCCATAAAACAAAGAGCAGAGGGGCACAACCTGTTTCATGACATATTTGTGCCTTGAGCGAAGCGAAAGGGAAGAAAAAAATATGGAGCGACATAATGTGAGAGAACTATTGGTTCGTGAAGAAAAAGCCAGAAAACAGATTATTTCTCCGCTTCTGTCAAACATCGGATTGACGCCTGGGCAGGGACATGCCAGGATCTTATATAATCTTTTACAAAAGGACCATATCACCCAAAAAGAGCTGGCAGACCGATGCCATTTCGATGCTGCCACCATGTCAAGGAATATAGACAAATTGCAGGATATGGGGTTCCTTCTCAGGGAAAATAATCCGGACTGCAGACGTTCCGTTCTGATCAGTCTTACAGAAAAAGGGGTTGCTGAAGCCGAAGAGGTGAGAAAAGTTTTTCAGCAGTTTGAAGAACTTATCAGTTCCGATATACCAGAAGACGAAATAGCCGTATTCTGTAAAGTATTAATGAAAATGTGTGACAATCTGGAAGCTTATTAAATTCCGGTAAGCAATGAAAAAAGGAGAGTGCAGCACAATGTCATGAAATCAGCGGCCATTTCACGCAGAGCCTGCCTTTTGGGATACCTCCATAGCAGTGTAATCCACTTAATGATTGGCCGCTGTTAAATACAGTTATTATGCGTTCAATTCCTTTTCTAGAAATGCTTTGATATAAGGGGTGGTTTCTTCACTTAAGGCAGGCATAAATGCCATATAACGACATTTTTGATGATGTTCCTCATCCAAATGGAAGTCGTATCCCATGAGACATTTAGGGTTACATTCCTCCGGATTTATTAACCTCTTACACACAGATGCTTTTTTGATATCTTTCTTCATTTTTTCCGGCAAAGTATTTAAAAAATTTTCATAAGCTTTTACGTGCTCCGGATATATTCGTAATCTCATTCCGGCTTTCCGAAACACAAAAGTTGCTAAAACTTTTTTTGTAGTCTCCAGTTTATAGGAAGCGATAAAACCATTTTTAGCAGGTTTGATTTCACATTTACAATTATTTTGTGTGAGGTAATCATTTATTTCCACAACGAAATCTTTATAACGATCGTCTACTGCTTTAAGAAAAACATTATAATTTTCATTTGGTCTATCCAAGATGCCCTCCTGATTATTTTTTAATAACGGGTATCCATACTTCAAACCTTGCATTTTGAGGGTCTGCACTTAAATAGACCTCAATATCCGGTCCATTATCGTATTCGTATCCGGAAGTGGGAAGCCACTCGGAGACAATTCGCTTCTCTAGTTCTTGTATTGCCTGGGGGCATTGGCCTTCTCCGTTAAATATGGCCCAGGTGAAAGAGGGAACCGTATATTCTTCCAAAGTATCATCAATTTCTTTCGTACTGGCAGCGGCAATAAAGTAACGCCATTCTTCCAAATCATTGCAGATGCTTACTCCCAATATTCCTCCAGGGGATCCGTTTGCCATGGCGGCTAATTTAGGAATTGTTCCGTCCATAGATGCCTTGCTCCACATTTGAGGTACAATTTCAAAATTCTTTTCAATTTCCCTGTGCAGCGATTGTGCAGTGCCTATAATCCGAAACGGTTCCTTCTTTTCCATTCGATAATTCAATTCATCCACTCCTTTTATTGTAATTTTGAAACTAATAGGTGGATATGATTTTACGGAAACACCGCTTTCTTTTACACGAGATGGTGCAACTCCATGTATGCTTTGAAATGCCCGGTTAAATGCAGTGGGAGAATGGTATCCATATTTAAGAGCAACATCAATAATTTTATTATCCCCGTTCTGTAGATCCACCGCTGCCAAGGACATACGCCTGCGCCGGATATATTCAGATAAAGGTACATTCGCCATATAAGCAAACATTCTCTGAAAATGATAAACAGAACAACAGGCGATTTTCCCTACCTTCTCATAGTCTATATCTTCCGTTAAATGTTCCTCGATATAGTTCATTGACTTATTTAATCCCTCAATCCATTCCATAAAATCAATCCTTTCTTTTACATTATATTTGTTATCGATTTGCCCGTCCTCTCTTTTAATGTACAAATTAGAGAGGAGAGTGGAGTGAATCCTATGATCCTATTATAGTTTTTTAGGGGCAGATAAACAATCTCTTTTATATAAGACGGGGGTAAATAAAAAAAGACCGGGA
>DJBG01000133.1:0-7451 GCA_002429965.1 Hungatella sp. UBA5982
ATGCTGATCTAAACGCTTCAAATATTTTCTTTCGGTTCTTTTGCCAATAGCATAATTATTTAAATCATATTCCAACTGTATCTTATCTTTATCATAAGTCTTCTCTATATAAATATTTCCTTTTTCAAAAACCAACCGGAAGCCTTTATAGAATGCCGTCTCCAGGGCAGTTTTCAGTTTGCTGGGAATATAGCTTTGAATTTTATCAGCAACAGGCTCTATAGAAGCTTTTAATAATGGATTTTCCTTTTTGTTAAGCAATTTATATTCTTCTCTTTTTATCTGTTTCACTTGCTTATCGAATTGCCGTCTCATATATGTCAGCCTCCACTTTCAGTGAGTCCAAAGTTTGATTACTTTGAAATAACATTATTATCTCAATATACCATATCTTGATACATTTTACAGCCAAAACCTAAAATTGACAAATCACATAACTGTTTTTATCTGGCATATGACTTTCCTAATACATTCGTTCTTTTATTCAAAAAACTCATTTACAGGTTGAATCTATACTTATCTGATCTCCCCAACAAATTCCCAGCTGATTCCTCCNNCATCAGCCCCCTGTCCTATCACCATTTTTAGGATCCCATCTTCTTCATATGGCATTTCTGGGAAATCAAACTGTGAATCCTTATCCGGCTCTTTTTTCATAACGGAATACGGAAGCTTTACTGGCTTTGTCGTTTTTCCGCCATCAGCAGTCCGGTATAGCTCTGCCTCATCGCCGCCATTATGTGAAAGACAGAAAAATCCCAGCTTATCGTCAATAAAGGCAATGCCTGCGGCCACCCCTGCCTGACCTAAAAACGGATCTTGATTCACAACCTTCCAGTTTATTCCTCCATCATCACTGCACTCCAGGGTGTAATAGCGGCTGCCAAGAGCGGCATCTACTACATTCAGACGGAACCGGTCACCATTTTCAAATTGAAATTCTTCATCTGGATTGATTACGGCAGGCTTATCTTCAGACAATGCTTTGCTGCTAGATTGCTCTTCCTCTCCTGATGCTGCCAAATAGCGTATTGGCGTAATTTCATTTTCTTTGCCTGGAACATACACAGAAACTGTATACCCTCGAATATTGGATCCGGTCTCAGCTTTCGCCGGCCTGCCCTCATTTAAATCCACCCAATTGATTCCCGTCGATTCATTTCCCCAATCCCGCACTCCGTAATAAATGATACCGTATTCTTCTTCATCCCACTGCTGCACAGTTCCTTCCAGATTAACTTGTTTTAGGATATCAAGCATCGGCTGCAGTTTCTTACGGTCTTCCCCCTGCTCTGATACTGATCCGTCCAAATAAACAGTCGCACGTTTTGACTTGCTCCCATCATAGCTGATCAGATAGGTCTTCAAATTACCTCTATCATCTTTTCCATACAAATAGGTTTCCAACGAAGTTATGGTACCATCTGGTTTGAAATAAAGATTAAAACTGGTAGCGACATATAGATCTTCCGGCATTTGAAGCTTCTGCTCCAAATCCGCTAGCATTTCATCCATTCCATCTGAAAATACATTATCATGAGTAATCTCTACTGTCCTTTTATGGCTTCTCTCATATAAAAACCATGATAATTTTCCATTAAAACTACTGGCGCTAAGTACAATTTTCTCTCCGTAGAATAATGTAGTTCCTATACCAAATAACAGAAGCACCGACATATAACCTCTATATAGCCATCGGTTTTTATTGATCTTTTGTATTGCGGTTTCTTTCGGTATGTCGGTTTGTTCTTCTGCCCTTCTTCCTTTTTTTTTCGCTGTTATAATCGCTATAAAAAATATCGCACAGAAAAATATCATACACCCTATTAATATCGGTATATTCCTGCGCTTTCCTCCAAACTGGCACAATCGGTATAAACGCTGCAAAAATACAAGATATACCGCTGCTGTCAGAGGATTTATCAATATAATCCAAAATACTTTCCAACTCATTCTTCCTTTATCTTTTGGCATGCGATACATCCTCCATATTTTCACTCCATTTTTTGCTGCTGTTTCTGAATCAAACGGATATTGAACCGCTCTGTTTCATTCAGCACATTTTCCTTAAAATCTTCTGGAGCAATCGTTCCTTCATACCAGCTGCATTGATTAAAATATCTTTGCAACTCTTCATCAGCAAATAGCCTGCCATGTCTTGCATAAATCTCGTTTCTTGCAATCCGCAGCTGGCTGGCAGAAAGATTCCATAAATCCGGCTCCTGCAACAGGCTATAGCTGCTGTTAGGAAATACAAATTCATATCCGTCATATTTTGCCGTATCAGACTGAATCCGGAAAGTATCCCGGATTTGACTGATTTCACCTTGCATTTTATGGTATTCTTCTCTTATGGCACTGTCTTCCGTATAAAACGTCACGTCAGTGGGCTGTGACATTACATAAACACAAGGACCATCATATCCCCATATTTCATAATCTGGCAGATTAACATAGCTGCAGTCCGAATACGCCTGAATATAGAATAAAACTCCATCACCCATCAAATCATAGGATTTTTTCTGATGGTAGCTGCACCCTCCCTCAAACTCTTTTCTAGCTGCAAGGCCATTCCAATCTTCCGGTAAATCCATTTCAAAACCTGGTTCCTGAGAAGCAGAAGCCGGAAAATCCTGCTCCTGCTCCGATTCAGGCAACTCTGTTTCCGTAGTCTCGTTTTCTGCCTTCTCTGTATCATTTGTTTGCGATATGAGTTTTCCAGCATCAGTCTCTTCATATGCTCTTGTTTCACTTGGTCCCCAATGATGAGTCCCCATTAACATATCGTTTCCAAACAGCACTGTGTAAATGCCAAGCACTCCGGTGATAACAATCCGGCACACAAGCCCGTTCTTATCTTTAAGAAAATCCGGAGATTCCACATAGGTACAGGCTCCATATCTCATTGCCTCTCTGACTGCTATATTTTCAGGGCTGTATGAAAGCAGATTACCGCAGATATTTTTTGCCTTCTCAATTTCATCTGCTTGTTCATAAACTATCATCTGAATGGGCATAAGAGGTATGCGATGATATGCATCTGGATAACGATCACAATATACATTCACGTAGGCTTCTGCTTGCCCAAATTTCTGATCAATAAAAGCCTTCCTGATTTCAGTTGACAGAAGCACCGCTTCTCCCATCTTTTTTAATTTGGGATAATTTTTTACAAGCTGCTTCTGGTGTGCAAATTCTGTTTCGGCCTCTTCTTCCCTTCCCAGCCCCAGGAAGCATACCTGGCGAAGATTACTGTGAAGCAGCTGCATCAGTTTCTTTTCCTGAACGCTATTCCATCTATCATCTGCCAGTTTCAATGCCTGAACATATCTTCCGGCCCTGGCAAGTCCAACGGCTGCATTATGTATTTGTTTTTTGTAGTAAGATTGATAACGATAAGAACCATATGCTGCCTCCATCAAAAAAGCTGCAGATGCTGTAAGGGGCCGGTTCTCTCTTGTAAGTACCTCCATATGCTTTATTGCCCAATAAGCTTCTAAAACACCTCCTAAACTCACAATCACCAGAGTTAAAATAATAACAGCTCCTATGTGGTCTGCTGAATTCAGAAGAACCCACTTATATAAATATCTCTGAAGAATGTAAAGACCTAATCCACAGAGAAAAAATAATATCAGGCATCGGTTCCAGTATCGTCTCCTGTCATGAATCAAAAACCACCGCTTCCCTGCTTCAAATGCCGCCTGATTCTCTGCGTCATCCATAAATTCCAACAGTCTTTCTTTTGCATAGTTTCTCTTTTTTCCATTATTCTTAAAAAGCAGAAAAACACCCAGTATCCCAAATATGACAACAACATACGGNNCTTAATATTTCCCATTGCCACTTTTCTGTATTGTCAAAGCCAAGCAGCAAAAGATGGATTGGCATGCTATCTGATGTTTTTTTCCTGATTTTTCCCTCTATTGTCAGCCTCGTCTGCTGCTCTTCCAATCTTTCTGTATAATTGACCGCAACATGAACGCCTTTTTCCGCAGCAAAAACATCAACATATTCGCCATTTGCTCCAACATTGATTATAAAGCTCTGCTTTGATGGCATAATTTCCATATCTAAAAAATGCAGCTGCTTTCCTTCGCTCAGAGAAATCCACAGTACAAAGCAACCTATAAAGATGCCCAGCCCATAATATAAGAACCGTATTTTGCTTAACTTTACTCCGCATTTTTTATCCATTCTTACTCTCCCGCAAAAAAACATATAGAATAAATTAATGATAGCATAAAAATGAATTAAAGAATAACAAAAATAATAAATATTTTCTAAATGAATAGATTTATACATGGATAATATACGATCAGATCAAATCTTTCCATCTAGCAGGCTTCTTACTAGATTGGCCTAAACATTTCATTTCTTTTCCTTTCATAAGGTGTTGATTCCCTGTTCCCTAAAAAGCTATACATTTACTTTAATAAAAACATAGCCACTCTTTTTATTCGATGCCTGGAAGCCATTTGCNNTTAGATCTATATATTCAAAAGCGTCAGGATTAGTTCTCCTGACGCTTTCGTGTTTATCTTTATGAAATTTATCAGTTAAAGATATGCTGCTTTTTTCCGGAAGCAAAACCTTAGCATTGAACGTAATTATTTCAGATTTTCTTCACACTTTAGCATTCGTTCTTCATAACCGTCCAGCTTCCAGTCCAACCTTTTCAGAACTGAATTCAGTCCCTCAATTTTTGCGGCAATTTGTTCTCTCTGTTCCAGAAGGAGCTTTTTCCGGGCGGTAATAGTCCCCTTGCCCTGATGAAAAAGGGTAACGTATTCGACTAGCGTTTCCACAGAAACACCTGCCAGGCGCATACATTTGATGTAATCTACCCAGCGGCAATCTTCATCAGAATAGTCCCGAATGCCGCTCGCGGTTCGTACAACTTTAGGCAGAAGGCCCACGCGTTCATAATACCGCAGCGTATCCGGGGTAAGTCCATATTTTTTTGCAACTTCTGCTATAGTCATTGATTCGCACCTCCCTGTTTACTTAAATTTATTATCTCCTCACATGGATATAGCTCCCGCACCGATTCGCCTTTCGCAGTTTTTCAAATGTTCCCGGAGAAAGTTTTTTCAGGTGCTTTCCAATTNNTTGAAAATATTTTCAATATCCTGCTGATTCAGTGGTTTAAAGCCAGGCAACGTTTCGCCGCTGCATGCTTTTTTTGCCATAATCCCAAAGTTTTTATCGTCTATGCCGATCTCGTGAAGACTGCTTTTCAGTCCAAGCGTTTGGAAGAAGAAATCGCTTAAAAGCTCAATACTTTTCTTAGCCACCTCCATATAAGGAAGGGAGGCTTCGATGCCAAACACGTTAATACCGAACTGATAAAATTTCGATAACGTACTTTCATCCAGCGTGTATTCCATCCAGCGGGGAGTGAGAATGGCCAGACCCAGACCGTGAGTGATATCGTAAATAGCAGAAAGCTCATGCTCTATGGGATGGCAGCTCCATGCCTGGCGCTTGCCTCCGTTCACAAAGCCGTTGATTGCCCAGGAACTCGTCCACATTAGATTTGCACGGGCCTCATAATTGTCGGGCTGCCCCATGGCGACAGGCGCATATCTGATGATGGTTTTCATTAATACTTCCATAACACCATCCAACATCTGCAGATCCTGATCCATGTTGAAGTAGACTTCCATAATATGCGACATCATATCAGCTGCTCCACAGGCTGTCTGATATGCGTTGACTGTATAGGTGTTGGAAGGGTCGAGGAAAGAGACCTTGGGGAGCATGGGCAGTTCCATCCGGCCGATTTTGTCCTGGGTTTCCGGATTACTGATGACTCCGCCGCGATCCATTTCCGAGCCGGTGGCTGCAAGTGTAAGGATGGTGATAACCGGCAGCGCTTTTTCAATCGGCGCCCATTCACTCAGAAATTTCCATGGGTCAAAATCCACACAAGCGCCCGCCGCCATGAATTTTGTCGCATCCAATGTGGAACCCCCGCCCACAGCAAGTAAGACGTCAATCTTTTCTTTTTTACATATTTCAGCACCTTTGCGCACGGAATCAATATGCGGGTTGGGTGCAATGCCGCCCAGTTCAAACAGTTCCAGACCTGCAGCCCTAATTTCTGCTGCCACTTTATCATACAGCCCCGTCTTTTTAATGGTGCCGCCACCATAGGTCAGCAACACGCGCTTGCCGAAGCGGGAAAGTTCCGGCCCAAGATGGGAAAGCTGATCTTCTCCGAAATAGATCTTTGTTGGTATATCGTAAACAAAGCTGTTCATTCTGTTTTCTCCTTTAATTTTATTTTATAATAACAGTCTGCGAAAAACACACTGCCTCAGATAACTAAATACACTTGTGCCTACTGCTTTATCTTAATCAAAGCGCTCCGACAACCCTATGCGGAACGTAGAGTTCCTCGAGATAGGATAGATCGTCATCTGCCAGCCTGATATCTAGGGCACCGGCCGCATCATCAAAATATTGTGCCTTGGTGGCACCGATGATGGGCGCCGCAACGCCCTTGGCAAACTGCCAGGCAAGGGCAATCTGAGTCATGGTAACACCATATTTTTCCGCAATTTCATTGACACGCAGCACGATTTTGTAATCACTCTCCTGTGTTCCATCATATTTTGATATTGCCGTTATATCGGTCCTGCTGCGGTTTGTATCGGTCTTCCATTCAAGCCGGGAAAGTCTGCCCGCCGCAAGAGGGCTGTAAGGCGTACATGCGACGTTCTGCTGATTGCAGATAGGAATTAGCTCACGCTCGTCCTCCCGGTAGAGCAGATTGTAGTGGTTTTGCATGGAAACGAACGGTGTCCAGCCGTTTCTTTCGGCTGCAAGCTGCATATTGTAGAATTGATATCCGTACATAGCTGAAGCGCCAAGGGCTCTCACCTTGCCTGCCCTGACGAGGCTGTTGAGCGACTCCATAGTTTCTTCGATGGGCGTACCGTAATCAAAACGGTGAATAATATAAAGATCCAGATAATCGGTGCCCAGCCGTTTGAGCGTACCGTCAATTTCCCGCTGAATCGCTTCTTGAGAAAGATGTCCCTCGTTGAAATAAACCTTTGAGGCCAGCACCACTTTGTCACGGGAAACATTGTTCCGTATGGCGCGGCCGAGGTACTCTTCACTGGTGCCCGCCGAATAAGTATTGGCGGTGTCAAAGAAATTTATGCCCAGATCAAGAGCATGCCTTATAATCGTTTCGCTTTCCTCTGGATTCAATGTCCAATCGTGCATTTTGCTGGCAGGATCACCGAAGCTCATGCAACCTACACAGAAACGGGAAACCTGGATGTCCGAATTTCCGAGTTTTACATATTCCATATTTCAGCCTCCTTATTGAATTTTTTATGTTTTCAGCATCAGCCACACATGGAATCACGTTAGGGCCGCGCGGATCACCGATGTACGGCACATCCTGAGACTTAATTAAACGGAAGCTGCCAAGC
>DJBG01000133.1:7467-7818 GCA_002429965.1 Hungatella sp. UBA5982
ACTAAATTCAGTTTGTAGAAGTAAATTTATTCTGAATGATGTTAGTCTTACACACTGTTTTATGTTATGATGGTTTTGGCAGTGAATTTTCAGGAGGTACACGTAATGAATTCCAATAAAAAAATATAATTCTATTATTATGATCAAACTTCTTCATGCCATATATACGTTCTTATATTATACAATAAACAAACAATTGGCATAATAAATCAAATAATAATGGCGTGAACATAACTGCTCACGCCTATAACGTACTTCGTCTAATTTCGCCACAATTCGACTACTATCTTCACATTCCTTTTCACGGAAGTTTTATACTACTTGGCAAAACTATCTGATAAAAAATGAAGG
>DJBG01000087.1:0-7652 GCA_002429965.1 Hungatella sp. UBA5982
ACCATGACAATGGAGCAGGTGGAATTTCTTTCCCGGACCGCCTCTGCCGCACTGACACCTGCCGCGCCATTACCAAGTATGAGGTATAACTCCTCTGTATTTTTATGGAAATTCCTTTCTTCCTCCTCATAAGGGACAAAATTTTCCGGCCCCACACCGCATACCGGACAAACCTCATTTCCCTCCTCAAATACGGCACCGCATACCAGGCATTTGACCATATTCTTCTTACTTTCTCCCATGTAAAAATACCCCCTTCTCACGTCTCTTATGTAAGTACAAGCTTTCTTTCTGATACTATCATAACATAGTTTTTTACGATTTCAAGCTTCTTTCCGTTAATAATTCGTAAGCATAGAAAGAAAACCGTAAAGCCGAAGAACCATCTTTTTATGGTAAACTATACACGTAAGCAATGAGCAGTGCGAAATANNAAAAACGGTTACCGAACCTATACATATGAAGATATCAAAAAGATTTCAAGCATCATGTTTTACCGTAGACTGAACTTCAGCATCGAGGATATCGGCCGTATCCTGTATAAAAGCTCCTTTCCTTCCTACTGTTCCATGATTCAGGAAAAAATCACAGAGGAAAAACAGCAGGTGGAAAAGCACCGGCAATCCCTCATCCATCTGACCCATTTGCACAAACACTACCAAAACGTGGAAAAATACTTAAACCGTTATGACTTACGTACCATGCCTCCCCATTACCAGATGCCGGACAACCATTTCATCAACCAGGCAGACATCTCTGATTTATGTTATATCTGCCAGGAATACCAGATAAAAGAGAATCATACGAAACAGATAAACGAATTCTTCATGATCGCAGAATATACTGCATCCATCATGAAAATAAAACAGGCATTAAACGATTATCCCTTACTAAAGCAGGAACGCTGTGTCTATACCGTGGTCGCCTCAGGCAGTCCTGTTTTAGAAACACAGGCCATTTTAGACGCAGCAGACTGGGCAAGGCAAAATGGCTATTCTCCTACCGGAGTTGCCTACAGCGGGCATTTACTAAGCTGTGCCTTTAAGGATACAGCAAAGGAAGACCAGGAAAAGAAAGCAGATACACCCATTAATTACATCGAAGTGTATCTGCCGATTCAGGCATAGAAGACTTTACTTGCCTGTCATTTATGCTTTGTCTTTATCCGTATTTTCGTCTTTCTGCTTTGGAGCAGGCTTAAACGCTGTACTGTAAATATATGGAACCAGAACCATAGAAACATTTCTGTGCTTTCTCAGCCTCTGCATAATAAAATAAGTGGTCTGGTTATGAAGAATATTGGCAAACCAGCTCTCTTCCATAAAGCGGGACATAACGACAGTGATCATATCTCCCGGAGGCAAGTCGGCTTCCTTTTTGCTGATATACTCTTCAACAGGCTCAATAAGTTCCCGGTAAGGCGACATGATGACCTCAAGGGGTATATCGATGCCTGTTTCCTTCCATTTTTTCTGAAGCTGTTGACTTTGTTTCTCATCTGTAGCTATGTTCAGAGCAACCACATTGGAAGTGATTAAATTTGCATAATTCAGTGCTTTCAGCACGGACCGGTTAATTCCTCCAGTCAGTACAATGCAAAGATTGGTGTCATGACTGGTGCTTTTGTGATAATGGGACATAAAGTCGTTGACCGCCAACTGCTGGCTGACAAACTGATAGTGCGTTTCAATACGGTGCATGATATAAACAAGAACCGGTATGAGAATGGCCAGCGCCCAGGCGCCTTGTGAAAATTTAGTCGCAAATACAATGATCGTTCCCATTCCCGTCATAAGTGCACCAAGGCCGTTGATACACATTTTATACCAATAACCTTTTCCTTTCACCCGGATCCATCTGGCCAACATTCCGTACTGGGACAAGGTAAATGACAAGAAAACTCCGATGGCATAAAAAGGAATCAGATAATGGGTTTCTGCCTTAAATACAATCAGCAGAAATGCTACTGCAAAAAAGATGAACATAATTCCATTGGAAAAGCTGAGCCTTGTCCCACGGTGCATGAACTGACGGGGCACAAGTCCATCAGCCGCCAGAATCGCCAGCAGCGTAGGCAGACCGTTATATGCAGTATTAGCAGCCAACAACAAAATAAGAGAGGTTGCAAACTGTAGAATATAAAACATTGGCCCTGGCCCGAACACTGCCATGCCAAGCTGGGAGATCACAGTTTTTCCCACTAAAGGGATGATATCTAAAGAAGTAACCAGCAGCACCGCACCTCCGAGAATGGTGATAATGATCCCTACCAGAATAAAAAGTACACGTTTGGCGTTCCGCTGTGACGGCTCACGAAAGCTTGGAACCGCATTGCTCNNGCATTGCTCACTGCTTCCACTCCCGTGAGGGCCGAACATCCGGAAGAAAAGGCCCGGAGGAGAAGAAACAGGGAAATAGTTCCGGCTCCGCCTGCAACAGGCTGCATATTTTCAGAATAATGAACCGGTGGTAAATTCCCCGTTATAAGCTTTAAAAAACCGGTTACAATAAGTATCAGCATGATAATGATAAATACATAAGTAGGAGCTCCGAAAAGCTTGGAAGACTCTTTCATTCCCCTTAAATTAAGGAGTGTAATTACGCATAGAAAAAGCAGGGCAAACAACAGGCGGTAATCAGCAAACTCCGGAAAAGCGGAAATAAGGGCTGCCGTTGCCGCAGAAAGGCTGACTGCTACCGTCATCACGTAATCAATGATCAGGGCAGATGCAGCTACCATTGATGAGCCTCTTCCAATATTTTCAGAAGATACGATATAGGCGCCTCCGCCGTTAGGGTAGTTTGCAATAATCTGCGAATAGGAAAAAGCCAAAACTAAAAACAGCAGTATGATCGGCAAAGTGATATACCCAAGGTAATGAACCGCCGACAGTCCCAGGACAGGAGCCAGAACTAGCAGCATTTCTTCAATTGCGTACGCCACTGAAGATACCGCATCACTTGCCATAATGGGTACTCCCCAAAGGATCCCCATCTTTTCTCCTTCCAGATCATTGTTTTTCAATGTATTTCCCAAAAATATATTTTTTATCTTTCTTTTTGAGTGCATATCCTAATTTCCTCTCTGTTACATTATCTTTCCATAAATTTAGTATTGCCAGATATCTGAATAATAAATAAAAATATTCCTGATGAATCATAGGCTTAAATTTATGGATTGTCAAGAGCAGATACCTCCTTCCAGCCGTTAAAAAGTGTTACAATTTTAAGTCGTATAAAACAAAAAACGTTTCTTCCTGGGATGCTGTCCGCAGAAGAAACGTTTTTTATTTTATAATGTTCCGGGTTACACAAATTATTACTGCAAGCAATGAGCGTACTCTGCTCACCGGAAATATTTCACGCCGGATTCAAAAATCTTCATATCCTGTTCTCCGTAAATGTTCATGGCTACCGATTCGCCGCGGCGCTCAGAATGAGCCATCTTGCCCAGAATCCGCCCGTCAGGGCTTGTAATGCCCTCGATTGCCATGTAGGAGCCATTGGGATTCCAGCACTCATCCATCGTAGGACAGCCCTTGTCATCCACATACTGGGTAGCCACCTGACCGTTATCAAACAGCCTCTTTATCCATTTCTCTTCTGCGACAAATCGACCTTCACCGTGGGAAGCCGGATTGCAATAAACGCCGCCTAATTCAGTCCCTGAAAGCCACGGCGACTTATTGGTCACCACCTTTGTATAAACCATCTTGGAAATATGGCGGCCAATGGTATTCATCGCCAGCGTGGGGGAATCCTGCCGTTGCTCTGTGATCACGCCTTCCGGCACAAGCCCCAGCTTGATGAGAGCCTGAAATCCATTGCAGATCCCCAGCATCAGTCCATCCCTTTCATTTAACAGCTTCCCAATTTCCTCTTTGATCACCTGGTTCCGGAATAAGTTGGCAAAGAACTTGGCAGAACCATCCGGTTCATCACCGGCGGAAAATCCTCCGGGAAACATGACGATCTGGGCTTTGGATATTTCCCTGCGGTATACTTCCACGGATTCTCTGATATCCTGGGCCGATAAATTCCGGAATACCTTTGTCACCACATTGGCGCCAGCCCTATCAAAGGCCCTTTCGCTGTCATATTCACAATTTGTACCAGGAAACACCGGTATGAATACATTTGGCTTTGCCACCTTGTTCCTGCAAACGTAAATATCCTTTGTCTCATAAAGCTTCTCCGAAACAGAAGCCTTCTCTGTTCCTGATTCCACGGGGAACACATCTTCCAGTGGCTTTGACCACACTTTTAAGGCCTCATCAATGGCAATGGCTGTACTGCTGTATGCAAACACGCCTGTATCCGTGACTTCACCGATAACGGTATAGGAAACCGCCAGTTCCCCAAGTTTTCCTTCCGGAACTTCACATACCACATCTCCCCAGCCGGCCTTAAAGAAATCTCCCGGGTCTACATTGTGCCCGATCCTTATGCCCATCCGGTTTCCAAAAGCCATCTTGCTGACCGCCTCACAGATCCCATGGCCCTCTATGGCATAGGCGGATATAATGCGGCCTGCGCAGATATCCTCAAACAGCGCTTCATACCCCTTCATAACCTGGCTGTATACCGGAAGATCATAGGAATCCCTTTCAATCCGGAATACTGCAATCCTGCTTCCCGCCTTTTTAAATTCCGGTGTAATGACATGCTTCCGGTCTGCAACATCCACGGCAAAGGAAACAAGTGTCGGCGGTACATCAATGTCACGAAAGGTGCCTGACATGCTGTCCTTTCCTCCGATGGAAGGAAGGCCAAATCCAATCTGGGCGCTGTATGCCCCAAGGAGGGCGGAAAATGGCTGGCTCCAGCGAGCCGGATCCTCTGTCATCCTGCGGAAATACTCCTGGAAGGTAAAACGGATCCTTCTGTAATCACCGCCTGATGCCACAATTTTGGCAACAGAGGACAATACTGCATATACTGCACCGTGATATGGGCTCCAGCTTGATAAATAGGGATCAAAGCCGCAGCTCATCATGGTTACGGTATCGGTCTTTCCATGAAGCACCGGAAGCTTTGCCACCATGGTCTGAGTCTCTGTCAGCTGATATCTGCCTCCATAGGGCATGAACACGCTTCCAGCCCCTATGGAACTGTCAAACATTTCCACAAGCCCTTTCTGGGAGCAGACATTTAAATCAGAAAGCAGCTTCAGCCAGGCCTCCCTGGTATCAGAAATCTCCGGTCTCATAAACGCGCGTGTTTCTCTGTCAGGAACTTCCACAACAACTGAGGCCTCCTGATGAGCCCCATTGGTATCAAGGAATGCCCGGCTGATGTCCACAATGGTCTTTCCTCTCCAATTCATCACAAGCCTTGGTTCTTTCATAACTACTGCTACTGCCACTGCCTCCAGGTTTTCTTCTGCTGCATAGGCCAGGAACCGGTCCGCATCTGAAGGATCAACCACAACCGCCATGCGTTCCTGGGATTCGGAGATGGCAATTTCCGTGCCGTCCAGTCCCGCGTACTTCTTGGGCACCTTGTCCAGATCGATCCGCAAGCCGTCTGCCAGCTCTCCTATGGCAACCGACACGCCTCCTGCACCAAAGTCATTGCATTTCTTAATGAGCCTGCTCACTTCTTCCCTTCGGAACAGACGCTGTATCTTTCGTTCTGTGGGTGCATTCCCCTTCTGGACCTCTGCACCGCATGTCTCAATGGAAGCTTCCGTGTGGACCTTGGAGGAGCCGGTGGCTCCGCCGCAGCCGTCCCGTCCGGTACGGCCCCCAAGGAGAATGACCATGTCCCCAGGATCCGAAGTCATCCGGATGACATTCTTTCTTGGGGCAGCTCCTATGACAGCGCCTATTTCCATTCTCTTTGCCACATAATCCGGGTGGTAAATCTCCTTCACATACCCAGTTGCCAGACCGATCTGGTTACCGTAGGAGCTGTAGCCGTTTGCAGCGCCTGTTACGATCTTTCTCTGGGGAAGTTTTCCCTTTAATGTTTCGCTTAATGGTCTTGTAGGGTCAGCCGATCCGGTTACCCGCATAGCCTGATATACGTAGGTACGACCGGAAAGGGGGTCACGGATCGCTCCTCCAAGGCAGGTGGCCGCACCGCCAAAAGGCTCGATTTCCGTAGGATGATTGTGGGTTTCATTTTTGAAATTCACCAGCCACTCTTCTTCCTCACCGTCAATCAGGACCGGGACAACAATGCTGCAGGCATTGATCTCATCGGATACCTCCAGATCCTCCACCTTTCCCTCCATGCGAAGCTTCTTCATCGCCAGGAGGGCCAGCTCCATAAGGCATACAAACTTGCCGCTCTTTTCCTTTAAGACCACCTCCCGGTCTGCCAGGTACTGCCTGTAAGTATCCTCAATGGGCTTGCGGTAATCTCCTTCTAAAAACGTTACATCCCTTAATTCCGTCTGAAACGTGGTATGGCGGCAGTGATCCGACCAATAGGTATCCAGAACCCTTATCTCTGTCATGGACGGGTCTCTCTGCTCTGCCTCTTTAAAGTAATTCCGGATATGGAGAAAATCCTTAAAGGTCATTGCCAGATTTAAGGACTCGTACAATTCCTTTAATTCATCTTCTACAAGGTCCGTAAAACCATGAAAAACGATGACATCTTCAGGAGTCTCAAACATTGCAGAAAGAGTTGCCGGCTTTCTTTCATCTGCTTCCCTGGAATCCACCGGGTTTATGCAATAGGATTTGATGTCGGCAATCTGTATTTCTGTAAGAGCGCCGGAAATCACATAGGTGGCTGCGGACCTGATCACAGGCTCTTCATCCTCTTTTAAAAGCTTCACACACTGCTCCGCGGAGTCAGCCCGCTGGTCAAACTGGCCCGGCAGGTATTCAACGGTAAAAACCACATCCCCGTCCTTCTTCGGAAAAGCCTCTTCATAAACCTCATCCACAGGAGGCTCTGAGAAAACAGCGGTAAGAGCCGGCCCATAGACTTCATCGGACAGAGCCTCCATATCATAGCGGATCAGCACCCTCACACCGGTCACCGCATTGATACCAAGATATCCTGCGATTTCCTCTCTTAATTCATTTGCCTTTACAGCATAGGCCGGTTTTTTCTCAACATACACTCTTCTTACACTCATGATTTCCTCCTTGCAAAAACTCCCCATGGTTTATCCGGACAGGAACTTCCCTGTTAATCTCGTATATCCATCATACCACAGAATACATAAATTAGAGAAATTAATATATCTTATGTTATTAATCAGTATAGTTAATATTATTGATTCCATCTGCTGTCAGAAATCATCAGCCTGCCTTATGTATCACCTGGTCCTTCTTACTTTCGACGCATTTCGACAAATTTCGTCATTTTTTATAAAAATACTTGAAAATTTAAAAAATTTGAACTATAGTAATAAAAGATTTTTTTATAAAGGAGTGCTAGATTTTATGGATCTTCATCAGCAATTAAAGGACTTATCCCAAAAATATTCATTTGAAAACGTCCGATTAAAGAAAGAGGAACAAAGTCCCTATCTGGAGGTATGCCTGCAGCTTCAAGAGGAACACATTGAAAAGTTCATTGAAAAAGCCGGGCAGATTAACTCTATTGTGGAATCCTGCGCCAATATGGTCAGTATCTTTGACGATTCCGCTTCAAAAGAAGTACTTATGCAGACTTCCCTGCGCTGCGCT
>DJBG01000087.1:7664-10675 GCA_002429965.1 Hungatella sp. UBA5982
GATGCCTCATCAGGGCTTAAGGTCCACAGCTTATATTCTTTTGGATACGCTTCCATGATCTCATCCCATGTCATGCCTTCCCATTTGCCGAATTCTACTTCAATAAGCTGGGGCATAGAGTAAATTTCCACCTTTTGCCTGCTGCTGATCCTTTCGGCTGTTTCCATAGCACGGGTTAAGGTGCTGGAAAAAATCCTGGTAACCGGGCGGGAATCCATGCCCTTTGCCAGCAGTTCTGCCTGACTGCGGCCCGTTTCATTAAGGGGAATATCGTGACTCCCCTGGATCCTGCCCTGGATGTTCCAGTCCGTCTGTCCATGGCGTATCAGATATATTTTCATCTCATCTCTCCCAGTCTCTTATTCTTCGTAATCGTAATCTTCAGCCGCTTCATCCTCAGTAATTTCAATGCCCTCCACTCCTGCCAGGGCTTCTAAGTCCATGGTTTCGGCATTCATGCTCATGGCATCCATTGCTATTTTCATGATCCCCTTTATTTCATCCACGGTCATCTTCATCTTGTCTGCAAGTTCTTCTACCGTAGCCTCTCGTCCCAGTTCTTTGGCAAGAAGCTGGGATATCTGCTGGAGCACATTCACCCGGGCAGCCAGCTCTTCTTCTGTCTGCTTTGCAAACTGCTGCTCCTCCACAGCTGCATCAAGGGCTTTTCTGATCCTCTGGCCTACATAGCTGTCAAACTCCGGTCTGTCTTCCGACTGGACATACTCTTCCACAGCCACCATGAGAGCCATATTGGCTTCCTGTACCAGATCCGTCATAAGCACGCCCCTGCCGTCATATTCCCTGGAATATTCCAGGGCAGCCCGTAAGTTTCCTTCCACAAGCCTTTTTTTCGCTTCCTTCCTGCCCTCTGCCGCTTCCTTTAAAAGCCTTTCCTGTTCTTCCCTGGTACAGGGAGGGATATGTCCCATCTCTTCCAGATACATCTGGTAAAAATCATCATGCATGCTCTTATACTCTCCTTCTCTTTTTCATATCCTGGCTCCTGTGCCCGTACTATACCGCGCCTCAGGAAATTTGTCAAACGCCTTTACAAACCAATCAGATCCGTGATAGAATATCCATATGTTTATAAGGAGGACTAATAATGGATATTAATTATGAACTTTATAAAGTCTTTTACCACGTTGCCACCACTTTAAGCTTCTCGGAGGCATCCAAACAGCTTTTCATCTCCCAGTCGGCAGTCAGCCAGTCCATCAAGGTGCTGGAGAAGAAACTGAACCAGACCCTTTTTGTCCGGAGCACGAAAAAGGTCCAGCTTACTCCGGAAGGAGACATCCTCCTAAAGCACATAGAACCAGCTATTAATCTGATCCAAAAGGGAGAAAACCAGCTGTTGGAGGCCAATACCTTAAACGGCGGACAGCTGCGGATCGGCGCCAGCGACACCATCTGCCGCTACTACCTGGTTCCATATTTAAATAAGTTTCATAAAACCTACCCCAATGTACACATTAAGGTCACCAACCAGACTTCCATAGAATGCGCTCATCTTCTGGAAAGCGGGCAGGTGGATTTTATCATTACCAATTATCCCAACTCAGGGCTTTTAAGCTCTCAGAATATCCGGGTCATCAACGAATTTGCCGATGTATTCGTTGCCAATCAGGAATATTTCCCGTTAAAAGGACAGACCGTAAGCCTTGGGACTCTCCAGACCCATCCCATTCTGATGCTGGAAAGAAAGAGTACCACCAGTGAATTCCTTCATCACATGTTCCAAAAGGAACAGCTTGATCTGGTTCCTGAAATCGAACTGAGCAGCAACGACCTTCTGATCGACTTAGCCCGCATCGGCCTGGGGATCGCATTTGTTCCTGATTTCTGCATTCCTGAAAATGACAGGGACTTATTCCAGGTAAAGCTTTCGGAAAAGCTTCCTACCCGCCAGATGGTCGTGGCTTATAATGAAAACATACCCGTTTCCCAGGCTTCCAAACAATTCATGGACATGCTTTGACCGGTATGACAGACTTTTTCACTGCCGCCCTCTTTAGGGCGGCAGCTTTTACTTTCGACCCATCCAAAAGTTCCGGGCCACTTCGTCCACATTTTTCAACTGCACTTCATAATACTCATCCCATTCCCTTGGAAACAGGGCCTGATAGTCTGGTTTTAAAAACCTCTCATCAAGCAATGCGATGACTCCCTCATCACGGACCGTGCGGATTACCCTTCCTGCTGCCTGCATGACCTTGTTCATCCCAGGATACTGGTAAGCGTAATCAAACCCGTTCTGCTCCCTGGAATCGAAGTACCCCTTTAAGATCTCCTGCTCCGTACAGACCATGGGAAGACCGGTACCCACGATAATGGCTCCGATCAGACGGCCTTCCTTTAAATCAATGCNNCGCCTCCCATGACGCAAAGAGCTACAAAGGAATCCTTCCGCTCCTCTGAAAATTCTTTAAGAAATTCCTCCCTCTCCTGTTCGCTCATGTGGGATGCCTGGGACATACAAGTAAACTCCTGTTTCACTTCTCCTGCTTCCTCAAGGATCGCCTCCACTGCCTTTAAATACTGGTAAGACGGCAGAAACACCATGTAGTTCCCTTTACGGGCTGACACAATCTTACACATATAATCCACTACCTTCTGATATTCCCGGCGGTTTCTTCTGGTATAGCGGCTGCTGACATCAGAAGCGACCATGAGAAGACGCTTCTCCTGATCAAAGGGCGACTGGGCATATACCGCATATTCTTCCTGGTCACCACTTAGCAGTTCCTTATAATACCGAATCGGAAGCAGTGTGGCAGAAAAGAACACGGTGCTGTTCCCTTTATCCAGACACTCTTTTAAGTTTTTTGCAGGATTAACACAAAATAGCCTGAGCATAAAGCGTCCATCGGGCAAAAGTTCTGTATAAATCCGGTAATTTTCATCCAGGCGGTCATAGATATTCAGAAGATCCCTCAGTTTAAAATAGAAATCCAGAACCAGGTCCCGGTCCGGTAATTCCTCACCGGCCTCCATAAACTTTTCCA
>DJBG01000221.1 GCA_002429965.1 Hungatella sp. UBA5982
CAGCACCGGCAGCTTCGGTGAAGGCAGCCAGCGCAGGTTCAGAAGGCGGTCTTAAGATAGCAGCTCCCATGCCAGGCAAGATTCTTGGAGTTAAGGCAAGCCAGGGACAGGCTGTTAAACGGGGAGATGTGTTGATTCTTCTTGAGGCAATGAAGATGGAGAACGAGATCGTAGCACCTTCCGATGGGACCGTTGCCAGCATTAATGTAGCGACCGGCGATTCAGTAGAAGCAGGAGCAACCTTGGCTACATTAAACTAGTACGGAAGGATCCGCTGTAAAGACAAACAGAGCGGATCACATATGGAGGGATTAACATGGATTATATTAGTAATACATTTACAAATCTTCTTCAGCAGACCGCATTTTTTAATCTGACCGCAGGAAATATGATCATGATCCTGGTAGCCTTCGTGTTTTTATACCTGGCTATCAGGAAAGGCTTTGAACCCCTGCTTTTGGTGCCGATTTCCTTTGGTATGCTGTTGGTTAATATCTACCCGGATATTATGAAGGAAGCTGGAGCGGATGGCTCCGGAGGCGGACTGCTGCATTATTTCTTTAAGCTGGACGAATGGGGCNNGGGTCCCATTGCGGTTGCGGCTTATTCCTATATGGCGCTGGTGCCCATTATCCAGCCGCCGATCATGAAGCTACTGACAACGGAAAAAGAGAGAAAGATCCGGATGGAGCAGCTTCGTCCCGTATCAAGGCTTGAGAGGATCTTGTTCCCGATCATCGTAACAACGGTCGTATGCATCATTCTTCCTACAACAGCTCCTCTGGTGGGCATGCTGATGTTAGGCAACTTATTTAGAGAATCCGGCGTGGTGAAGCAGCTGACGGAGACTGCCGGCAATGCCTTGATGTATATCGTGGTAATCCTGTTAGGTACTTCCGTAGGTGCTACGACCAGTGCGGAAGCATTCTTAAACATGGATACAATTAAGATCGTTATTTTAGGCCTGGTGGCATTTGCGGTAGGAACAGCCGCCGGTGTGCTGTTTGGCAAGCTGATGTGCAAGGTTTCCGGCGGCAAAGTAAATCCCCTCATCGGCTCCGCAGGCGTATCTGCGGTCCCCATGTCAGCCCGTGTATCCCAGAAGGTCGGTTCTGAGGCAGATCCTACCAATTTCCTGCTGATGCATGCCATGGGACCAAACGTGGCAGGTGTTATCGGCACGGCGGTTGCGGCTGGTACATTTATGGCAATATTCGGAGTAAGATAACTATCCCATGGAAAGGCTTTATGCCTTTCCGTTAATCAGAAGAATTGACAAACATGGAGGTAAGACAATGGCAGAAATAGAGAAAAAGCCGGTTAAGATTGTGGAGACAGTCCTTCGTGACGCTCATCAGTCTTTGTTTGCTACAAGAATGACAACCGAGCAGATGCTTCCCATCATTGAGAAGATGGATAAAGTTGGCTATCATGCGGTAGAGTGCTGGGGCGGCGCAACCTTTGACGCATGCCTTCGTTTCTTAAAGGAAGATCCCTGGATAAGGCTTAGACAGTTAAGGGATGGATTTAAGAATACAAACCTGCAGCTGCTGTTCCGGGGACAGAACATCCTGGGCTATAACCATTATTCCGATGATGTGGTAGAGTATTTTGTCCAGAAATCCCTGGCTAACGGCATTGATATTATCCGCATTTTTGACTGCTTTAATGATCTCCGCAACTTACAGACTGCAGTGACTGCGTGCAATAAAGAAAAAGGCCATGCACAGGTAGCTTTAAGCTATACCCTGGGAGAAGCTTATACACTGGATTACTGGAAGGACATTGCAAAGAGGATCGAGGATATGGGAGCTGATTCCATCTGCATCAAAGACATGGCAGGGCTTTTAACGCCCTACAAGGCAGATGAGCTGGTACGGGCGTTAAAGGAATCCACAAAGCTTCCGATTGACTTACACACCCACTATACCTCCGGCGTAGCTTCCATGACTTATTTAAAGGCGGTTGAAGCAGGCTGTGATATCATTGATACCGCAATGTCCCCTCTTGCCCTTGGAACCAGCCAGCCGGCTACTGAGGTCATGGTTGAGACTTTCCGCGGAACGGCTTATGACACGGGCTACGACCAGAACTTATTGGCGGAAATCTGTGCATACTTCCAGCCCATCCGGGAGGAAGCGTTAAAGAGCGGACGTTTAAATCCAAAGGTATTGGGCGTAGACATCAAGACCCTTCAGTATCAGGTACCTGGCGGCATGCTATCCAACCTGGTGAGCCAGTTAAAGGAAGCAGGTCAGGAAGACAAGTATATGGAAGTACTGCAGGAGATTCCTAAAGTACGAAAAGACTTTGGGGAACCACCCCTTGTTACCCCGTCTTCCCAGATCGTCGGGACCCAGGCTGTTTTAAATGTCATTAGCGGTGAACGCTATAAAATGGTAACGAAAGAGACAAAGAAGATTTTCATGGGCGAGTTCGGACAGACGGTTAAACCATTTAATCCGGAAGTCCAGAAGAAGATCATCGGCGATGAGACGCCGATCACCTGCCGCCCTGCCGATTTGATTCCTCCCCAGCTTCCTCAGTTTGAGAAGGAATGTGCACAGTGGAAGCANNCTTTCATACGCCCTGTTTCCTACGGTTGCCAAGGAATTCTTCCAGTACCGGGCCGCACAGCAGACCGGCGTAGATTCATCTTTGGCAGATAAGGAAAATAAGGCTTATCCGGTATAGCCTTCATAAAAAAGGTCTCCCAATATTGGGAGGCCTTTTTTTACTTTATAGGAAAATGGATTATACCGCCCGGGATTCCAGCAACCTGAGGTGGAGACTGGATTAACTAAAGTGTTATTTTTCCGTACAGATGATCATATAATGACTTAAAATGGGACTTGTTGTTCGCGGAGGTTTATCATTAAAATGCCAGACGAAAAATATTTTGATTTATTAATAAATAATGAGTTTGCAAAAGGCTTGCAGCAAACATATGATTTAACTTTTATAAACGACAGATACTCTGTTCTTCATNNATTTCCCAATATTTTCACCCTTAACTCTACTTATAGTCTGGAAAAATCAAGTGTAAAACCATTTCAATACAACCCTGACTTTTCTTTGTTTGGCCAGGGCATTTTGATCGGATTTGTTGATACCGGAATTGACTATCAGCATCCGGCTTTTCTTAACAATGATGGTTCCACGCGGATTCAGTCTATATGGGATCAGACCATAGAAGATGGAACACCTCCGGAAAATTTCACCTTTGGCAGCGAATATAGTAAGGATTCCATTAACGGCGCATTAGTTGACGATGATCCCTTTTCCATTGTCCCGACCCGCGATGATAATGGACATGGCACCATGCTGGCCGGTATTGCTGCCGGAACTCCTGATTTAAGCGGAGATTTCAGTGGAGTGGCTTCTAAAGCTGAACTTGTGATTGTCAAGTTAAAGCAGGCTCAATCATACAACCGCCAAATTTTTTGTGTCAGAGATGATATCGACTGCTATCTTGAAACCGATATCATGCTTGGTATCGAATACCTTCGTTCCGTAGCTTTAAGACTGGATCGCCCCTTGGTTATATGTATTGGACTGGGATCCAGTCAGGGCGGCCATGGCGGACACGGAGCTCTTTCCGCTTATTTAAACAACCTGTCCACCTACTACGGGATAGCGGTATGCATTAGTGCTGGGAATGAAGGGGGAATGAACAGACATTATCAGGGGAATTTTGAAGAACCATATTATAATAAAAATTTTGAACTGCGGGTCGATCAATCAGATCCTGATTTCTTTTTGGAGCTATGGAACCATTCTCCATACCGGATATCCATTTCCATTACAACGCCCCTTGGTGAAAATACCCAGATCGTCTCCCCTAAATTTAATGAATGCCGTGAATTTAAATTTATTTATGGACCCACCACCTTATACATCAATAATTTCATTATGGAAGAAAAGAGCGGCAAACAGCTTATACTGGTGCGGTT
>DJBG01000028.1:0-297 GCA_002429965.1 Hungatella sp. UBA5982
GAGATGGAGCCTGGATGCAGTAAGGATACGATGGAAAGCGGCCACCTTCGATGCAATAGCAGATCATTCCCCAGAGATTTCATAGTTAAATAGAAATGATTTGATAGAAAGGGAAAGTGTGCATATCCTTTACTTTCCCTTTCTATAAAGAAAACCCGCTAAAGCACGATAGAAAAAGGGGATAAAAAACCTATGATAAAAAGCGAAGAAATGCAGAACGTCTGCCACAGCATGACTGTAACAGACCGGGTCAGTACGATGCTCATTTGTTTTCATGGAAAAAAAGAAGGAAATTTA
>DJBG01000028.1:318-8153 GCA_002429965.1 Hungatella sp. UBA5982
TGTCAGAAGAATATGCATACAGGACTAAGGGAAAAAACAAAATACCAGTAAAGGCAAAAATTCAGCTGCAGGATAGTAAGACCTTAAGTTTCCGCGCTGTTCAGGCAAAAGAATCATTGATCGTCAAAATAGAACATCGCCAGAACGCCAGTATTCAGGGAATCGTGACCGGTAGGCTGACATCTAAAAATTATGTAGCATTCCGAAGCGCGTTAGAACTAATGCGTATGATAAGAGAGATTGCCGTAAGAACGTAAAATACAGAAATGGACCACTTGGTCCCATGTAATTAAACTTATAAAAAGCCCGGTAAAAAGTAAAATCTTCACCGGGCTTTTCTTATGGAATTTGTATTATTGAACGAGATACGCTTCTACGCTTCTGGTGCCATAGGCGCGGGTTTCTCCATGGGTATTGAAGAAAATATCAATGTGATTTCCCTTGACCCCGCCTCCGCAATCCTCTGCCGTATAGATGGCTCCGTTTATCATGATACGGCTGCCATAGGGAATGACCCTTGGATCAACAGAAATGGTATGGTTTGCAGTTGCAATGGTTCCCGTGCTGGTACGTCCTCCCCAGCCTCCGGAACACTTTCGGCAGGGACAGTAGGCCGTGGTTTTAAATGCCCCCAGGGAACGGAGATTAGTGCCGCTGTTCTGAAGACTTGCGGCAGCGGCAGCGCCTACTCCATGTACTCTGGTACCGGAGAGCTTCTGGCCTCCTGTATAGGCCTCCACCAGGTAAGTGCTGTCTCCGTAGGAATTCCAGGGAACCTGTATCTCAAAACCATAATTTCCGGTTCCGTTGGATACCAGATCCTCCCGGTACTTGGAAGCAGTGGTGGTAAGCTCCGCTGTGACCTGGCCGTTTGACTGGTTGGTAATGACAATTTTTACTTCTGCCGCAGAGCTGGGATCAGAGCTGTTAATGGCCCAGCCCCGGACACTGTTTTCGTCCGCATTGTCAATAATGCCTGCCGTCTGAGCCGCCAAAACGTTCCATGTGCTTATTAGGAAAAATGTCATCATTAGTAAGGTTCCGAAGAACCAGTGAATTCGGTTTGTTCTTTGCATATTACAAATACTTCCTTTCTTTTTTACAAACTGTAACATATTTTAAATATATTTATAATTATATGTAACAGAATTGTAATAAATGAGGTACAAGTAATCATTTTACACATTTTTCCAATTTTGTCAAGGTTAAGGCGAAAAAAAACCGCAGAACAGTGAAGTGATTCGCTGCTCTGCGGTGTCATATGGCATTACCTACCGTTCAATGACCGCAAATAATTCTTTTGTTTGCCTTCCAAAATCCAATGCTTCTGCACGGGTTGCGAAGAAAATATCTACTTTGTTTCCTTTCACGCCGCTTCCGATGTCCTCAACGGTATAAACGATGCCGTCAATCATGACCTTTGTTCCAAGAGGAAGGATTGTGATGTCCGCGGATATGGTATGCTGCGGCTGCGGAACCGTGCCGGAATAGGTCCGACACTGCTTGCCGGAGTTTTCGCTGCCCGGACAATATGCTGTAGCGGAGAAGAGCCCCAGGGATTCTCCTTTTTCATAAACCGGTTTTGCCGGCTCTTCTGATTTTACTGGTTCCGGAGTTTTTTTCTGAATACCAGGTCCGATTTCCCCAGAAAGCGTCTCGGTACTGGCTGATGCCGTCTGATTTTCCGTTCCAGTTTGTATGGTTTGGTGATTCGTTCCAGTGTTTTCGGACTGTACTTGATTCACAGTTTGGTCTTTTCCCGTAGTCTCGGCTGCCAGTGCAGTTGTAGACAACAGCAGGATACAAAGAAGTGTCAGGAATCCGGTGATCCTCTTTTTCCCTGAAAAACTATTCATAATTTACCTCCAAATGGATCAAGCGGATATGCTTGCATANNCAAGAAAATAATGTCAACAGCTTTGTAATATTTAATTGATAAATGAGGAAAAATGTACAAGCAGGTCACAAAAACTTCACCAAAAAATTTTACAGGAATGTATTGACAAAAGTAGAAAAAAAGAATATATTATGAAAAGAAGATGTTAGCACTCCTAAACGTTGAGTGCTAACAAAAAGACTCAGAAAGGAAGTGGGGCAGTTTGAGTGACAGGGATCAGTTGGATGAGCGGAAAATAACTATATTAAAAGCAATCATCAAAACTTATCTGGAAACCGGAGAACCGGTAGGTTCCCGTACCATATCAAAGTATACGGATTTGAACTTAAGTTCTGCTACCATCCGGAATGAGATGTCTGATCTGGAGGAACTGGGATATATCATGCAGCCCCACACCTCCGCCGGAAGGATTCCTTCTGACAGGGGATACCGCTTTTATGTGGACCAGATCATGCAGGAAAAAGAAGAGGAAGTCACTGAGATCAAGGATATGATATTAAAGCGGGTGGATAGGGTAGAGCTCCTGTTAAAGCAGATGGCAAAGCTTCTTGCACAGAACACCAATTACGCTGCAATGATCAGTGCGCCCCAGTACCACCGGAACAAACTGAAGTTTATCCAGCTTTCCAAAGTTGATGAAGAAAAGCTTCTTGTGGTAATTGTGGTAGAAGGCAATATTATTAAGAATGCCATGATTCCAATCCATACGGAATTAGATGACGAAGGACTTTTAAATCTTAACATTCTTCTTAACAATGCCCTTAACGGGCTGGCCATAGAGGAAATCAATCTTGAAGTGATCAGCAGGATGAAGGTTCAGGCAGGGCCCCACTGTGATGTGGTGGACCGGGTTCTCACCGAGGTGGCTGGCGCCATCCGGGGGGATGATGAAGACCTTCAGATTTATACCAGCGGTGCTACGAACATTTTCAAGTATCCGGAGTTAAGTGACGGAGTAAGGGCCAGTAAGCTTATCGGTACACTGGAGCAGAAGGATCTTTTACAAGGGCTGATCGATGATATGAACAGCTCGGAGAGCGGATCCGGTATCCAGGTATACATCGGCGATGAGGCTCCTGTTAAGACAATGAACGACTGTAGCATTGTAACCGCTAACTATGAACTGGGCGAAGGCTTAAGAGGTACCATTGGAATCATTGGTCCGAAACGGATGGATTATGAAAAGGTGCTCAGCACATTGCGCAATCTCATGACGCAGCTGGATACCATTTTGAAAAAAGATGAAAGGTAAAGGGTAGAGCATTGAGCATGGAAGATGTGAAAACAGATGAGAAGCTGGCAGATGAGACTATTTATACAGAGGATGCCGTTTCCGCTGAAAAAGAAATAGAAGGTGCAGAAGCCTGCGGGGACGATGGAACCCAGGAAAATGTTCCGGAGGAAGAAACGGCTGAGGAGAATTCCAAAGAAGAATCCGGGAAAAAGGGCCTTTTTGGAAAAAAGAAAGAGAAAAAGGATCCAAGGGATGAAAAAATAGAGGAACTGACGGACCGCCTTCAGAGGTCCATGGCTGAATTTGATAATTACCGCAAGAGAACAGAAAAAGAAAAGTCAGCCATGTTTGAAATCGGAGCAAAGGATATCGTTGAACGGATTCTTCCGGTAGTCGATAATTTTGAAAGAGGCCTTGCAGCCATTTCTGAGGACGAAAAAAACGCTCCTTTTGCAGACGGAATGGAAATGATATACAAACAGCTTATGAAAACGCTGGAAGAAGCCGGTGTAAAACCGATTGAAGCAGTTGGAAAGCCGTTTGATCCTAATTTCNNATTGAAGATGAGTCACTGGGTGAGAATGTAATCTCCCAGGAACTCCAGAAGGGTTACACCTACCGCGACACCGTGGTAAGGCATTCCATGGTGCAGGTGGCTAATTAGTAATATAGCATCAGGAAGCAGATCATACATTCCAGGTATACCTTTTGCCCCAATATGGGCAGGAAAAAGGTAATCATTTATAGTTTGTTTATTAATAGGAGGAAAAAACTATGGGCAAGATCATTGGTATTGACTTAGGTACAACAAATAGCTGTGTAGCCGTTATGGAAGGCGGTAAACCAGTTGTAATTCCCAACAGCGAAGGCGTAAGAACCACACCGTCCGTTGTTGCATTTACTAAAAATGGAGAGAGACTTGTAGGCGAGCCTGCAAAGCGTCAGGCAGTAACTAACTCTGACCGTACCATCTCTTCCATCAAAAGACACATTGGCACGGCCTACAAGGTAGCGATTGACGGAAAAAATTACAGTCCTCAGGAAATTTCTGCCATGATCCTTCAGAAATTAAAGGCGGATGCAGAGGCCTATTTAGGAGAAAAAGTAACCGAGGCGGTTATTACCGTACCGGCATATTTTAACGATGCACAGCGCCAGGCAACCAAGGATGCCGGTAAGATTGCCGGTCTTGACGTAAAGCGTATCATCAACGAGCCGACAGCGGCAGCTCTGGCTTATGGACTTGATAATGAAAAAGAGCAGAAGATCATGGTATATGACTTAGGCGGCGGTACCTTCGATGTTTCCATCATTGAAATCGGCGACGGAGTCATCGAAGTTCTTTCTACCAACGGCGACACCCGTCTGGGCGGTGATGATTTTGATAACCGCGTAACCCAGTGGATGGTGGATGAATTTAAGAAGGCAGAGGGCGTTGATTTATCCGGCGACAAGATGGCAATGCAGAGATTAAGAGAGGCTGCTGAGAAGGCAAAGAAGGAATTATCCTCCGCAACGACCACCAACATCAACCTTCCGTTTATCACTGCTACCTCAGAAGGACCAAAGCATCTGGATATGAACCTGACCAGAGCCAAATTTGATGAGCTGACAGCAGATCTCATCGAGCGCACCGCGGTTCCGGTACAGAATGCATTAAGAGATGCAGGCATTACTGCCGCAGAATTAGGAAAAGTATTGTTAGTAGGCGGATCCACCCGTATGCTGTCTGCACAGGAGAAAGTAAAACAGCTGACAGGCAAAGAGCCTTCTAAATCCTTGAACCCGGATGAATGTGTTGCCATCGGCGCCAGCATCCAGGGCGGTAAGCTTGCAGGTGATGCAGGTGCAGGCGATATCCTGCTTCTGGACGTAACTCCACTTTCCTTATCCATAGAGACCATGGGTGGTGTTGCTACCAGACTGATCGAAAGAAATACGACTATCCCCACAAAGAAGAGCCAGATCTTCTCCACAGCGGCTGACAACCAGACAGCGGTTGACATCCACGTGGTACAGGGTGAGAGACAGTTTGCAAGAGATAACAAGACTTTAGGCCAATTCCGTCTGGATGGAATTCCGCCTGCAAGAAGAGGCGTTCCTCAGGTCGAGGTTACCTTTGATATCGATGCCAACGGTATCGTAAATGTTTCTGCTAAGGATTTGGGTACAGGCAAGGAACAGCATATTACCATCACTTCCGGCTCCAACATGTCTGACACCGATATTGATAAGGCAGTCAAGGAAGCAGCTGAATATGAGGCTCAGGATAAGAAGCGTAAGGACGGCATTGACGCAAGAAACGATGCGGACTCCATGGTATTCCAGACAGAGAAAGCTCTGCAGGAAGTAGGAGAAAAGATCGATGCAAACGATAAGGCATCTGTGGAAGCAGATTTAAATGCATTAAAAGAAGCGATAGGCAGAGCTCCGATCGATGATATGACTGATGCTCAGATTGAAGACATCAAGTCCGGCAAAGAAAAACTGATGAACAGTGCACAGGCTTTGTTTGCAAAGGTTTATGAGCAGGCCCAGGCTGGGGGCGGAGCCCAGGGCGCAGGCCCTGATATGGGAGCAGAAAATGCCACCTATCAGGACAGCGATGTAGTTGACGGCGATTACAAAGAGGTGTAAACTAGTCTGGTCAGTAGACAGGACTTTGGAGAAAGTGTTGTAGCGATACAGCACTTTTTCCGAATTTCTTCAGGCATGAGTTCCTCGACAGCGAAGACTGTGGTTTACCCTTAAGGGTATTTGGGAGCTTTGCCGTTCGGTGAGCCAAAGGTGAATCGAATTTCCTTAATCTATGAAAGGTAGACCTAAGATGGCAGAGAGTAAGAAAGATTATTATGAAACCCTGGGCATTCCAAAGGATGCGGATGATGCAGCGATTAAGAAAGCTTACAGGGCATTAGCTAAGAAATACCATCCTGACACAAATCCCGGAGATGCTGCGGCGGCTGAGAAGTTTAAGCTGGCTTCCGAGGCCTACAGTGTCCTTAGCGATCCTGATAAGAGACGCCAGTATGACCAGTTCGGTTCTGCTGCCTTTGACGGAAGCGGGGGAGCAGGCGGCTTTGGCGGCTTTGATTTTAGCGGAGCAGACATGGGAGATATATTCGGAGATATATTCGGAGATATCTTTGGCGGAGGACGAAGAAGCAGCGCCCAATATAATGGGCCATCTAGGGGAGCCAATGTCAGAACAAGCATCCGCATCACGTTTGAGGATGCGATTTTCGGCTGCGAGAAGGAGATTGAGATCAATTTCAAGGAAGAGTGTTCCTCTTGTCATGGAAGTGGCGCAAAAGCTGGAACCTCACCAGTTACATGTTCAAAATGTAATGGAAAAGGAAAGATCATGTATACCCAGCAATCCTTCTTCGGCCAGATACAGAACGTCCAGACCTGTCCGGACTGCGGAGGCAGCGGGAAAATCGTTAAAGAGAAATGTCCGGATTGCTATGGCAGCGGATACAATACAAAAAGAAAGAAATTTAAAGTCACCATTCCGGCAGGAATTGACAACGGACAGTCCGTGCGCCTTGCAGGTGCAGGAGAGCCGGGAACCAATGGCGGAGAGAGAGGCGATCTGCTGGTAGAGGCAGTGGTATCCAACCATCCGATCTTCAAACGCCAGGATACCAGCATTTTCTCAACGGTACCTGTTTCCTTTGCTAATGCTGCCTTAGGCGGAACCATCCNNACAGATACCAAGGTACGTTTAAAAGGAAAGGGTGTTCCTTCCTTACGCAACCGGGCCATTCGGGGCGACCATTTTGTCACTTTGGTGGTTTCAGTGCCGGAGCGTATGTCAGAGGCTCAAAAAGAAGCGCTTCGTAAGTTTGACGAAGCCATGAACGGCACAGGGGAAGGCGACAAACATAAAAAAAAGGGAATCTTTAAATAAAGAATCCGTAAGGTACATGGTTTTAAATGGAGGGGAAGGTATGGGAAGGTTTGCAAAAAAGCTGGCCCTGACAGTTGCTGTTATATGGATAGCGGCTCTGTTTCCGGCGGCCGCCATGGCCGCAGACGGGCAGGCTGTCCGGGATTTTCCGGGTTGGAACGGCTCAGGCACGAAAATCAGAGGGCCTATTGAAGGAAGTCAATCCTTTGACTTCTGGGATGATGACGATGATGACGATGACGACGGACCAGGCAGCTACAGCTGTCAGAGAGGCTGGCGCTACAGTCCTTCCGGCTGGTGGTTTCAGTACAGTGACGGAAGCTGGCCTTCAAACTGCTGGAAGTATATCGATGGCAGATGGTACCGGTTTAACTGGGAAGGCCATATGCTGACCGGCTGGTATGCTGATGAGGGAGGCCTCCGGTATTACTTAAATCCGGTGGATGACGGTACAATGGGCGCTATGAGGATAGGCTGGCAGATCATTGGTGGAAAAGCTTATTACTTTAACACCATGTCCGATGGCTATCTGGGCAGGCTGCTTACCAATACGACCACTCCTGACGGATATAAGGTGGGAGCTGACGGCGTATGGATACAGTAAACTTGACTGAATGGTATTAAAAGGTATGGCGGAAATTTTCTGCTGTACCTTTTCTTTCATTTGAAATTCATGTATAATAATGGAAAAGAAGTTCGGTTCGCCTAAGGGCTCATCGAACGGCTGATTTACTAAGTGCCCTATGGGTAGAATTCAGGCTGTACTTTGTTTGCCTTCGTTAAGTAAATTA
>DJBG01000100.1 GCA_002429965.1 Hungatella sp. UBA5982
ATGCACCACCGACATCGATCACAAAGCCTTCCAGAAATGTCACTTTGGAACCAATCAAAAGAATTGCCGGTAATACAAATATCATGCCGCTGGCAATTGATTCACCACCGCTTGCCATCCCCTGCATGAGTGTCTTTCCAAGTATCCCCTTTTCCTTGGCAAAAATAGCAATAAATACAGAACCTAATATGGAGCCCGGTATCCCGGCGGCAACTGTAAGACCTGCTTTCATTCCCGAGTAAGCNNAACAACGCAGACAGAAGAATACCAATGATTAATACTGTAATATTTCCACCCAATCCTGAGCTTTTGGAAACGTATGGGACGTAGTCTTTTCCGGATACACCGCCATATGCTCCTTTAGATAATTTTTGATTCATACACAGTACTCCCTTTTCTTATATAGTCATTGTTTGATTCAATTATTGCCATAAATTGAAATTTCAAAAAATAGTCACACCCCTGTGCTGCTATTTGAGAGCTTTCAGTGCTTCTGTTAAAAACTTCCATGTCCTCTGGGTAGATGGAATACTTAAATGCTCCTCCGCAGTATGAACTCCAAACATTGTTGGTCCAACGGATATCATATCTAAGTTTCCATCAAACTTTTTATCAAAAATCGCACATTCAAGTCCTGCATGAATTGCACTTATAAGCGGTTTTTCACCAAATAATTTCTCGTATAAATCGATAAAAAGCTGTCTTACTTTTGAATCGGGGTTATATTTCCATTCCGGGTAATCCGATTCAGCAGTCACCTTTCCATTTGTAAGGCTGGCAATGGCGGCTACGGTATTGTAAATATTATCCTTTATACTACCAACAGAGCTTCTTATAGAACTGATGACTTCAACACTATCCTCCTTTGTCTGAACTACCCCCAGATTCAATGAACTCTCTACCAACCCCTCAATATCCATGCTTACGCTTTGTATTCCGTTTGGAATCAGATACATAAAATTAACGATGTTTTCCTTTGTATCTTTTGACATGATTCGTTCCGGCATATTTTCAGCAGGCTTTAGCTCAACTTTTATATCCGGATCTGCTGTTTTAAATTCATCCTTAAATATTTCTTCCAAACCGGAAACTTGCTCTTTCAGTTCTGAGACATTATCTATATTTACACACACGACAGCCTGTGCATCACGGGCAATGGCGTTATGCTTTGAACCTCCGTTGACGGAGCATAAGTTTAATTCCATCTCTGAGCTTACGCTTTTCAGCAGCCGGGCCATCAATTTATTGGCATTTGCTCTGCCCTTATGTATTTCCACTCCTGAGTGACCGCCCTTCAGGCCCGAAATATCAATTGTATAAGCCGCCCGGCCGGGATTCGCACTTTCCCATATTATGGGAATATTAATCTTGGAGGTACAGCCGCCTGCACAGCTTACTGTTAAGATTCCCTCTTCCTCTGAGTCAATATTAATAAGCGTTTTACCCGATACGTTTTTGGGATCCAACACATGGGCGCCATCCATTCCCGTCTCTTCAGAAGTGGTAACCACCAATTCCACCGGCGGGTGTTCCAGCGTGTCCGATGCCAGAACCGCTAACCCCATGGCGACCGCGATACCGTCATCTCCTCCGAGAGTCGTTCCGTTTGCGTAAATCATATCCTCAACGATTTTTAATTGAATGGGGTCTGTCATGAAATCATGAATTACATCAGGCCTTTTCTCGCAAACCATATCCATATGCCCCTGAATCACAACGCCGGGGCTTTCTTCATAGCCCCTGGTACCCGGCTTTTTGATGATTACATTCAGTGCTTTATCCTGTATGACCTCCAGCTTGTGTTCCTCTGCAAAAGAGACTAAATAATCACTGATTCTTCTTTCATTTCCCGAACCTCTCGGAATACTGCTGATTTCCTCAAAATACTGAAACACTTCAACCGGTTCCATGTTTACCAAAGCTTTGCTACCCACGGTATATTTCTCCTTTACTAAAAAATTAGCCCTCCATTTGTTTAAAAAACAGGTTTATGGGCAAAAAACCTAATAACATATTAACACAAATAAAACTGAAACACAATAGACTTAATTGTGCATTTTTACATAAATTTTATTCGACACATTTTTAATATGTGTTCAAAAACTCCATTATTTCTTATTTTTATTCCTATTTTTAGTTAATAATTAATAAATATACATTCAATGCACCGCCCAATCCTGTCAATCTTCATATATCCCTTGATATAAACCGGCATTGATCTATAAATCATTTTGAATAATATACACAATTCTATATTATAATTTAAAAAACCTTCGAATCCTCTTCCGGCAATTTATGAGCAAGCAGAAACTTTAATAAGTTTCAAAAGAACTTTCGATACATTATTACACTTTCTATCGTTGCATAAGCGAATACGAAATATTCGAAAAAGTGCGTTTCCTGGACATGGAAACGCACTTTTTTCGTATCAGAATAAATTCAAAAACTATCACAGTAATATCAGTAACATCACAAGAAGCACAATCTGTTTCACCCAATGGGTTCGATCCCCACATCCATGCTTCCAGACCGGAAGCCTTCCAAATCCATGGTGATATAGGTAAATCCCAACTCCTTCAGATAAGAGATGATCTCCTTACCCTTTTCCATCACTTCTCCCATCGCGTCCCGGTCCACCTCGATGCGGACAATGTNNGCACAAGAGAGCTTACAAATTCCTCTCCTTTTCCAATGCGGTTCAGGATATCATAATCAATTTCTGTATTATACGGAAGACGGGTCGCCATACATGGAGCGGACGGCCTGGACGCCACGGAGATTCCGTACCATGAGGCCAGCTCCTTGACCTGGGCCTTGGTGATATGAAGCTCTGCCAGGGGGCTTATGATTCCCAGCTCCCTTAAAGCCTTGATTCCCGGACGGTAAACATGCAGATCATCTTCATTGGTCCCATCCATGATATAAGGAATATTCTTTTCCCCCGCATAATCCTTCAAAGACTGGAACAACTTCTTTTTACACAGATAGCACCGGTTAACAGGATTAAAGCGTATCTCCTCCTGTTCCAGCTCATTGACGGAAACCATCTTATGTACTCCTCCCAGCTCCTTAGCCACTCTGGCAGCGATCTCCAGATCACAGGAGGGATGGAGGCGGCTGTCAAAGGTTACCGCATAAACGGTTTTTCCCGTCTTTCCTGCAGCCTCTGCTGCCACCTTAAGCAATAAGCTGGAATCCACTCCCCCGGAAAAAGCCAGGCAAATATCCTCTTTGGCATAATCCGCCATCATCTGTTCCAGTCTCATTTTTATTTCTATCATGTTCTGTTCCATTATTTCTCCGTCTCCCTGCGTATGATACTGTATACAGTCTGGTAATCCAGCCCATTTTGTCTGCAAATACTTTTTACACTTTCAAATTCCGGGTAGCAGAACGTCCTGCCCTTGTAGGAGCAGATTTTTACCTCCGCCTCTCCGAATTCCGTCATAACCTTCCTTTTCTTCCGGTCTAAAATGGTTCTGGATACCGGGTATCTTCTGACTCCGATGGTGGTGGTCTGAATGAACAGGATATCCTCCATTTTACTTATCTCTTCTTCCCGGCAGATCAGACTGAGCATATAAGCAGGCCGGTTCTTTTTCATAAAAACAGGGGTATACCAGACATCCGCCGCTCCGGCTTCCAATAAGCATTCCATGGCAAAGCCAAAGGCTTCCCCGCTGCAGTCGTCAATATTGGCTTCCAATACCCACATATTTTCTCCTGCTCCTTCCTCTTCCATAAGAAGCATGGCCCGCAGAACGTTTGCCTGTTTAAAGTCCTTTTTCCCTGCGCCAAGCCCTATCTTTAAGATCTGAAAAGAAGATGGAAGATTTTTTCTTGTCCCAAGGGCCGCCGCTATGGCTGCTCCGGTGGGAGTCACCATCTCTCCTTCATTGTCCGTAAGACGAAGCTTCAGACCATGTGACGACACAATGTTGGCCGTTGCAGGAACCGGAACCGGAATAACACCATGCTGGCACCGGACACTGCCATATCCTTCTGCCAGAGGAGATACCACAATCTCATCCACTCCCAGGCTGTCCACACAGACCGCCACACCGATGATGTCCACAATGGAATCAATGGCTCCCACCTCATGAAAATGGACCTCTTCCACAGGGATTCCATGTGCCTTTGACTCTGCCTCCGCCACGATATCAAACATACGCTTTGCCATTGCCTTTACCCTGCTGCTGGAATCCAGCCTGTCGATGATCGCGTATATATCCTGAAGATTCCGGTGGACTTGAAGGTGGTCTTGTCCATGACTATGGCCGTGTCCATGTTCGTGATCATGCTCATAACTATGACCACAATCATGTTCGTGGCTATGCTCATGCTCCTTATCATGATCATGACTATGACCGAAGTCATCTTCATGATCATTGTCATGTCCGTGATCCCCCTTATGGTCATGCCCTTCGTTTTCCAGAATAACGTCAAAGTCATAGGCATCCAGGCCGCATTTCCTGGTTCTGCCAAAATGAAGTTGATAGCCTTCTACCTCCAGGCTTTGCAGGGCCTTTGTAAAAGCTTCCCTATCCGCTCCCAGGTCTAAAAGAGCACCTACCGTCATATCGCCGCTGATTCCTGAATTACATTCCAAGTACAGTATTTTTCCCATTTTATTTCACCGCCAGTCGATTGATTTGTGTAGCAATATACCCGGCCCCGTAACCATTATCAATATTTACAACGGAAATTCCATTTGCGCAGGAATTCAGCATTGTGAGAAGAGCGGACAGCCCATGGAAGCTGGCTCCGTAGCCTACCGAGGTAGGAACCGCAATGACCGGGCAGTCCGCCAGCCCGGCAATGACCGTTCCCAAGGCACCTTCCATTCCGGCCACCGCAACTATACAGTTGGCATTCCTGATCCTGTCCCTCTGGGATAGAAGGCGGTGGATTCCGGCTACCCCCACATCGAATATCCGGTCCACATGACAGCCGAAATATTCCGCAGTCTGTGCCGCTTCCTCTGCCACCGGGATATCCGCCGTTCCGCCTGTACAGACAGCCACGCAGCCCTTTCTCTCTTTCCCCGGCCGCTCCACCTTTAAGATCCTGGATATGGGATCATACACAACCTCCGGAACAGCGGATTTTACCAGCTCAAATTGCTCTTCCCGGGCCCTGGTTCCCAACACCTCTCCGTCTCTTTCATAGAATTTCTTATAAATCTCCACCAGGTATGGGTCCGGTTTTCCCTGACAAAAAACCGTCTCCCCAAAGCCGGAACGAAGCGCCCTGTGGTGATCCAGCTTTGCATAGCCCAGGTCTTCATAGGGAAGATCCTTTAACAACTGTTCTGCTTCCAGGATTTCCATTTCACCTGATTTTACAAGGTT
>DJBG01000064.1:0-14393 GCA_002429965.1 Hungatella sp. UBA5982
CAGTTTGGCCGTCCGATCAACGAGATGTCCATGCAGGTGACCAATGTCTTCTCCGCCCTTGCGGGAGCAGAACGGGTATTTGCTATTATGGATGAGGAGCCGGAGCCTGCAGATGACGAAGATGCGGCAGAGCTGGAGCCGATGAATGGATTTGTGGAACTAAAGAATGTGACCTTCGGCTATGACCCCGGCAAAGTGATTTTAAAGGATATAAGCCTATATGCAAAGCCAGGGCAGAAGATTGCTTTTGTGGGTTCTACGGGAGCAGGAAAAACTACGATCACAAACCTTTTGAACCGCTTTTACGATATTCAGGGCGGTGAAATTACCATTGACGGAGTGGATATCCGTCATATCAGGCGGGAAAACTTACGCCGGAATATTGCCATGGTCCTTCAGGATACCCATCTGTTTACAGGAACCGTCATGGAGAACATCCGTTACGGCAGGCTTGATGCAACGGATGAAGAGGTGATCCAGGCAGCAAAAACGGCTTCCGCNNAGGCTTCCCGCCGGCTTTGACACGGTGCTGGAGGGAGACGGTGCCAACTTAAGCCAGGGGCAGAGACAGCTTTTAAACATTGCCAGAGCAGCTATTTCAAAGGCGCCGGTTCTGATCCTTGATGAAGCGACCAGCTCCGTGGATACCAGAACGGAAAAGCATATTGAACGGGGCATGGACCGCCTTATGGCGGACCGGACCACGTTTGTGATCGCCCACCGCCTGTCTACGGTGCGCAACTCCAATGCCATCATGGTATTGGAAAATGGGGAGATCATTGAACGGGGAGATCACGAAGATCTTCTGAAACAAAAAGGCAGATATTATCAGCTTTATACCGGGGCATTGGAACTGGATTAATCAAAAGACCGGCTGCACACCCATAGGGGGAGCATTGAAGAAAATGGAGTCAGTTATGATTCCATTTTCACAATGCTCCTTTTTTATTTATTAAAATTTCTAATAAATAAAGCAGTTAATGATAATTTTGGTACATATAAATAGGAGAAAAACCTTTAAATATTATAAAAAATTAACAAAAAAATAACGAAGATTAGTGTATAAAATTAAAAACACTGTCAAAAAAAGGCTGATAATCAGGAATTACAAAAAAATAACCGAATAATTGTGTTTTTATGAAAACATTATGGAATCTTATTTCCAGATAATTGTTATTTAATTAACGAGGTAATGGGGGCTGATACCTGGTTACACCACTGATAAACATAAAGAATTGTATATAAAACACAGTATACAATATGTATTTATGCATTGTTTCGGTTTGTAAATTATGTTATACTGTTTCAGGTGGCAAAATGCTGAAATTTTGCCAGGAGAGTACAAGAATTGTAGAGAAAGAGGGTTAGTTAAATGGGTCTGGCTACATTTAAAGGCGGCATTCATCCTTTTGAAGGAAAAGAATTGTCGGAAAATAAACCTGTACAAGTGCTGCAGCCAAAAGGCGAGATGGTGTTTCCCTTGTCCCAGCATATCGGTGCACCGGCGAAACCTTTGGTGGCGGCAGGTGATCAAGTGCTGGTTGGGCAGAAGATCGGGGAGCCGGGAGGCTTTATTTCTGCCTGCGTGATCAGCTCTGTTTCAGGAACGGTAAAAACCATTGAACCAAGACTGGTCGCTAATGGCTCTATGGTCCAGTCAATTATCATTGAAAATGACGGAAAGTATCAGACGGTGGACGGATTCGGCAAAGAGCGTGATCCAAAGACCTTATCAAAAGAAGAGATCAGGAACCTTGTAAAAGAAGCAGGGGTAGTCGGTCTTGGCGGAGCGGGATTTCCAACTCATGTGAAGCTGGCGCCAAAGGATGAATCAAAGCTCGATACGATCATTGTCAACGGAGCGGAGTGCGAGCCGTACTTAACTTCTGATTACCGGATGATGTTAGAAGAGCCGGAAAGTATCATTAAAGGACTTAATATAATCCTGCAGCTGTTTGATAATGCAAAGGGAGTAATCGCCATTGAGAGCAACAAACCGGAAGCGATCAAGCTGATGACGGAGCTTGTAAAGGATGAGCCCAGGATCACAGTCTGTCCTTTACAGACCAAATATCCTCAGGGCGGCGAGCGTACCCTGATCTATGCCGTGACAGGAAGAAAGATCAATTCCACCATGCTTCCGGCTGACGCAGGCTGCATGGTAGACAATGTGGATACGGTAATTTCTATTTATAATGCGGTTGCAAAGAGCATTCCGCTGATCCGCCGTATCATCACGGTGACCGGAGATGCCGTAGCTAATCCCCAGAACTACAATGTGAGGACCGGGACCAGCTACAGCGAGCTGTTAGAGGCTTCCGGCGGCTTTAAGACGGAACCGGAAAAGGTAATTTCCGGAGGTCCTATGATGGGGCAGGCTTTGTTCGACTTTAATATTCCCGTTACAAAGACTTCCTCCGCCCTTACCTGCATGACAAAAGACGAAGTGGCAGGAAATGCGCCTACCGCCTGCATCCGCTGTGGAAGATGTGTAAAGGTATGTCCGGGCAATATTGTCCCGCAGCTGATCATGGAGGCGGCGGAACGGTCTGACATGGAACGGTTTGTTAAATTAAATGGCATGGAATGCTGCGAATGCGGTTGCTGTGCTTATATCTGTCCGGCCAGAAGACCTCTTACCCAGGCATTTAAAGAGATGCGCAAAGAAGTTGCGGNNCAAGCAGAAAGAAAGCGTAGGAGGAGGAAGCATGAGTAAATTGTTAAACGTATCATCATCACCTCATGTCAGGGATCAGGTTACAACACAGAATATTATGCTGGATGTTGCTATTGCCATGATTCCCGCGTCTGCGTATGGTGTATATCAGTTTGGGGTAAAAGCAGCACTGATTCTGCTGATCAGTGTATTATCCTGTATTCTAAGTGAATATGTATTTGAAACCCTTATGGGAAAACCCATTACCGTGAGCGATGGAAGTGCCCTGGTGACCGGAATGATCCTGGGTCTTAACATGCCCCCGGCTATTCCTTTATGGATTCCGTTTTTGGGCGGTGTATTTGCCATCATCGTAGTAAAGCAGCTTTACGGCGGCCTGGGCCAGAACTTCATGAACCCGGCACTGGCGGCAAGATGCTTCCTGCTCATTTCTTTTGCAGGCAAGATGACGGACTTTACATATAGTGACGCAGTTGCAGGTCCAACTCCCCTTGCCGCATTAAAGGTGGGCGATGTAGTTGACATAACATCTATGTTCATCGGTAAAATTTCGGGAACCATTGGTGAGGTGTCTGTAATTGCCCTGCTCGTGGGTGCAGCCTACCTCCTGTTCAGAAAAGTGATTTCCATCCGGATTCCGGCTGTTTATCTGATCACTTTTGCTGTATTCGTATTTATTTTCGGCCAGCATGATCTCATGTATGTGCTGACTCATTTATGCGGCGGCGGTCTTATCTTCGGTGCGTTCTTCATGGCTACCGATTATGTGACCAGCCCAATCACTCCAAAGGGACAGATCCTTTTCGGCGTTCTTTTAGGCGTGCTGACCGGATTATTCCGTCTTTTCGGCGCTTCCGCGGAAGGCGTTTCCTATGCCATCATCATCAGCAACATCCTGGTGCCTTTGATTGAGAAGATCTCTCTACCGGTAGCATTTGGAAAGGAGGGAAAGTAAGATGAAAAACGGCGGATTTATGAAGGACGCACTAATTTTATTTGTAATAACCCTGATTTCCGGCTTTTTGTTGGGCGGCGCTTATCAGATTACAAAGGAACCCATTGAAAAGGCAACTGAGGCGGCCAATCTGGCGGCATATAAGAAAGTATTTCCCGAAGCGGCTGACTTTACATCGGATGAAAAGATGAAAGCGGCGGTGGAAGCCTGCAACACAGAACTGCTATCCCAGAATTTTGGAAAAGTTGGTGTTGACAATGCCTTTCGGGCAGTGGATGGAAGCGGGACTGTCTTGGGTTATGTGATCACCGCTCNNTCGCTCATTCCGATGACAGCTACAGCGGAGTCGTAAAGATTTCGGTAGGCATCAAGGAAGATGGAACGATTAACGGCATTGAATTTCTTGCGATCAGCGATACCCCTGGCCTGGGCTTAAAGGCAAAGGAACCGGCGTTTAAGGGCCAGTATGCTGGTAAGAACGAGGAATCCCTTACCGTTACCAAATCAGGAAATGCCGGTGATGGGGAGATCAATGCCATCAGCGGCGCTACCATTACATCAAGCGCAGTAACCAATGCAGTCAATGCCGCATTGTATTACGTGCATCAAAGTATTGACCGTTAGGAGGTGGGAAGATGAACAACAAATGTATGGAACGTTTATATAACGGTATTGTAAAAGAAAACCCGACTTTCATTCTGATGCTTGGCATGTGCCCGACCCTGGCTGTTACCACGTCGGCGGTGAACGGTGTGGGCATGGGGCTTTCCACGACCGTGGTGCTGCTATTTTCAAATATGCTTATTTCTGCCCTTCGTAACATCATTCCGGACCGGGTGAGGATTCCGGCTTATATTGTTGTCGTTGCGACTCTTGTTACGATTGTGCAGCTCCTTTTAGAGGCTTATGTACCCAGCCTGTACTCTGCACTTGGAATTTATATTCCCCTTATCGTGGTAAACTGTATTATTTTAGGCCGTGCAGAATCCTATGCTTCCAAGAATGGTGTCATGGTATCCACCTTTGACGGAATTGGTATGGGACTTGGCTTTACCATCGCTCTTACCTGCATCGGACTTGTCCGTGAGCTTTTAGGCTCCGGCGCCATATTCGGATACACCATTATCCCGGAAGATTACCATATTTCTATTTTTGTCCTTGCTCCGGGCGCATTCTTTGTGCTGTCAATTTTAACGGCTCTTCAGAATAAGTTTAAAGCGCCTTCCGCGACCAATGGTTCCGCTTCCCAGTCCAAGCTGGCGTGCGGCGGCAACTGTGCTTCCTGTACCGGTTCTTCCTGTATGTCTAACCATGACATTCTTGATACCAGGAAAAAGCAGGAGGAAGAAGCCCTGAAAGCGAAGAAGGCAGAAGCGGCGAAGAAAGCAGAAGCAGCGAAAAAGGAAGCGGAATTAAATANNGAAAGAATTATTATTAATTGCCATTGGCTCCGCATTGGTCAACAACGTAGTGCTCAGCCAGTTCCTTGGCCTTTGTCCATTCCTTGGAGTTTCCAAAAATGTGAAGACCTCTGCCGGTATGGGCGCAGCCGTTATTTTCGTAATTACCATTGCAGCATTTGCTACCAGCTTAATTTACAAGGGTATCTTAGTTGGTATGCATCTGGAGTTTTTACAGACCATTGTATTTATCCTGGTCATTGCGGCTCTGGTGCAGTTTGTAGAAATGTTTTTAAAGAAGTCCATGCCCGCTCTTTATGAAGCGCTGGGAGTGTATCTTCCTTTGATCACCACCAACTGTGCGGTTCTGGGCGTGGCCCTGACCAACGTGCAGAAGGCATATAACATTCTGGAAAGTGTTGTCAACGGTGTCGGTATTTCCGTAGGCTTTACCATTGCCATTGTTATGCTGGCAGGTGTCCGCGAAAGAATCGAAAACAATGACGTTCCCCATTCTTTTAAGGGATCTCCCATTGTCCTGATTACCTCGGGCCTGATGGCAATCGCATTTTTCGGATTTTCCGGATTAATTAAATAAGGAGGAGACGAAAGAATGGTAACAGGTATTATATTTGCGGCAGCCGTTGTGGGCATCATCGGAATATTGATCGGTGTGTTCCTGGGTATTGCCAGCGAAAAATTTAAAGTAGAAGTTGATGAAAAAGAGATCCTTGTCCGAAACGAGCTTCCAGGTAACAACTGCGGCGGCTGCGGATATGCAGGCTGTGATGCCCTGGCTAAGGCCATTGCACTGGGCCAGGCAGATGTTTCTGCCTGTCCGGTGGGCGGCGCGGCAGTAGCGGAAAGGATCGGAGAGATCATGGGCGTTTCCGCCAGCTCCATGGAAAAGAAGGTTGCTTTTGTAAAATGCAAGGGTACCTGCGATAAGACAAAGGTTAAGTACAATTATTACGGAATTGACGACTGCCGGATGATCTCGGCGGTTCCCGGCTCCGGTGAAAAGGCCTGTATCTATGGATGTATGGGTTACGGCTCCTGTGTAAAAGCCTGTGAATTTGACGCCATCCATGTAGTTGACGGAATAGCGGTGGTGGATAAGGAAAAATGCGTAGCCTGCGGCAAATGTGTCTCTTCCTGCCCCAACAATCTGATTGACCTGGTTCCATACAAGGCTAAGCACCTGGTTCAGTGTAATTCCCATGACAGGGGCAAGGATGTGAAGGCTAAGTGTGAGGTTGGCTGTATTGGCTGTATGCTGTGTACAAAGCAGTGCGAATTTGACGCCATTCACATGGATAACAATGTTGCGGTGATAGACTATGAGAAATGTACGAATTGCGGAAAATGCGCAGCGAAATGTCCAGTTAAGGTGATTCAGTAAAATAAAAAAAGGAGTTCGATCTTTCTTGAAAGGATCGAACTCCTTTTGCTTTTCTTCTCCCTCAGACCTGTTCACTGAAAAACAGTCATCGCAGCTTTCTGCGGCACCAGTCCCTGGGATTATACTTCAAAATTAAAATACTTTATTGCATTGTTAAAGGAAACTCCCTCAATGATTTCTTTTAAGGCATCCTGGTCATCCGGATATTCTCCGTTCTCCACCCAGCCGCCTACCAGTTCACAGAGGATTCTGCGGAAGTATTCGTGTCTGGTATAGGATAAGAAACTTCTGGAATCGGTAAGCATTCCGATGAAGTTACCAAGGCATCCCAAGTTTGCCAGGGAGATCATCTGCTCGGTCATGCCAGTTTTATGATCGTTGAACCACCATGCGGAGCCCTGCTGGATCTTTCCGGGGAATTTGCTCTGGAAGCAGCCCAGGATGGTGCCGATGGAGGCATTGTCATTAGGATTTAAGGAGTAGATGATGGTTTTGGGGATCTCATCGGTTGCGCTTAATGCGTTTAAGAAATCAGCCATCTGCGCGGAAGGGGCGTAGTTGTTGATGCAGTCGAAACCAGTGTCAGGTCCCAGATTTTCAAACGCCATGGCATTGTTGTCACGCTTGCAGCCGTAATGAAGCTGCATCACCCAGCCCATGCGGTTGTATTCCTTTGCTGCGAACAGCATAAAGGCGGTCTTGTATTTTAATTCATCTTCTTTAGAGATTGCTTTGCCTGAAAGTCCGTTTGCAAAGATTGTATCAAGCTCTGCTTCATCAGCAGGAGCATACATGACATATTCAAGCGCATGGTCGGATACGCCGCAGCCCTGGCTGGTGAAGAACTCCATGCGGTTTTTTAAAGCGGTCTTTAAGGAAGCAAAATCCTTAATTTCCACGCCGCTGACAGCAGATAATTTTGCCATATAGGCAGCAAAATCCGGTTTTTCGATGTTCATGGCCTTGTCAGGTCTCCAGGCAGGAAGTACCTTTACTTCAAAGGTTGAATCAGCGGCAATTTTCTGGTGCCACTTCAGGGTATCGGCAGGATCGTCGGTGGTACAGATCAGCTTGACACCTGACTGTCTGATTAAGTTGCGGACACTCATGGAATCTTCCTGAAGCTTTTGACTGCACAGATTCCATACTTCTTCTGCTGTATTGCCGTTTAAATGACCGGTATAGCCAAAATATCTCTGAAGCTCTAAGTGACTCCAGTGGTAGAGAGGATTACCGATCAGCCTTGGCAGGATTTCTGCCCATTTCTGGAACTTCTCACGGTCGGAAGCATCCCCTGTAATATATCTTTCATCCACGCCGCAGGAGCGCATCTGACGCCATTTGTAATGATCACCGCCCAGCCATACCTGGGTAATGGTATCAAACTTGCGGTCTTCATAGATTTCCTGGGGGTTGATATGGCAGTGATAGTCTACGATAGGCATGTTCTCTGCATAGGTGTGATAAAGCTTTTTTGCTGAATCGGTAGACAGTAAAAAGTCCTTGTCCATAAACTGTTTCATGATAGAGAGTCCTCCTTGAATATGTGAAATTAAAAATTAGTAGTACCTCGTTTTATAAGCTCCGGAGTGATGGAGGTTTTTGCCGGTACATTTCCCACCTCAAGCACTTTCATCAGAGTGTTTACGGTGGTAGTGCAAAGAGCTTCCACCTTATTGTCCACGGAAGTAATTTCCGGAGTCGTGCATCTGGACAGGATGGAATTGTTGTATCCGATGATGCTTAAATCTTTAGGGATCTTGAGTCCTGCCTTGTCTGCATATTTTACGGCTCCAACGGCCAGAATATCCTCGGAAGCCAGTACCGCATCAAAATGAACTCCGGAACGGGAAATCGTATCTAAGCGTTCCATGGCAGCATCCAAGTCCTTTTGACAGAGCACCATAAGCTCATCCCGGATCATAAAACCGGCATCTCTTACGGCATCCCGATAGCCGGAAAGCTTGTGGAAATTGCTGAAGGAATTCCCGGAATAGAGATAGAGCACCGAAGAACGGCCGGAACGGTAAAGCCGTAAAGTGGCATCATAGACCGCGGCATGGTCATCACAGACTGTGCTGTAGATCTGCTCCCCTTCCAGCTGTCCGTTGACCAGCATAATGGGGAGATCCTTTGCTGCCTCCAGGAGATAGGCATTGTCCTTTGGCTTTGCTTCTATATAATGGGAACCGGTCAGGATGATGGCATCCACCCGTTTGGAACGCAGAAGCTCTAAATACTTCTTCTTGGTTTCGGGAAGATAGCCGGTGCAGCAGAGGAGAGAATCGTAACCGTTGCCCCTTAATTCCTTTTCCAGATAATAGATGGCCTCCGCCAGCCATGGGTCGGAAGAATCGGCACACATGATTCCGATGGTCTTCATCGTATTTAATCCCAGGCTTCTGGCGAATACATTGGGGGTGTAACCCAGCTCCTCCATGACGTCGAGAACCCGTTTTCTGGTTTTTTCGCTGACATTGGGATTTCCGTTGATGACGCGGGAAACAGTGGCAATCGATACGTGAGCATGTTCGGAAACATCATAGATATTCAAAAACATCACCTCCGTAATTGTAAGTATTTACATACCCAGTTCATTATACATAATTATGATAAATATTACAATCCCTGATTTATTGTTTTCGTAAAAAATCAGATGAAATCCCTTGTATTTTGTAAATACTTACAAATGTTTCGTATATGCGAAAATAATCTTGCTTTTTTCCGGTTTTCCGGAGTATACTAGGACATAGAAATGGAGGCCAAACCATGAAACTGAACAGAACGACGCAAAGAACCGTTGAGATCTTAAAGCTGATCTCCAGAACACCGGAGGGAGCTACCCTGGACGATCTCTGTGAAAAGCTGGATCTGCCCAAGACCAGCGCCTACGATATTGTGACAACCCTTGCCGAGATGGGCATGGTGAATGTGGCAAGGGGACAAAAGCAGAATTATACCATAGGCTTAATGGCCTACCGCATCGGCATTAACTATACCAATAATCTGGATTTTATCGGAATCATTGAGCCGGTGCTCAAGGCATTTTCTAAGGAAGTGGGAAAAACAGTCTTTTTTGGGATTCCGTCGGATCATCATGTGGTATACATATGTAAGTTCGAACCGGAAAACCCTATTATTACTACAGCTACCGTTGGTTCTAAAAATCCCATGTACTGTACCTCCCTTGGAAAGGTGATTCTAGCCTACAGCGATGATGAGGCCAGAGAGCAGATGATCAACCGGCTGAAATTCACACAGTACACCGAGAGAACCATCAGAAACAAAGGGCAGCTTCTGGAAGAACTTAAAAAGGTCCGGGAAAGAGGCTATGCATTTGATGCCAGAGAAATGGAGGAGCATATGCAGTGTGTGGGAGCCCCGGTTTTTGACCGGGATGGCAATGTGCTGGGAGCCATCAGCGTGTCCAGCCTTTATAAGCCTTCTAATGATTATGAGGCTTTGGGAAAGCTGGTTTCCGAAAAGAGCATGGAGGTTTCCCGTTTGTTAGGCTTTCTTGGAAAAATATAAGGAATACCTGTTGACAAAATGGATGGAAACGATTAATATTTCAAGTATAGGAATCGTAAATATGAAATTGATTCGTATATACGAAATTAAAGAAGGAGAGTAAAAGGATGATGAAAAAAGAACAGGTTTTATCAAAGATGAAAAAAGACTGTCTGGTCGCTGTTGTTCGTGCAAAGGACTTTGAGCAGGGCGAGAAGGTAGTTGACGCCATCATCGCAGGCGGCATCAATTTTATTGAAATCACAATGACCATGGATGAAGGAAATCCAATTGAATTCATCGCAAAAATGTCTGAAAAATATAGTAAAAATAAAGATGTTGTTATTGGGGCAGGTACTGTTCTTGACCCGGAAACAGCAAGAGCAGCAATCCTTGCAGGCGCTAATTATGTAGTAAGCCCTGGCTTAAATGTTGAGACGATCAAGCTTTGCAACCGTTACAGAGTTCCTATGCTTCCAGGCGTTATGACACCTACCGAAGCAATTACTGCATTGGAGTGCGGCTGTGATGTCATCAAGATCTTCCCAGGCAACATCATGGGACCGGAAGCGATCAGCTCCTTTAAAGGACCCCTTCCTCAGGGTGATTTCATGCCATCCGGCGGCGTTGACGTTGACAACGTTGATAAGTGGATCAAGGCAGGAGCTTATGCCGTTGGTACCGGAAGCAGCTTGACAAAGGGCGCTAAGACAGGAGATTTTGCCGCAGTAACAGCTAAGGCAAAAGAATTCGTTGAGGCAGTAGCCGCAGCACGCAAATAAGAAAAACCAATAATAAAAATTAATAATAGAATTTTAGGAGAGAATACAAAATGGCAAAACTTGTAACCATGGGCGAGATCATGTTAAGATTATCTACCCCCAATAATGAGAAATTTATTCAGGCAGATGAATTTGATGTAAACTACGGCGGCGGTGAAGCTAACGTGGCTGTTTCCCTGGCAAACTATGGACATGACGTTGAGTTCGTAACAGCAGTTCCTAAGAATCCCATCGGTGAGTGTGCGGTAGCTGCTTTAAGAAAATACAACGTAGGAACAAAGCACATTGCAAAATGCGGCGAAAGACTTGGTATCTACTTTTTAGAGACAGGTTCTGCCATGAGAGCGTCTGCAGTAGTATATGACAGAGCACATTCCTCCATCGCTACGGCAACAGCAGCTAATTTTGATTTTAACGAGATTTTTAAGGATGCGGACTGGTTCCATTTCACCGGAATCACACCGGCAGTAAGCGATGAAGCGGCAGAATTGACTGAGGCAGCTTTAAAGGCAGCTAAGGCTCATGGCGTAACAGTTTCCGTAGACTTAAACTTCCGTAAGAAATTATGGTCTTCTGAGAAAGCTCAAAAAGTCATGACAAACCTGATGCAGTACGTTGATGTATGCATCGGCAACGAAGAGGATGCAGAAAAGGTTCTTGGCTTTAAGCCAGGCAACACCGATGTAACTTCCGGCGAGCTGGAATTACAGGGTTATGTAGACATCTTCAATCAGATGATCGATAAGTTTAACTTCAAATATGTGATCAGCTCCCTGCGTGAAAGCTACTCAGCTTCCGACAACGGCTGGTCTGCATGCATCATGGATGGCGCAACCCGTGAGTTCTACCATTCCAAAAAATACCGTGTTACCCCTATCGTTGACCGTGTAGGCGGCGGCGATTCCTTCGCAGCTGGCGTGATCTGCGGTCTGGCTGACGGCAAGGACTTTAAGGGCGCTCTGGAGTTTGGTGTTGCAGCATCCGCGTTAAAGCACACCATTCCTGGAGACTTCAACCTGGTAACCAGAGAAGACGTTGATACTCTGGCTGGCGGTGACGGTTCAGGACGTGTTCAGAGATAATCAATACGAAATAGAGAAGGGGAGTCATTGGGCAATGACTCCCCTTTTAAAAACTATGGAGGAAAGTTCAAGATGAGTGACAGACCTTTTGATTTACTGAGCCTGGGAGAATTGCTGTTACGCCTGTCTCCGGAAGGCGTGGAACGGCTTGTCCGGGGAGATTCCTTTCAAAAACAGGTGGGCGGCGCAGAATTAAATGTTGCCGTAGGCGCGGCTCTTTTAGGGCTTCATACCGGCGTGGTTACCCAGCTTCCGTTTAATGATATAGGAAATTTTGTAAAGAATAAAGTCCGTTCCTATGGAATCAGCGATGACTATTTTGTTTACGATAACAGCTCGAATGCAAGGCTGGGGCTATATTATTATGAATACGGAGCATATCCAAGGAAACCCAAGGTCATTTACGACAGAAAGAACAGTTCTTTTGTTCAGATCAGCACCTCTTCCTTCCCGGAGGAGATGTATAGGGCAACTACCTGTTTCCACACCACAGGAATCACCCTGGCCTTGTGTGAGAATACCAGGAAGACAGCCACTGATATGATCAAAAAGTTCAAGCAGACAGGAACCATCATTTCCTTTGATGTGAATTTCCGTGGCAATCTCTGGACAGGAGAGGAAGCCAGAGTGTGTATTGAACAGATTCTTCCCTATGTGGATATTTTCTTCTGCTCAGAAGAAACGGCCAGACTGACCTTTAAGAAGGAGGGGACCGTTAAGGAAATGATGAAGAGCTTTACGGAGGAATATCCCATTTCCGTTGTAGCTTCCACTCAAAGGATCGTGCACAGCCCCAAGAGCCATACCTTTGGCTCTGTGATTTACGATGCTTCCAGAAATGAATATTACGAGGAAGAACCATACCGCAACATTGATGTTGTCGATCGGATCGGTAGCGGAGATGCTTATATTGCAGGTGCCCTTTATGGCCTTTTAAGCAGCGGAGGGGACTGCATGAAGGCAGTCCAGTACGGCAATGCGGCCGCTGCTTTAAAGAATACCATACCAGGAGATCTTCCTACTTCTGACTTAAGCGAGGCCAATACCGTTATAAAAGACCATAATGACAAAGGACCTCAGAGTGAGATGAGCAGATAAAATAAACGTAATCCCGGCAAACGAGGCAGGATTTTCGGGAATCCTGCCTCGTTTTCATATATAAACTTGTTATTGACAAATAGCGGCAGTAGGGTATAAGCACACTTTTTAATTTAAACCTTTAAATATATAAAATCACCAATAAAAAAAGAATTATATAAAATTTAATTAAAATATTGACAAATAAATAAAAAGGATATATATTAAAATTGTACATTATTGTGTATATTTTTTTATGAATTTAATTTAAACGATTAAATAGATAATGTTTGGCTGATGGATATCAATATCAATCGGCCAAAATTTAAAAAAGTTATTTAATCGTTTAAATAAAAAATAATATAATTTATTGGAGGGTTTATTATGGGAAGAAAGAAATTACTGGCATTGCTTCTGTCAACAGCTGTGGTTTGCGGTTCATTAGCCGGCTGCGGCGCCAAGGGAACAGAAAAGCCGGAAGGGACTGTGGCCGGAAGTACTGAGTCCAAGGCAGGGGAAAGCAGTAAGACGGATTCAGCTGAAGCCGGAAAGAAAGTGACCATTGCAGTCTGGAATGAGCCGAGTAAAGATGAAGCTCTTAATATGTATGTACAGGCTGAAAAAGCGACAGGTATTGACGTGGAAGTGACAGTGTTCCCGGAAAGCGATTATTCCTCTAAATTGAACCAGATGGTTTCAACCGGGAATGATTCCGTTGATATTTACGTTATCTGGGAAAATGACATTGCAAACTTTGCCCAGGTAGGAGGAATCATTCCGCTTGATGATTATCTGGCAAAATCCACAATTAAAACGGATGATTTTATTGATGCGGTTGCAAAGCTGTCTCAGGGCCTGGGCGGTACCTATGGTTTGCCCTGGTGTGCAGCTACGGAAGTGTTGTATTACAACCAGGATTTGTTTGATGCGGCAGGCATTGCCTACCCGACAAATGACTGGTCTTATGCAGATTATAAGGCGGCGGCAGAGAAGCTTACCAAAAAGGCGGCCGACGGCACGACTGAGGTATATGGCAGCGCTCTTCCCAATACCCAGACCTGGTGGGCAGGTATCGGCGGTGCAGGAGATCAGGTTTTTGACCCGGCTAAGGGACAGCTGGTAATCGGTGACGGTGCGGTTTCTTATGTTTCTGATGTGGCACAAATGGTCAAAGACGNNCGGAAAAGCGGCTATGAGCTGGCAGGGAAGCTGGAATATCGGAACTTACGGCGGAGGGCTAGCCTTTAACTGGGATATAGCATCAATCCCTACCGACAAACTGAAATATAACACGTTACATACCGGTTTTTACAGCATTAATGCAAAGAGCAAGAATCAGGATTCAGCTTTTAAAGTAATTGAATACCTGATGGGCGAGGAAGGGCAGACCATTAACTCAAAGGCAAGCGGAAATCCTTCTGCAATCAAATCCATAGCAGAAAAAGGGGCCTGGAAGGTGGAAAGCGTAACTACAATAGAAAACTGGGATGCCATAACAGATTCCTTAA
>DJBG01000064.1:14403-14690 GCA_002429965.1 Hungatella sp. UBA5982
CTTACCTTCCGGAGTAACCAACAATGCGATCAGTGAATTTAACTCAGCGGTATTAGGACAGAAAACACCGGAAGATGCGGTTAAGAATGCTTCCCAGTATGCAAAGGAGACGATTGGCTATTAAGCTTTCATAAGGCCAGATGAAATAAATCAGCCGGGTATAGGAGCGGCCGCAGATCAGATGGAAAGTGGAAGTGAAGCGGCCGCAAGGAGAAATCATTTGTGCCTTTAAGCGAAAGGATCGTGAATGCTATGAAAAATGAGAAAAGGAAGCCAATAAAAAAGAA
>DJBG01000113.1 GCA_002429965.1 Hungatella sp. UBA5982
ATTCCTATCTTCTATTGCTGCCAGCCGGTGATACAAAAAACAGATTTTCTTTTAGATGCATTATACTCCCATCCTGACGAATCAGCAATGAATGGTTTTGCTGTTGCAATTATTTATTCAGACAATTATAATTATATGAATCAGTTATGGGAAGGATAAAACATATGTACGCCCGGAAACAATGATCAGCGGTACATGTGCAAACAAAAAGCCTGTTAACAGACGTACATCGCAAGGAGGCGGCAAAATGGCAGAAAATAATCGGGATGAGCATCGCAGTTATATTCTTACCGTCTTTCTTTTTATAGCAGCGGCTACGGGTATCTGCTTGCTGTTCCGCTTTCNNTCTTCGCTTTCCTGAAACAAATATTGTTGTTGTTTATATTTTGTCCGTATTGCTGACGGCACGGTTTACAAGAGGATATGCCTATGGCATTACTGCCACAGTCATTGCGACTTGTATGTTCAATTATTTTTTCACCGAACCGTATTTTACACTTTCAGTTAATGACCCCACCTATTTTGTCACCTTTGGAATCATGACCGTTACTTCTATTATCACTAGTGCCTTGACTACAAAAGTAAAGCAAAATGCATTGGAGGCACGGGAAAAAGAGGCGGAAGCCAGTGCCCTGTACCAGCTTACAAGTCATTTATCCGATGCGGCAGACATTTCCGACATTGCAGGAATCACCGTTAAAACCATCAGCGATATTTTGAACTGCCGTGCCGCCTGCCTTTGCTTTGATGAAAACGGCCAACCGGAACAGAGCTTTATCCAACAGAAAAACACAAATGAACAGATTCGCCGGAACGTGGAAGACAAGGAATCCCTCCTCCGCCGTATGGAGAACCTGAAGGCAGCTTACGTTGTGGGAGCAGAATTTTATGACTGGCCCATTAACGGCCGAGAGGCGATACTTGGTATATTACGGATTCCCAATGAAGCAGCGGAACAAATGAGCGATGCCCAGCTGCGTCTGCTCCGTTCCATGTTGGAAAGTGCTGCACTTGCTATGGACAGTTTCAGAAGCGCCCAGGAACGGATCAATTCTAAGGAAGAAGTCGCTCAGGAACGTTATCGCAGCAATCTGCTCCGCGCCATTTCCCACGACCTGCGCACCCCTCTTTCCGGCATTATGGGAACAAGTNNATCGGCGTTGCGGTTATGGCCATCGGAAAACGGGCGCCAGAACGGGAAATCGCGGTGCATATCCCAGATACCGTGATGCTGGTTCCAATGGATGCAAAGCTGATAGACCAGGTTCTTGTGAATCTTTTGGATAACGCCATAAAGCACACACCGCCGGCAGGGGAAATCTCTGTAACTGTAAGAGAAAATATAGAAGAAGGAGTTGCCGTGTTCACTGTCGCCGACCGGGGCACAGGAATTGCTTCAGTGGATATGTACCATATTTTTCAAATGTTTTATACGACTCATGGAAAAGAGGCGGATTCACAGAGGGGTGTGGGCTTAGGACTTGCAATATGCGAATCCATAGTTAAGGCACACGGCGGGACTTTATCTGCTAAAAACAGAAAGAATGGCGGTGCGGAGTTTACTTTTACCCTGCCATTGGAGGCTGAGAATTATGACTAGCAAAAATGAAACAATCCTGGTTGTTGAGGATGATACCCAAATACGNNATACGAAATTTTATCTGCTATGCCCTAAAGCAGGAAGGCTTTCCCTATACTACGGCAAGTACGGCACAAAACGCCCTTTCCATTCTTGTCTCTCACCAGATCGACTTAATGCTACTTGACCTTGGCCTGCCAGATTTTGACGGTATGGAGGTCATTAAAAAGGTACGTGAATGGTCAGAAATGCCTATCATTGTTGTATCAGCCCGGGATCAGGATAAGGAAAAGGCGGCAGCTTTAGACAGCGGCGCAGACGATTATCTGACAAAACCATTTTCTGCGACAGAGCTGATGGCCCGGATCCGGGTTGCATTACGACATTTATATAAAATCGGTGTCACTAAGGCACAGACTGTTCTTTCCGTGGGAGGTCTTTCCATAGACCTGGAAAAACGTATTGTATCCCTGGAAGGTGCCCAACTCCATGTCACCCCCCTTGAATATCATTTGCTGACACTGTTTTTAAAGAATCCAGGGAAGGTACTGACTACCCAATACATTTTAAAAGAAATCTACGGCGTAGGGTACGGAACTGATACTCAGGCGCTTCGGGCACTCATGGCCGGACTTCGCCGAAAGATCGAACCGACCCCGGCAAAACCTAGATACATTCTTACTGAGATAGGAGTTGGCTACCGGCTTGTTGATGAATAAGAAAGAATAAAAAGACCGTCCCGGTTTCCGAGGCGGTTTTTTTATTTTGTAAATTATTAATTTTTCTCACAGCTTTCTCACAGGACCCCCCTGCCTCTCACAACACAGTCACGGGATCCACGATATGATAATCATGTAAAGAGGAAAGATGCATCAAAGGAGGCTTGATCATGAAAGAGCTGGCAATATCTGAAAGCAAAAAAGAGCTGAACGCGCTTTGTACTTCTGTCCGAAGTCTTGCACTCGCAGGAGAATACAGGGAATGTGAGCGACTTATATCTGACGCAATAGGAAAATACCCTCATGCAGCAGAACCGCATAATCTGTTTGGTGTGATTCTTGAAAAAGAAGGGGATCATATAGCGGCCATGAAACACTTCCGCGCTGCCTGGGCATTGGACCCTTCCTACTTGCCGGCTCGGCAAAATCTGGACAGCTTCGGAACTTTCTTTTCCCGGGGCCGGACTGCTTATGACGAAAGCGATTGTCCGGAAGAATATCCGGTTGATTATACAAAAGAATCCGGTGCACAGAGCATCGGATATGCGGACAGGAGGAAATGGATATGAGACTGGTTTCATCTAAGAATTTATCTGAGTATTTCATAATCATTGGATGCGGAAGGTTAGGTGCCAACCTTGCAAATACTCTGTCAGAGGAGGGCGGAAACGTGCTCATCATTGACAGGAATAAGGAGGCCTTCCGCAAACTTTCACCGACTTTCGGGGGGCTATCCGTTTCCGGTGACGGTATGGATTTTGACGTATTACAGGAAGCGCAGATCGATAAGGCAGATGTTCTTGTGGTCGTCACGAATAATGATAATGTCAATGTGATGGTTGCCCAGATTGCCCGGGAAATATTTAAGGTCAACCGTGTTATTGCCCGGCTTTATGATCCTGAGCGGGAATGTGTATACCGCGAATTCGGAATTGACACCATCTGTCCGGCCATCTTGTCTGTAAAGGAGATAGATAAAATGCTGCTCAAGACAGGCAGCACGGAAAAAGTTGATAAAACAGCCTGTGAGCTTAAGGAGGAAACAAAATGAAAAAGAAAGCCCTGCTTGTGGGCGGCAGAAGCAAATCAAAATCTCTCGCCCTTTCACTGATTAAGCGAGGGTATCAGGTGACCGCTATTAATGATATCTATGATGACTGCCTGAAACTGGCTGAGATCAAAAAACTGACCGTCATCTACGGAGACGGGACTAAGCCATTTGTTTTAGAAGACGCAGATGCTGCANNGACATTGCAATTGCACTGACATCAAAGGATGAAGACAATCTTGTGGTTTGTGAGCTGTGTAAAAAACGTTTCCACATCAAAAAAACTGTTGCATTGGTGTCCGATCCGAAGAAAACAGACTTCTTCTACACAATGGGCATTGACAGTGTGGTATGCGCCATTTCTGCCGTGACAAGCATCATCGAACAGCAGGCGTTTGTTGATGAAATGGCAAATATTGTCCCCATTGGAGAAGGGCGGATCCAAATCGCAGAGGTGCCTATTACCGGCAGTGCTCCGGTAGTTGGTAAAAAACTTTGGGAGATCGATCTTCCAAAGGAAGTGATCATAGGCTGCATCCTGCGGAGCAATACTGCCATGATCCCCCGCGGCGAAACGAGGATACTTGCCGGCGATGTGCTGGTATTAATATCCAGCAGCGGCCAGGAAATTGCTGCGGTCAAAGGTTTGACTGGAAGGTGATACTTATGGATCATGGACGTTACGGTAACACCTCCCGGGCTCTGAAACCCTATTACTATATATTTTTAAAACATTGTTTGATGTTCATTTCAATCGTTCCATGGTATACTTTGAAGTACTACGTATAAGGCGGTGATAGAGTGATCTTTCAGATCAGTGTATTTGGATTAATAACCTGTTTTTATATTGGATATTTTATGAAACAGATACTTCTCCGGAAAAAGGGCATTCATACAAACCGGTTGGCAAAGGGCCGCAAGCCTCCTAAAACGGCTGCAATTGAAACGGCCCTGTTAACGGCTACCTACAGCATTGCAGTCATTCAGTATGCAAGTGTTTTCTTTTCCCGGTTCATACTTACTCTCAAATTCCCAGCAAGCATTCGGTGGGTTGGTATCGCGCTTACAGGAGGCGGCGTCATTTTCTTTATCCTGGCTATTACCTCCATGCGTGACAGCTGGCGGGCAGGTGTGGACGAAAGCCAAAAGACTGCCATTGTAACAAGTGGAATTTACAGCATCAGCAGAAATCCCGCCTTTGTGGGCTTTGACATGCTGTACCTTGGCTCTGCACTTGCACTGCCAAACGTCCTCCTTCTGGTTGCGGCGGTCATTGGCATCCTGCTGCTGCATTTACAGATCCTGGAGGAAGAAACATATTTGCCCCATGCCTTTGGGGAAGAGTATTTGCAGTACAAAAGCCGCACGCCACGGTATTTTCTGTTTTTCTAGCCCATTACAACCCTATGCCCCTTCCTGCAGCAAAACAGTTTGCCTGCCACAGGAAGGGCATATACACTTGAATCTAAATATTTATTTCCTTTTGCATCTCATGCCAAATATACCCATTGCTGACTACGAGATGGCTCTTTATATGAAACTGTACCGGTGAACCATCGAATTCAGCCACCACTCCTCCAGCCTCTTTCACAATCTGATAAGCTCCGCTATAATCCCAGGGATGTGCCTATGGCGATCAACGATTCTTCCTGTCAACCTGTAATTCTTTATCCATCAAACTACAATTCCTCCATATACTTAAGCCCCTCGGCCATACCAAAAAACTGCAGTACGTTCCCCCGGGGCTCTCTTTTTGCAGTTTTCAATGTGATCATGACAATGATACCGTCTTCTCCCTTACCCTTAGCTTTAAATGCCTGGATATCAATAATTTGTATATTCCTCTCTTTGCAGCTTTCCAGAAACAGATTCAAATTTGCCGCAGCATTAAAGTTCATATACAGATTAAAGATTCTTGAAGTTGCCATAAGACGGTAGTCAACCTTTTGGAAAACCGTCATAATCAGGCTGATGGCCAATCCCACAAGTATTGCCCCCTTGTAGAACCCGATGCCAACAGCCAGCCCTGCACAGGCAGCCGCCCACAATCCGGCGGCAGTGGTTAAGCCCCGTACCTGATTATTTCTGGTCACTATGATGGTACCTGCCCCTAAAAAGCCTATCCCGCTGACCACCTGCGCGCCAAGCCTTGAGGGATCTGAACCGCCAAAGGTTTGCGAAATATACTGGTTGGTCATCATCACCGCTGCCGATCCCATACATACCAGCATATACGTCCGGAATCCTGCCGGCTGCTTCCTGACTTCTCTCTCCATTCCCAGAATGCCGCCTATGATCAGAGCCAGGCATATACGTACTGTAATTGTAATTTCGTTCAGTTCCTGAAAATCACCTAGGTTCAGCATACGAATCACCATCCACGCTTACTACGGAAAATCCTTTTCCTTCCAACAAATCTTTACAATCAGAATCCAAATGCATGCAAAATACCCTCTTTCTCATCTCATGGGGAATCCATGCCTCCAGTTTACCATAATAACAGTGGGTTGCATAGTCAGAATCATGGGTGCTTGTGTCATGATAAATAATTTTGATTTCCCCCTTTCTAAAATCCTCCAGTATTCTTTGAGGCAGATGAGAGGAATCTCCGCTGTAATAAACCTTTTCTCCATTTACTTTTATGACATAGCCAAAACACTCCATATTATCCACATGCTGAACCTGGATCGCTTCAAATTCTACACTGCTGCCGTCATAAGCCTCTTTATAACGGTAAAACTCCCTTCCGATCCCCATAAGGCTTAACAGTTGGGCAATCGTAGGTTTGGGATGAATAACGGTAACATGCTTCTTATCCAACATGCAATATGTATAAGAAATCAAAGAAGCCAGGCTCCCCACATGATCCGCGTGCAGATGCGTGATCACAACGTAAATTTCCCTGTATTGTTCAAGATCAACCAATGATAGCAATGTTTCAAATACAGTTTCTCCGCAATCGATCAAATAGAGGTCATTGTTTAATTCAAAATATGCACTGGTGTTTTTATACTGAGGATAAAATGCCGATCCACTGCCTAAAAAATGTAATTCCATCGTCCTCTCCCCCCTACTCCTTGATGCCTGCACTGACAAAGCTGCTCATAAACTGTCTTTGCAGGATGAAAAAGGATATTAATAACGGCAGTATGATAATTAACGTAGCAGCGCAGACATTCGCCCACTGCATATTTGCTTCCTTGGATTTTGCAAAAATAGCAAGGCCGACCGTCAGGGTACGGTTTGCAGGGGAATTTGTTACAATTAACGGCCACAGATAATTGTTCCAGTGATAGCTGACCGAAATGACCGCAAATGACATATATGCCGGCTTTGCACATGGCATATATACCTGCCAGATGGTCTGCCATGTATTTGCGCCGTCAATTCTTGCCGCTTCCGCTAAGGCCCTTGGTATGGTCTTAAAGTGCTGCCTTAAAAGGAAGATTGCCAGGGCGCTTCCATAAAACGGCAGCATGATGCCCAGCTTTGTATCTGTAAGCCCCATCTCCGATAAGGTCATAAAGTTAGGCGTAATAAGTACATCATTTGGTATAATGATCTGCATAAAAATCACTGCCATCACCAGATACTGTCCCTTAAACTCCATGACACCAAGGGCATATCCGGCCAGGGTAGATGTAACAAACTGAATACCAAATGTTACCGCAACAAGGAAGAGGGTATTTAAATAATATCTTCCAAAGGGTATGGCATTCCACACATACATGATATTGCCCAGAGTAAACTTAGAATTGGGAAAGAACGTCATTTTAAACGTAGGCTCCGTTAAAGCTGTACACACAAGCCAAAACAGGGGAGCCATCCACGCGGTTGCCAGCAGTACGGAACAAATGGATATTAATAGTTTTTTCAAGTTCTTCATAACCTTCTCCCCTCTAATTATAATGGATCTTCTTATCCTGGCTTATAAATCTCGGCAGTGATACAATTAACAGCAAGACAAGCATGATAACCGTCAGCGCAGAAGACATACCATAATTAAAATTCGTAAAGCCCTGCTGGTAAATGTAGTAAAGAAGGAGGGTGCTGGCATTGTTAGGAGCCCCCTCTGTCATGATCACTACATGATCCACAAGCTTAAAGCTATTTGTAAAGGCAATGGTCGATACAAAAAGAAAAGTAGGGGCCAGTAATGGCAGAGTGATCTTTCTAAAGATTTTTAAGCTTCCAGCCCCGTCGATCTTTGCAGCCTCCATGACCTCCGTTGATATGCTCTGGATCCCCGACAGGAAAAATACCATCAAATATCCTGCCTCCTTCCATACGTACATGACCGCCATGGCAGGCAGCACCGTACTCTTCTTTGACAGGACGTTCAACGGACGAAAGCCCATGCTTATGAGCATCTGGTCAAACAATCCGTTTTTCGCCATATAGATAAACATCCAGACACTGGCTATGGCTATCATAGGCATTACAACCGGATAGAAGAAAGCCGTTCTTACAAAACCGATGGTCCGGCTACTTCTATTTACCAGAACGGCAAGGCCCAATCCCACAGCCATGCTGGGCAATACGGTAATCAGTGCAAAAAAGACTGTATTTCCCATTACCTTCCAAAACAGCTTTGATGAAAACAGTTTTGCATAGTTTTCCAGTCCAATAAGTTCCGGCGTCCCCATTCCCATTTTGTATTTCATAAGGCTTAAATAAAGGCTCCTGAATACAGGGTACGCAGTAAATACCAACATGAACGCCAGCGCCGGGGCAACAAGCATCCACGCCGTGAAATTATGTTTCAATTCCTTCCTCTTTTTTAAATCACCATTCATCGATCCGTCACCCTTCTTTAAAGAAAGGGGTTTGCAAGCTGCAATCCCCTTTCGGTTTCCTATTATTGAAAATCTGCTAAAACTTCCTCTGCTTCCTCCTGGGCCTGATCCAGAGCTTCCTGTGTTGTCATGTCTCCCACTACTGCCGCCTGGATGTTATCATTTAAAATTCTCCATATTTCAGCCGCATTATAAGTCGTAAGCTCCGGTTTTGCATAGGGAAGCTGCTCATAAGCGATGGAAGCCTGAGGAACCTTTGCATAATAATCTTTAATCAGATCCGTATCATAGCAAGACTGTCTGGTCGCTACGTAACCAGTATCCAGGCTCCACTGGGCTGCTCTTTCCGTAGAAGTAGCAAATTTAATGAATTTCCATGCCGCATCTGCACGCTCCTTTGCAATTCCGTTTGAGATATAGAAGTTTCCGCCGCCTGTGGGAGCCGCATCCCGTGCATGTCCCGGCAGGAATGCCGTACCGAACTCAAACTTGGCGTTGCTGTTGATATTGGCCATATTTCCGGTGGTATGATAGATCATAGCTACTTCCCCAGCCAGGAACTGTGTGGGCAGGTCGGTCCATTGTACGATCCCTTCNNAGAACTGAAGGGCTTCTACATTTTCAGGGGTATTAAAGTAAACGGTCTTTCCATCCTCACTCATTAGGTTTTTACCGTCTTTGCTGTTCTGTAACGCAAATCCTGTGAACGTCCACTGGGCAGAGCCAGAATTCAAAGCGATGCCAACACCATAATGGTCGCCGTTTGTCAGCTTCACCGCATAATCCGCCAGCTCCTCCCAGGTTCTGGGCGGTTTTTCCGGATCAAGTCCGGCTTCCTTAAACAAGTCTTTGTTATAATAGAGGATCTCCGTACTTCTCTGGAAGGGAATGGAATAAATCTTTCCATCTACATAGGAGTCTTCCATGAATCCTGGAAGAAAGTCTGCGATGAATGCTTTTCCTTCTTCTCCGTCAGCTGCAATAAAATCATCCAGCGGCATAGCCATACCTGTAGATGACATGGTAANNCAGGCTTACAAATACATCCGGCGGGGTTCCTCCCTGTACGGCCGTCTGGATTTTTGTAACGGTGTCGTCATAGTTTCCTGTATAAACCGGTTCAACTACAATATCTGGATTCTCCAAGTTAAAGTCTGTGCAGATTTTCTCAATAAGCTGTGCTGCTGATCCTCCTACGTTGACCGGATAGTAGAAAGTCAGGCGCAATGCCTCCCCCGTATTTCCCTGAGTCTCTGCTTTTGCAGAATCTGTATCCGCTGAGGCTGACTCGGCTTTTGTTTCCGTTTGCTCTGCCTTTGTTGCACCTGTTGAATTGCCGCCGCAGCCAGTCAATACTCCTGCCGCAGCCATGACCATTGCCAATGTGATAGCAGATAAATGGCTCATTTTTTTCAAAACAACCCCTCCTTAAATTCAACAATTGATGTTTACATGGGTAGTTTATCACAGTGATTGAAACGTGTCAATATTATTTTTATATATTTTATACAAGTTATTTATAAATATATACGTTTTAATGTTCGTTTTTCACATTTAAAAATATGTTTCATTTTTTGTTTTATATGTTATACTATAGATAATCATTTGTTTTTGGTAAATTATGGAGGTATTTTATGGTTACTATTAAAGATATTGCCAGGGCCGCCGGTGTTGCCCAGGGAACTGTTTCAAATGTTCTAAATGAAAAAGGCAACGTCAGCAGCGAAAAAATAAAACAGGTAATGGATGCCGCTGCCTCTCTTGGATATATCCCCAATGAAAGAGCCAAATTACTGCGCAAGGGGCGCTCCGATTTATTGGCCGTAATTCTCCCAAACCNNTTATTCCGTTTGCCAGTATCTCACCAATGACGATCAGCCGGATGCTGAGATCAATGCCTTACAGGACATACGTTCCCTTATGCCCGCCGGAATTGCATCATTTACTTCCTTTACCTCCCAGTCAGACTATATTCCATACCTGGAGGGGAAAAAAAAGATCCGGGAAAATATCATTTTCATTGAGCGGGATCCTGATATATCCTGTAAATATATTGGATTCAACTATGGACAGGCAGGAAAAGAATTAGCAAGGAAGGCTTTGGAAAAGAAATATACAAATATCTGTATTTTGACCGGCAGTCTTCGGCTGTCCAATGAGCTCGCATTTTATGACGGCTTTATGGACACGATGAAGAACTCCTCCTGTTCCGTGTACCACATACAAACGGACTCATACAGGAAACTGCAGAACGTTATGCAGATCTTCCACGATTCCACGCCCCAGGCCATTTTTATATCCAATTACGGCTTTGCTGAATCTGTAAAAGATATACATAATACCTTTTACCCGGAGCTCAGCTTAAATATACACACCGTTTCTCCTGTATTCACCTTACCTGAAAACGACTTTGATAAATACGAACTGAATTACCGCCAGTTGGGAAAAATCGCTGCAGAAACCCTTATTGAAAATGATCTTCCAGGTAAATATCCGGAGAAAAGAATTCTTGAAAATTCAGGTTTCCGTGATTGGTTTTCAAACATCATCTACAGCGATAACAAATCGCCTTTAAACATCCTGACCCTTGACCCCCCCAGCGCTTACCCCCTTCGCAGCCTTTCCCGCCTATATACACAAAAAACAGGGATACCGGTTAATATTACCATTTATTCCTACGATGAAATCTATGAAGCTTTTACAAACATGTCAAAGGACTCCGTATTCGATATCCTGCGTTTGGATGTGACCTGGTTATCCTGGTTTGCAGAAAAAATATTACAGCCACTAGATGGAATTGATCCTTCGGTCTCCCAATGTCTCAATGAATTTATAGACGGCACCATTGAACCGTTTTCAATGATCAACGGACATGTTTACGCATTGCCCACCTCTCCAAGTATGCAGCTACTGTTTTACAGAAAAGATTTGTTCAATGACCCTATTTACCGCCGCACGTATTTTGAAAAATACCGGGAAGAACTGCTTCCGCCGGACACCTTTGATAAGTTCAACCGGATTGCCGCGTTTTTTACAAAATCCTTAAACCCGGCATCCCCTGTGGATTTTGGGGCCACTCTCACCCTTGGTTCCACCGGAGTTGCAGGCTCTGAATTTTTAGCCCGCTTTTTCAGTTATCAGGACAATCTGTATGACGGGCACTACAATGTGACCCTGAATTCCCCGGCTGCGGTCCGGGCATTGGAACAGCTTGTGGAGATCCGCAATTATTCCAGTCCAAAGTATAATTCCTGGTGGACCAATACCGCCACCTCTTTTGCCAGTGGAAACATTGCAATGACCCTGCTGTACAGCAACTATGCCTCTGACCTGCTCAGTTCAACTTCTAAGGTTGTGGGAAATATCGGCTATGCTCTGGTTCCTGGGGGCAACCCAGTCATCGGCGGCGGAACTCTCGGCGTTTCAAAATACAGCCGCCGGGCCAATGAGGCATTGTCCTTTATCCGCTGGATATGCAGTGAAACAATCGCTTCCGCTGAAACACTGCTGGGGAGCGTTTCTCCCTGTAAGAAATCCTATGAAAATTATGAAATTGTCAATTCTTATCCCTGGTTAAATTTTGCAAAGGACTGTTTTGTAATGGCCAAAGGACGGCGGGTGCCTGAGTTGTCCGGTTTTCCATTTGATGAGCGCCGTTTTTTGAGCATTATCGGTATGGCGGTGAAAAATGCTTACAGCAATGTTCAATCGCCCACAGTTGCATTGGATCAAGCGCAGAAGATGTATGATGAACAGTTTTTAAACAGGGATTAGTGGTTTGGATCTTGATTGGATTTTCTGATGCGATACTTTGTATTGTAATAAGATATGGTGAAGAGGATTATAAGAATTATGATTTATACCTTGAAATATTCACCCATCTCCGCTATAATAGCTCAAGGGAATGAAGTTCTCCCTGTGCTGATTATAGCCGAACCGCTTATTAAGCTGATGACTTCTGCAATAATTTCATTGCAGAAGTGTCAGCTTTTTTGCATTTCTGCACAAAGGAGGATATATATATGCTTTTCAGTCTTGCAATGATGGTTCTTTGCGGCATGATATTGAGCGGAACCATGCAGAAATTAAAACTCCCCGGCCTTGTTGGCATGCTTCTCACCGGCATTGTGTTGGGGCCGTATGCGCTGAATTTAATCGCGCCGGAACTGTTGAATGTTTCTGCAGATTTGAGACAAATTGCCCTGATCGTGATCCTTACAAGGGCAGGGCTCGCGCTGGATATTAAGGATTTAAAGAAAGTTGGCCGTTCGGCAATCCNNTCTCCCCGGCAGTTATCGTGCCTAAAATGTTAAAGCTGATGGAACAGGGCTATGGCAGGGAAAAGAGCATTCCGCAGCTTATCATGGCCGGAGCGTCTGTTGACGACATTTATGTCATAGTCCTTTTTACATCATTTATGGGTATGTACGAGGGAAGCAGTTTTGATGCCATAAGCCTTATAAAAATACCTGTCGCCATTATGACAGGCTTGCTGACCGGTATTTTACTGGGCCTGGTTTTGGTGAAGCTGTTTCAAAACATCCACATGCGGGATACCGTCAAAATTTTGATTATATTAAGTACTGCGTTCCTGCTGGTTTCTATTGAAACAGCCATTAAAGCGTATGTGCCCATATCGGGTTTGCTGGCTGTCATGGCTTTAGGCGGTACCATCCTGAAGCAGTATGATATTTTAGCAAA
>DJBG01000119.1 GCA_002429965.1 Hungatella sp. UBA5982
ACGGGGCGGCCCAGAGTGCCGCCGGACTGGGCTTTTGGCCTTTGGATGTCCGCCAACCGCTGGGATAATCAGGCGGTGGTGGAAGAAGTGGTGGAAGAAGCTGTCAGGCATGGGATGAAACCTTCTGTGGTGGTAATCGAAGCCTGGAGCGATGAAGCCACCTTTTACCGCTTTGACAAAGAGCGTTTTCCCGATCCGGAAGGGATGATCCGGGACCTTCACGAAAAAGGAATCCGCCTGATTCTCTGGCAGATTCCGGTCTTGAAAAAGCTGGAGCCTGGGCGCGTTTGTCCGGAACACGAAGCAGACTGCGCCGAAGCGGTCCAAAAGGGCTTTGTCGTTACCAATGCTGACGGATCCCCCTATNNTCGGCGGTTCCATGATACCGGATTTCACCAATCCGGCGGCCTGTGACTGGTGGTTTGGGAAACGGCAATATCTGCTTGACATGGGAGTGGACGGCTTTAAGACCGACGGCGGGGAATTTGTATACGACGATAACGCCCGCTTCTTTGACGGGCGGACCGGAGCCCAAATGAAAAATGGTTATGCCATGGTTTACACCAGAGCCTATACGGACTTTATAAGAGATGACCGGATGCTTTTTTCCAGGGCCGGATATACGGGAGCTCAGACCACGCCCATGCACTGGGCCGGGGACCAGCAGTCCACTTGGGAAGAACTGCGCCATGTGGTGACAGCTGGCTTAAACGCAGGATTGTCGGGCCTGCCCTTCTGGGGCTTTGATCTTGCGGGCTTTGCGGGAAAGATGCCTTCCGCCGAACTGTATCTGCGCTCCTTCTGCCTGGCTTGCTTTGCACCGGTCATGCAGTGGCACTCGGAACCGGCTTCCGGCCAGTTTTCCGAGCTTCTGGCGGCTTCGGAAGAAGAGATCAACGACAGAAGTCCATGGAACATGGCAAAGGTGACAGGCATGCCGGAAATCCTTGATATTTGCCGAAGGTTTACGCAGGAAAGAGAGCGGTTGCTGCCTTATATCCTAAAGGAAGCAAGCGTAAGTGCAGATACAGGCCGCCCTCTTATGGCCGCACTGGTAATTGACTGGCCGGAGGATAAAGAAGCGTGCGCAGTGGACGACGAGTATATGTTTGGTTCGCAGCTTTTAGTGGCTCCGGTTTTAGAGGAAGGAGTGGTAGGAAGGCAGGTATATCTGCCAAAAGGAAATTGGAACGATTATTGGACAGGAGAACAAACAGCGGGTCCATGCTGTTTGTACAAAGAATGCCGGGCGGGAGAACTCTTGGTCTGGCGTTTGAACTAGTTTTAAAAAGAAACCATATCACAAGGAAATAACACTTATGATAAATGGAGGGGAAATATGAGAAAGAAGCTTATGGCCATTTTACTGAGCATATGCTGTATTTTGCTCAACGTTTCACCGGCTTTTGCGCTGGAAGGAACGTGGCACAATCCTTACGGATTAAATGATATTTATGAAATAGAACCTACCGAGCGTTCGCCCAGGAATCCGATTGCAGGCCAGTCCGTGCGGATCCACAGCACCACCTGGCCTGTGGAATCCGGACAGACGGTTTGGGTTTCCTACACCGTAAATGGTGTAAAGAAGACGGACGTAGGCGCGGGCTGGTCCTATAACAGCGGAAACAATTCTTACTGGGAAGCGGATTTAGGCTCCTTTGCTAAAGGAGATACTGTGGAGTATACGGTCCACGGGGGCGTAAACGGCACAAACACCAAATCCATCGGTCCCTTTACCTTTCATGTGACCGACTGGGAAAAAGTAAGGTCCGTGTCTTTGAATTCCTATAACAACGGAACCGTCCTTTTTGATGTGAAGGCGGATACGGGGAATTTCTCCCCAAAGCTGGCTCTTAGCTTTACGGACGAGGAAACAGTGCGTTTCCAGCTTTCACCAAAGGGAGACGGGAAATTCGCCTCCGGTATTTCCGGTTACACTGTGACGGAAAATGCACAGAAAGTGGAAATAGAAACCGGAAAACTACGGGTCACCGTCACTAAGAATCCATACGCCTTAGAGGTATACAGCTACGAACACAACAGGGTTTTGACTTCTAACGGTGGTATGGGCAAGGAGATGTCCTGGCTGACCGACGGTAAGGATGTGATCGGGCAGTTCCGGGACGGGTACCTCTCTCCTTCAGATGAGCGTTTCTATGGTTTCGGAGAGCATTATGACGGTGCGGAGAAACGGGGAGAGGTGGTTGAAACCTACATTTACAACCAATACCAGAACCAGGGCAGTAAAACTTATTTATCGGTTCCCTTTTTCGTTACCAGCAAAGGTTACGGAATTTACTTAAATACCACTTGTTATTCCAGGTTCGATATGGCAGCAGCGGATGGGGACCGATATGTATTTGAAGCTGATACGGAACATGTGGATTCCCCCCTTTTGGATTACTACTTAATCAGCGCAAGTACGGCTGCGAAGGTGGTGGGGAAGTACAACAAAATTTCCGGTTTGCCCCAGGAACTCCCCAAATGGGCTTTCGGACTTTGGATGTCCGCCAATGAATGGGATACTCAGTCAGAAGCGCTGGAAGCCATGAACCAGTCTAAAAACAACGACATTCCGGCTACGGTTTTAGTGCTGGAACAGTGGAGTGACGAAAACACCTTCTATGTCTGGAATGAAGCAACCTATACGCCAATTCCAGGCTCGGCTGCTTTTAAAAATTCGGATTTCACTTACGGCTCTAAATGGCCCGATCCAAAGGCAATGACAGACACTCTTCATGAAAATGGCTTAAAACTGGTGCTGTGGCAGATACCCGTTTTAAAATACACGCCTTACTCCTATGCACAAAAGGACAATGACGAGGCCTATATGCTCCAGAAGGGATACGCTGTTTCCGACGGACATGACGGGGCCTACCGCATACCCGAATCCGGGTGGTTCGGAAACAGTCTGCTGTTGGATTTCACCAATCCCGAGGCAGTAGATTGGTGGATGAACAAGCGCTCCTACCTTTTTGACGACATTAAGATAGACGGCGTAAAAACGGACGGTGGGGAAATGGTTTGGCGTAAGGACACTTCCTTCCATAACGGCAGTACCGACCTTTCCATGAGAAATGCATATCCCAACGCCTACATAAAGGGATATAACGACTTTGTGAAGAAAAAGACAGGGGAAGGGATCACCTTCAGCCGGTCGGGAACCACAGGCGTTCAGTCCTCCGGAGCCTTTTGGGCAGGAGATCAGACCTCCAGCTTTTCCGCTTTCAGGGACGCCCTCAGTGCCGGTTTGAGCGCTGGGATCTCAGGAGTACCTTACTGGAGCTGGGATTTGGCCGGGTTTACGGGGAATTTCCCTTCGGCCGAGCTCTATAAGCGCAGTACCCAAATGGCTGCTTTTGCTCCGGTCATGCAATTCCACTCCGAGAAGGCAAACCCCTCTCCCAGTGAGGAACGCTCCCCCTGGAACGTTCAGAACCGTACGGGTGACAGCAGTATCGTTCCCATGTTCCGCAAATACATCAACACCCGTATGAACTTGCTGCCCTATATTTTCAGCGAGGCACAAAACAGTGCACAGGGCGGAACGCCCATGATGAGGGCCATGTTCTTAGACAATCCGGAAGATTCCAATACCTATGACTTAGAAGAACAGTATATGTTCGGGCGCAGTCTTTTGGTGGCGCCTGTTGTCCAGGAGGGACAGACAGTAAAGAGCGTATACTTGCCCGAAGGGGAATGGATCGATTTCTGGCACAACGCCCTAACTGCAGGCGGCATAAAGAAAGACTATTATGCGGATGTGAACTCTATCCCTGTTTACGTGAAGTCCGGCAGTATTCTGCCCCTTAACTTAAACAAAAACTATGAGATCGGCGGTTCCATAGGCAATGATGTGGAGAATTACGAAAACCTTACGTTCCGTGTCTATCCTGAAGGGGAAAGTACCTATACCTTATCCCACAGTGACCGGAGTACCATGACGGTCCGGGCAGCCGAAGATTTTGCGGCAGGCACTGTAACCGTTCATCTGCCTTCCTGCCAGATTCCAATCACCACGCAGGTCTTTGGAACCAGACCCGGCGGTGTAAATGCAGACGGTCAGACATTACAGGAAGTGAAAACTCTGGACGGCTTTATAAAGGCGCAGAGTGCGTACTACTACAACGAGAATGAAAAGCTTACCTATATCAAAACCCCGTCCGGTCCGGCTAAGAAGATCGAATTAAACGGCGTAAACAAAGCTCCTTATGAAGCCGAACACGCATCCCTTCATCAGGTTTCCACCAACACGGATTACAGCGGCTATTACGGGGAAGGCTTTGTGGATCAGTTTGCGGACAAGGGCGACTGGGTGGAATTTGAGGTGTATTNNACTCCGCCGGAGTGACCGCCGGACAGCGTTCCGTAATGGTCAACGGGGGAAACATCAGCGCTTTGGCCCTGCCGGCTACTTCCGGCTGGGGTGACTGGAATACCGCAGGCATTCCTATTAACTTAAACAGCGGCAGAAACACTGTCCGGATCTCCTATGAAAATGGGGATTTTGCCGGTATCAATCTGGACTGTATTCTGGTTAAATAAGGGGGAGCAGTATGAAACAGAAAAAACGGTTTCTATCTTTAAGTTTAGTATTTACCTTATTATTCACCGCTCTGTGGCCGGCCTTTGTGCCGGCCCCGGCCAGGGCGGCAGTATCTGCTTTAGGTGACGTGATTGGTACGCAGGTCAACGGAACTACTCTGGTCCTCACCGTGGACAGCGGTTCCTCTCCTTCGGATCAATTGACGCTGGAAGTCTGTGACGATGACATTCTGCGGGTGAACTACCAGCCTGGCGGAGCTGTTTCCAGTGAGCGGACACCCATGATCGATCCCGGTCTGAAATGGGATACAAGTGACGCAGTCATTCATACGGCTTCCGATCCCATAACCATAAAGACGGACGAAATGCAGGTTGAAATTAACAAAAAGCCCTGCCGGATGACGGTGAAAAAAGCCGACGGCACGACCCTGTTTTGGGAACCTCAAAGCGGGGGAGTCTACCACGATGGCGTTCGCTTTGTCCGTCAGGATTCCACCAACTTATACGGAATCCACAGCTTTGACTGTTTTGACGAAAACGGCAATCTGCTGCGAAATGACAATACACAGGCGGCCAGGGCAGGCCAGCAGGGCAATTCGGGAGGTCCCTTCCTCTGGTCCACAGCAGGCTATGGTTTGCTGGTGGATTCAGACGGCGGCTACCCCTATACCAATTCCAGGGATAAGAAAATGGAATTTTACTATGGGGGAACTCCGGTGGAAGGCCGCAGGTATGAAAAAGATAATGTGGAATATTTCATTTTACTGGGAGACCCAAAAGAGATTATGAAAGACTATTCCAAAATTACGGGAACCTCTCCCATGCTTCCCAAGTGGGCACAGGGTTTTTCCAATTTTGAGTGGGGAATCAACGAACAGGAATTGTTGGATATGATTGATACCTACCGGGCAAAAAACATTCCCCTGGACAGCTACGCATTTGACTACGACTGGAAGCTTTACGGACAGGACAACTATGGGGAATTTAAGTGGAATACGGGAAATTTCCCCTCTGCAGGAAGCGGTGCCTTAAAAAACACCATGGATGCAAGGGGAGTGAAAATGATCGGAATCACCAAGCCGCGAATCGTAACAAAGATTTCCGGAGGTGCAGCCACCGCCCAGGGGCAGGACGCAGCCAATAACGGGTATTTCTATCCGGGGCACAACGAATACGTGGATTATTTTTATCCTGTGACGGTACGCAGTATTGACCCTTACAAATCAGGAGAGCGTGCATGGTGGTGGAACCACTCCATTGATGCATTTACAAAGGGGATCGTGGGCTGGTGGAACGATGAAACAGATAAGGTTTCCTCCAATGGGGCTGAGTACTGGTTCGGTAACTATAATACCTTGCATGTTGCCCAGACTATTTATGAAGGACAGCGGGAGTATGCCAAGAATAATGTCCGTGTGTGGCAGACGGGCAGAAACTACTATCCGGGTACCCAGCGCTTTGCCACCAGCATATGGTCAGGAGACGTTGCCACACAGTTTTACAAGGGGGAGCGGGTTTCCTGGGCCGCAGGCTTAAATGAACAGAAGGCCGCCCTGCTTTCCACCGTAAACAACGGGCAGCCGAAATGGGGTTCGGACGGAGGAGGCTTTAACCAAAATTCCGGAAACATTGAAAACCCCAGTCCAGAGCTTTACACCCGCTGGCTCCAATTTGAATCCGTTGTGCCTGTTTTCCGGGTGCACGGAAATTTAAACCAACAACGCCAGCCCTGGTATTACGGCTATACAGCGGAGGAAAATGTAAAAGCAGCCATTCATTTGCGCTACTCCCTGATGCCTTATTTCTATGCCTATGAAAGAGAGGCTTACGAAAGCGGCTTGGGCCTGGTGCGCCCTCTGCTGTTTGATTATCCTCAGGACGACAAGGTAAAGGATTACTCCGACGCATGGATGCTGGGGGACTGGCTTCTTGCGGCTCCGGTTACAGAGCGGGGGCAGTCCTGCAAATGGATTTACCTCCCAGAGGGAAACTGGATTGACTACAATAGGGGAACCGCATATAAGGGCGGACAATATATTCCTTACAGCTTAGACACCCAGTCCTGGTCCGACTTACCCCTATTTGTGAAGGAAGGAGCTATTATCCCTTCACAGGATGTAGAGGACTACGTAGGGCAGAAGAAAACGGAACGCATTTTCGTAGACATATTCCCTTCATNNTCCCAGAAGACGGAGTTTCAGTATTATGACGATGACGGCATTACCTATGATTACGAAAACGGAAAGTATTTCTCTCAGACCGTATCCGGTCAGAAAAGTTCAGGACAGGTTCAGATCGGTATATCGGCCAAATCCGGAAGCTACACAAACGGTGTGGATTACTACTACCTGGCGGTTCATGGCAGCGCCGCCGGTCAGGTGACGAAAAATGCCGCCCAGTTACAGGAATACGCCGACTTAAATGCCCTATTTGCCGCAAACGGCGGGGGATTTGCAAAATCCAGGGACATTTACGGGGAAGTTACTTATATAAAAACCCAAGCGGGCCAGTCAAATGCAGACACACTGGTTTTATCCGGTAACCCGGCAGTCACACTTTCCGATCAAAAGTACGAGGCGGAATACGCCTCCCTTTCCGGTAAAACAGTGGCCAGCCAGCCCAAAGTGGGCAGGGATCATACAGGATTTTCCGGTACTGGCTTTGTGAACGGTATGGAAGCGGAGCAGGCGGCAGTGACTTTCTATGCAAAAGCCGCAAATCCGGGGGATTATGAGGTGACTCTGCGCTGTTCCAACGGCGCAAAGGCCGCAAAAACCTTATCCGCTTACGTCAACGGCACATACAGCGGCCAGGCGGACATAGCTTCTACCGGAGGCTGGGATACCTGGGGAGATGTGAAAATTCTACTTCCACTCACCGCGGGCAGTAACAGCATCACGTTCAAATACGATCCGAAGGCAGGGGATACAGGCTTTGTAAATATTGACTATCTGGCGGTTCCCTTTGAACCGGAACGGATGGTAATAGAAGCGGAGAATTCTCCTCTTTACGGGGCTGCAAAGACAAATCAGGATCATTGGTTTTACAGCGGCAGCGGCTTTGTAGATTCCATGGTTTCACAGAATGCGGAAGTAGCCTTTGAGGTCGATATGGAACAAGGCGGAGCCTATACCGCAGATTTCCGCTACAGCAACGGAAACCAAAGCACGAAGGATTTAAACTTATACGTAAATGGAAGCTATGCAGGAAACCTGCAATTTGCCGGTACAGGCGGAAACTGGAACATCTGGAAGACCGTGAGCACAAATCTGGCGCTTTCAAAGGGAAGAAACCGGATTTCCCTTCGCTATGATGCGGGCAATTCCGGTAGCATCAACCTTGACAAATTGACACTGTCTGCTGCCGCTTCCGGTACTTATCCGGAAAACCTTTTGGACAATGGGGATTTCGAGCGTCCCACTTCCTTTAATTCCAACTGGACGGAGTGGCATCCCAACAGCCAGGCTTTAGCTTACGGCATTGATTCCGGCTCCGGCACGAATCCGCCGGAATCCCCGGTGGAAGGTGACAAACGGGCGTATTTTTACAATGCAGCCGCTTATGAGCAGAGTATTCATCAGGGGCTTAACGTGGAAAACGGAAGCTATCGGGTAGAAGCCTTTGTGAAGGTGGTAAATACCTCTCCTGGCGTTGGACGGATGGAGATCACAAACTACGGCGGAAATGCGGTTTACGTGGATATGCCAAAGTCGGGAAGCGGGTGGCACAAAATAGAGGCAAGCAATGTTTTGGTCACAAATGGTACCATTGACGTTGGATTCTATTGTTCTTCCGGCGGCGGGACGACGGTACATATTGATGATGTGAGATTGTATAGGAATTAACAATTTACCTGCAGCGGCACATGGAGAAGGTCTTGTGAAATGTCTTCCGATGTGCCGTTGCATTTTGAACATGAATGGATTACAGAACATTTTGGAGGGTGAAATGAAGAATTTGATAAAAGCTGTTATCTTTGACTTGGATGGTGTAATCGTTTCCACGGATGAATATCACTACCTTGCCTGGAAACGTTTGGCTGACGAAGCAGGATTGTATTTTGACAGGGATATGAATTCTGCCTTGCGGGGGGTCAGCCGCTTAGAAAGCTTAAACATTATACTGTCCCGGCAGAACCGCCATGCATCCGAAACGGATAAGTTACAGCTAATGGATAAGAAAAACGTCTACTATAAAGAGTATCTGGAACTTTTAAGTCCCACTTTTGTTACAGAAGACACGGCAAATACTTTATCGACCCTTCGTAAACGCGGATTTATGTTAGCCATTGGCTCTTCCAGCAGAAACGCACGGTTTATACTGGAGCGAATCGGATACGGAGATTTTTTTGATACGGTTGTTGACGGCAATGATATCAGCCGTTCCAAACCCGACCCGGAGGTGTATCAGCTGGCGGCAAAGCGTCTGGGGATTCTACCGGAGCAGTGTATAGTAGTGGAAGATTCGGCGGCTGGAATTGAAGCGGCTTTCGCCTGCGGCATGAGGACGGCGGCCGTGGGTTATGCGGCGGAGACAGGATGCGGTGATTGGAACTTTGACAAATTGTCGGAACTTGTGTTGAAATTAGTGTGAGTAAAAGCGTGAAAGAGACTTAATAAATGTTAGGTCTCTTTTTTAAATGTATGTTTTACCAGCTGCCATCACTGCATGCAGGACTGTCAAAGAACACATTCAAGCTGGCTGCTATGATGAAGCAAAAGAGGAGTGGTGAAAAGTAGAGGCTGATGGGCATATGGATATGTATATATTGTAACCTTACAATAAAAGTTAATATTTTTAAAAAGAAGGAAAAATCTACTAAAATACAATTCGGTAATTATTAAAATAATACAAAATTTTATTTATAATAAAAATATAATTGACAAATTATACAAAAATATGTTAAGTTACAATTAGTTAAAGTTAACTAAAGTTGAGATTTTGGAGAAGAAGATGATGAAAAAACGTAAGGTTTCCATGCAAAGTATTGCAGATGAACTGAAAATCAGTAAGGTAACGGTGTCCAAAGCTCTGAATGATAAAGAAGGAGTGGGCGAGGAATTAAAGAATAAGATTAAAGAGGCTGCTTTCAGACAGGGATATATTATGCCGGTTCAAGAGGAAACTGAACGAAAGAAGATTGGCATCATCATGAATGGACGCTTTATCTCAGAAGGTGGCGGCGGGGCTATTTATATGCGCATGTATGAGAAAATTGTCAGAGAGCTTGGCCGCTATAATTATTCCACCATGATGCTCACACCCAGCCCTGTGACTATTTACGATGATATTTCTATGATGAAGAAGGAGAATCTTTTTAAGGGGATTCTCGTTTTGGGTCTTTTAGATCAAGAGGTACGTGAACAGGTTAAGGAAATTGATATTCCCAAGGTTTACGTGGATATCTATGACAGGACGCACCGTTCAGATTCGGTGGTGTCCGAGAATATTTACAGCATGTACGACATGACCCGGTATCTTATCAGGATGGGTCACAGAGAGATTGGATTTGTAGGAACCATTAATTCCACTACAAGTATCACCGACCGTTATCTTGGCTTTTTACGGGCTATGCTGGAAAAAAACATGCAGTTAAGAGACGATTGGGTAATTCCTGACCGGAGTCTGGAGGGAAAAGCTGTTGATATAGAGCTGCCAAAAGAGATGCCCACTGCTTTTATCTGTAACTGTGATGAAACTGCCTTCCGGCTGACACGAACTCTGAACAATCATGGGTTTACAGTGCCGGATGATATTTCTATAGGCAGTTTCGATGATGATATTTATGCCAAGTTGACGGACCCCCAGCTTACTACCGTAGCAGTGAATGCTTCATTAATTGGAAAAGTATCTGTCAGGCAGATAATTGAAAGAATTGAAAAACCTGATAAGAAGCCCGAGACAAGGCGGATTGAGGGCGAAATCATCTATCGGAATTCAGTGAAAAATCTGAATCTGGACGGTGAGGAAAGTATTGAAAAGAGGGATAAGGTTGAAAACATTAAATAGTAACACAAAGGCAAAAAAGAGAAAGGCTACAAAAGGTGACTGGGAACTTACCCTGATGGCTATGCCCACAACCGTATGGTATATTTTATTTTGCTTTATGCCCATGTTTGGACTTATTATCGCTTTTAAGGATTATAAAATTCAGCCTGGGAAAGGTTTCATCTACAATGTTTTCCATAGCGAATGGGCGGGCTTTAAGAATTTTGAGTTTCTTATTAAATCCAATGATCTGTATGTGATATTAAGAAATACGATTGTTTACAATCTGATTTTTATTGTTATGGGCACTGCACTTGCAGTAATACTTGCCATTATGATGAATATGCTCCATAGCAGAAAAAGATCCAAAGTCTATCAGACGCTGATGTTTTTCCCTTATTTTATGTCCTGGGTTGTTGCAGCATATTTTCTGGATGCGTTTTTAAATTATGATAACGGTCTGATTAATAATATGATGCGGGATGTAGGAAATACGGCAAATCAGTGGTACATGAACAAAAATGTATGGCCATTTATTCTGGTTATCATGTATTTGTGGAAGAGTACAGGATATAACATGGTTATTTATTTGTCCAGTATTTCGGGAATTGACCAGACGCTCTATGAAGCGGCGGTGATCGATGGCGCGGGCAAATGGCAGCAGACCAGATATATTACACTTCCCAGCCTGAAAAATGTAATTATTATGATGTTCATTTTTAATGTTGGCAAGATTTTCTATTCAGATTTCGGACTTTTTTACCAGTTGTCACAGGGTGCTAAGGGCTCGATTTTCAATTCGGTTGCCACCATAGACACCTATGTGTTTAATGCATTGAAGTCAGCAACTCCAATCGGGATGACATCGGCGGCATCCTTCTTCCAGTCGGTGGCATGTTGCATTACCATTCTGGCGGCAAACGCGATTGTGAAAAAGATTGATAACGAAAGTTCAATCATTTAGAAAGGAAAAGTGAAATGAGAAAAAGAGCAGATAAAGATATGGATATGGCCGACAGCTCAACCCTTAACCGCATATCACCAGCAATCAACATTAGCTTTAACGTTTTGTTCATTCTGCTTGCGTTGATTTGTATTATACCGGTTGTTTTTGTGTTTATTATTTCAATCTCATCTGAGCAGTCCATAAAATTGAACGGATACCGCTTCTGGCCTCAAGAATTTTCGTTGGAATCCTACCTCTTTTTGTGGAAGGAAGGAAAGATGATCATAAGGGCGCTGGGCATATCGGCAGCAGTAACGGTGGCAGGAACAGCTANNTTCTGACCACTCTTATGGGTTATGTGCTGTCAATCCGGAAATTTAAATTCAATTCATTTTTTACCATGGTGGTATTCATTCCCATGATTTTTAATGGGGGCATGATTTCCTCTTATGTAATCAACACCCAGTTTCTGCATTTGAAAAATACAATGTGGTCGCTTATTCTGCCCCTGTGTGTCAGTTCGTTTCATGTAATTATCTGTAAAACATTTTTTAAGCTGAATATTCCGGAGTCCATAGTAGAATCCGCCCAGATAGACGGAGCCAGTCATTTCACCATCTTTGCACGGATCGCATTCCCGCTTTCCAAGCCCATTGTTGCCACCATTGCATTGTTTTTGTCTTTCGCTTATTGGAATGACTGGTTTCAGTCTTCACTGTACATAACAGATACCAAATTATTTTCCATCCAATCGTTACTGGATCATATTCAGAGAAATATGGAGATGATGGCAAAGAACCCTTCGTTAGGTGTGACTTTACAGCAGTATATGAATAACATGCCTAAAGAAGGGGCGAGAATGGCGATGGCGATTATAATTATTATACCAATTGCCTGCACCTATCCGTTCTTCCAGAGATATTTTATTTCGGGACTTACGGTTGGGGCAGTGAAGGGATAGAACTTATTCAAAAAAAGAAGGGAGAGGTATTATGAAAAAGAAAAAAATATTGGGGCTTTTTACAGTAGCGGTTTTGGGGATATCCATGCTGGCCGGATGCGGAGGAAACAAAGCAGTAATGAGCAACAAAGAGACAAAAGAAGCTGGTACGAAAGAAGAAACTGCAGCCGATGGCGAGGTAGTAACGGTTAAATGGATTCAGGTTGGAAATGGAATGCCGGAAAATTATGACGCCTGGCTTCGACAGGTGAATCCTTACCTGGAAGAAAAAATCGGTGTAAATGTTGAGATGGAGATTGTTCCTTGGGGTGACTGGGATAATCGGCGAAGCGTAATCGTCAACTCGGGCGAGAAGTTTGATATTCTTTTTACGGATATGAAACGTTATAATTCAGAGGTAAATACCGGAGCATTTCTGGATATTACTGATTTACTGAAGGAAAAGACTCCTGAACTTTACCAAATGGTGCCGGAGGATTACTGGAAGGCGACCTCCATCGGCGGCAAGGTTTATGCAGTGCCAACCTACAAAGACAGCTCGTCTTCCCAATATTTTATCTGGGATAAAGCCATTGCAGATAAATATAAGATTGATTTTGAACATGTAACAGACTATGAGAAGCTGTATGAAGCCTTAAAGGCGGTGAAGACAGGTGAGGGTTCTGCCCCCTATTATATGTCCAAGAACGGAGCTGAATTCCTTGCTACCAACTTTTTCGATCAGATAGGTGCAGGCCTTGTGCCTTTGGGTGTAAAGTACAATGATGAGACCAGGACGGTGGTAAATCCGCTGGAGGATGAAGAGGTGCTGAAAGACCTGGATATTATCCACAAGATGTACATAGAAGGCATCATCAATGGTGATGCACCAAATGCGGATGATGCAAACAAATACAGAACTTTTTTTACTGCTCAGGGCTGGAGTGGCGCTGCAAAGAACATATGGGGTCCTCAGAATGGTATTGATGACTGTGTGGCAGTAAAATTTGGCGAAACCGTTGTGTCCAACACCACCGTCAGAGGTTCATTAAACGGCATTTCTGCAGGTTGCGAACATCCGGAGAAAGCGCTGCAGCTTCTTAATCTTATGAACACAGATCCAAAGGTAAGAAACTGGTTCTTCTATGGTGTGGAAGGTGAAAACTTTGTCTATGAAGGTGAAAAGATTAACAAACTGAATTCAAACTGGGGCATGGCCGGGTATACTCAGGGAACTTTCTTTAATGTGGGCCAGCTGGTTAGTGATGAATTTAACCAGTGGGATGAGGTAAAGGAATTAAATGCTAACGCGGCTCCTTCGGTTATGCTTGGATTTGATATGGATACCAGTGAAGTAAAAACAGAAATTGCAAATTGTACGGCAGTATATGAGAAGTATAAGGCTGAACTCTGGACGGGTGCCAGAGAACCCCGTGAATTGGTGAAGACCATGAGGGAGGAGCTTAATAAAGCAGGATATGAAAAGATTCTTGCTGCAGCTCAGGCACAGGTTAATGCCGCAAAATAAAGAGATGAAAGGGGCTTTTGGAATATGCCCCTTTTGTAAAATAATAAAACTGAGAGTGCTCGAAGGCGCAGGGAGACATTATGTGGTTTATTGATAAACGGATTGAGGTTATTTGCAATCAACTGAAAAAGCTGGCAATTGTAAAAAAAGAGCCTGTCAAAGAGATTGAATATAAAAAAGGGAGATTTTTCTACCCGGAGGATGCGGATGTAAATGAGCAGCCATGGGAGAAATTTGACCATCAGAAAATGAAATGGTATGGCCCCGACGCTCATTACTGGTTCAGGGCAAATTATCAGGTGGAAGATGAGCAGGAAGGAAAGACTCTTCGGCTGGGGGTAAAAACCCAGGTTGACGAGTGGGATGACGGGAAAAACCCTCAGTTTTTGTTGTTTCTGAATAAAACAGCGATCCAGGGGCTGGATATGAATCACCGGGTCGTTCATCTCATCGATCATGCCATACGGGGGGATAACTACATCTTTGATTTACAGGCGTATACAGGTACACTTCATTCGGAATTTAACTTATTTCTTGAGATGCAGCAGGTAGATTTGTTAATTGAGCAGTTGTATTTTGATCTTTTGGTTCCGCTGCAGGCGTTTACCCGGATGGACAAGGATGACAAAATACGGCTCGACCTTGAGACGGTTTTAAACAACACCATCAACCTGCTGGATTTAAGGACGCCTTATTCCCCGGAATTTTATACTTCTGTACACAAGGCGGTGGATTATATTGAACAGGCTCTGTATGGGAAGATGTCCGGTTATCATGATGTGATTGCAAGCTGTATCGGACATACCCACATTGACGTTGCCTGGTGGTGGACGGTGGAGCAGACCAGAGAAAAGGTGGCAAGAAGTTTTTCTACGGTACTTAAATTAATGGACGAATATTCAAACTATAAATTTATGTCCAGCCAGCCCCAGCTTTATGTGTTTTTAAAAGAGCGGTATCCGGATTTGTATGAAAGGGTGAAAGCCAAAGTCAGGGAGGGGCGCTGGGAAGTTGAGGGCGGCATGTGGGTGGAAGCAGACACAAATCTGACCTCCGGCGAATCTCTGGTCCGTCAGTTTCTGTATGGGAAGCGTTTCTTTCGAGAAGAGTTCGGCGTTGAATGCCGGGAACTGTGGCTGCCGGATGTGTTTGGGTACTCCGGTTCCCTGCCTCAGATCATGAAGAAGAGCGGTCTTGATTATTTTATGACCACAAAACTTTCCTGGAATCAGGTGGATAAGGTTCCAAGTGATACCTTTCTATGGAGAGGAATTGACGGAAGCGAGGTATTTACCCACCTCATTACAACCCTCGGTGTGGGCCAGAGTGAAAACAATTTTTTTACCACTTACAATGGGATTTTGCATCCTGATGCCATTATGGGTGGGTGGAAGCGCTATCAAAATAAGGAATTCAACAATGATATTCTGATTTCTTATGGCTACGGAGACGGAGGAGGAGGCCCCACAAGGGAGATGTTAGAAACCTCTAAGCGCATGGAAAAAGGAATCAGGGGAATTCCCAAGGTGGAACAGAAATTTACCAGACAGTACTTTGATGAGCTGTATGAGCGAGTGAAAGATAACTGTCGTCTGGAGACCTGGGAAGGGGAACTTTATTTTGAGTATCACCGGGGAACCTACACCTCCATGGCACGAAATAAGCGGGCTAACCGCAAAAGCGAAGTGATGATGATGGATGCTGAATTTTTCCTGACTTTATGCGCTCTGAAGGGGGGGAACTATCCGTCAGAAGAGCTGGATCAGTTGTGGAAGACAATACTTTTGAATCAGTTCCATGATATTTTACCGGGAACTTCCATTAAGGAAGTGTACGAAGTGACCCGGAAAGAGTATGAGGAAATTAAGCAGACTGGTGGGCAATTGATTCAGCAAAGCCTTGATTCGCTGTGCAAGCAAAGGGGTAAATTAACCGTGTTTAATACATTGTCCTTTGACCGCAGTGATGTAGTAAGTCTGCCCAAAGAGGTGACAGGAAGCCTTAAGGATGCAGAGGGACATACTTATCCCATTCAGGAAGGAGAAAGTACCAACTTAGTATATCTGGAGCATCTTAGCTCCAAGGGGTATAACACCTATACGAATGAGCCGGAAAAAAGCGGGGACGTTACCGCCCGGATTTCCGGTGATGGTTCCCGTTTTGAAACGCCATTTTACCGGGTGGAGATGGATCAGGCAGGAATGTTTACCTCCATTTATGACAAAGCTGCCGGGCGTGAGCTGGTCCAGGAAGGCAGGCGCGCAAATCTGTTCCGGATGTTTGAAGATAAGCCTATCTATTATGATAACTGGGATATTGATATTTTCTATACGGAAAAAAGCTGGATAGCTGATGAAGCGAATCAGTTCGAATGGCTGACCAACGGCCCGGTAAGCGCGGTGCTTAAGATAAAGAGAAGAATAAGCAATTCAATAATTGTACAAAAGATAAGCTTTTACAGACATGCAAAGCGCATCGACTTTGATACTTATGTGGACTGGAAGGACAGCCAGTGTCTGCTGAAAGTAGAGTTCCCTCTGGATATTCATTCGGATGAAACGGCATTTGACATTCAGTTTGGAAATTTAAAGCGCAAGGTGCATCAAAACACCAGCTGGGATAAGGCACGGTTTGAAAGCTGCGGACATAAGTGGGTGGATTTATCAGAAGGCCATTATGGCGTCAGCGTATTAAATGACTGTAAATATGGACACTCGGTAAAGAATGGATGTGTATCCCTGACGCTGATTAAATCCGGTATTGAGCCGAATAAGACAACCGATCAGGAGGAGCATTTCTTTACCTACTCACTCTATCCCCANNGGTAATACCATTAGGGAGGGCTATAAACTGAATTATCCTTCTCACGTTGTACTTGCAGGAGCACCAAAGGAACAGGACAGCTTTTTATGGACAGACCGGAAAAATGTGATTGTGGAGACGGTGAAGATGGCGGAAGATAAAAATGGAATCATCATCCGGCTGTACGAAAGCGAAAACACAAAGACTACGGCAATGCTTACCTTTGGCATGGATAACAGGTTGCTGACGGTGACCGAGTGCAATCTCATGGAGGAACCGGTTGTGGGTGCGGTAGAGAAAACAGAGGACGGGTTTACCTTTACCATCAAGCCCTTTGAGATTAAGACATATAGAGTGAATCTGGATAAGTGAGGAAGAAAACATGAACGGGCTCTTTCAAAATCAAAGCCTTGTGCCTATAAGGATGGGGAGGCAGTTTTAGATGAATAAAATATTATTAAATCAGGGGTGGAGACTGGATTATGAAGGAGAGACGTTAAATACGCAGATTCCTTTTTCCCTCTATTACGATTTGCTGAACCATAAGCGTATCGATGATCCCTTTTACCGGGATAATGCAACCCTTCTGACAAGCTTGTCGGAAAAGGATTATACCTATCGGAATGACTTTGCATTTATAGAAGAAATCGACGAGAGAAAGCAGTACTTTTTGCATTTTGACCGGGTAGACACCATTTCTAACGTTTACTTAAATGATATTCATGTGGGTTATACTGACAATATGTTCTATACCTTTGAGTTTCCTGTGAATCACGCGCTGAAAAAAGGAACGAACCATCTGCGGGTGGAATTTGAATCCCCCATTCACTATATGAATGGGCAGATTGAAAAAAATGGAAGAATCCCCTGCAACACCGATACTTTGGACGGATTTCCCTATCTGAGAAAATCCAGCTGCATGTCCGGCTGGGACTGGGCGCCCCGCCTGCCTGACATGGGGATTTATAAGGAAGCATCTATTGTGGTGGTGGAAAAGGGACGTCTGTCCAATGTCCATATCCGCCAGCAGCATATGGATGGGCGGGTTACCTTAAACCTGTTTACCGAGCATGAAATCAATGGAGCGATGACCGGAGACGTAGATAAGATAGAGACGATCGTAAGGATTACCGACCCTGAGGGCAGGCTGAATATCTATGAGAACAGCCCGGATAACATAGAAATTGAAAATCCCAGACTTTGGTGGCCCAACGGTCTTGGGGATCAGCCTCTTTACCAGGTGGAGGTTGAGCTTTATATTGGAGGAGAACTCCAGGATGTGTATAGCACGTGTATTGGTCTTCGCACCATGACTATGGCGGTTGAGAAGGATGAGTGGGGAGAGAGCTTTGCCCATGAAGTAAATGGAGTTAAGGTTTTTGCCATGGGGGCGGATTATATTCCCGAAGACTGCCTGGTTCCCCGGGTAAACAGGGAGACAACAAAGAAATTGCTGACCCAGTGTATACGGGCCAACTACAATGCAGTCCGGGTATGGGGCGGCGGTTACTATCCGGATGATTACTTTTTTGATCTTTGTGATGAGATGGGACTGATCGTTTGGCAGGATGGCATGTTCTGCTGCTCTACCTATCTGCTGACTCCGGAATTTGAGGAGAATATTACAAAAGAACTGGTTCAAAATGTGAGAAGGCTGCGCCATCACGCCTGTCTGGGGCTCTGGAGCGGAAATAATGAGCTGGAAGAGCTGATCCTTGCAGGAGAGTATGGAAGTTTTGAGGAAACTGTGTCTCTGCGCGCAGATTACATCAAGATATTTGAATATATCATTCCTAAAATCATTAAGCGGGAAGATCCGGACACCTTCTACTGGCCTTCAAGCCCTTCCTCAGGAGGCGGTTATGATTTTCCCAATGACCCTGATCGCGGAGATTCACATTACTGGGCGGTATGGCACGGGTTCAAGCCTTTTACGGAATACCGCAAACAGATGTTTCGCTATGCTTCGGAATTTGGCTTTGAAGCAATGCCGGCGTATAAGACCATTGAAAGCTTTACCGGCGAGGAGGACCGGAATTTGTTCTCTTATGTGATGGAGCGCCACCAGAGAAGCAATATGGGCTACGCCAAGATGATGAACTACATGGCTCAGACCTTTTTATATCCAACCGATTTAAAAACATTGGTTTATGCATCCCAGTTAATGCAGGGAGAAGCTATGAAGTATGGGGTGGAACATTGGCGTCGTCACCGGGGGTGTTGTATGGGAGCTATTGTATGGCAGTTAAATGATTGCTGGCCGGTAACTTCCTGGTCCTCCATTGACTATTTCGGACGATGGAAAGCGCTTCATTATTATGAGAAAAGGTTCTTTGCTCCCATTATGATTTCCTGTGAAGAAGAGGGGCAGCTTTCCCAGAATCCCAATATTAATACACGTCCTTATCCGTTAGAGAAAAGCTTTCAACTGAATGTGGCCAATGAGACCCTGAATGAGCAGTTGGTGAAAGTGCGATATTCTCTGCGCAATGCCAAATCAGAAATAATTGGAAAAGAAATGATCGTTGAAAGGAAAGTCTCTGCAATGAGCACCATATGGATGGATAAGGTAGATTGTTCGGAGGCCAGTCTTTATGAGGATCATGTACACTTTGCCTGTGAACAGGACGGAGTGGTGATTTCTGAGGGGACAGCCATTTTTACCATGCCCAAATTCTACCGATATGAACAACCGGAACTTTCATGGCGCATGGATGGGGCAGACATCATCATTACGGCAGAGGCATATGCCAAATCAGTTGAGATTCTCAATGAAAATGAGGATCTGGTTCTTACCGATAATTATTTTGATATGGAGGCAGGAGAAAAGCGGGTGAGCATTATCAGCGGTTCGCTTAAGGGACTGCGTCTGAGAAGTGTTTATGATATCCGGTAAATAACTATATGTTTATTGCGGAGACAGAGCGCGGGGAATGGAATTTTGGAAACGAAACTTGTATTGAAAGTGGTGTGAGTAAAGTAGTTTATAAACAAAGTAAATCGGTGCCGGGATTTGTGTCCTGGCATCGATTTGTCTGCTAACGTATTGCGGGCTATACAACGGTTCTTAAATACAATTCTATCAGCAAATCTGCCTGAATCATAAGAAATGTCCGGGAAGTAATATCATAATTTTTATACATATTAACGGATCCTGTCCGCCATAAATTCCAGGTCTGAAATATCGATCATATTTTATTTCTGCAGACCTTCTAAAATCGAAAGCCCAATTTTTTTATCAGAATTAATGCCCAGCCTATAATTAGCCAATACAACAGAAGCGGCCTTTTTGCCCTTATCTATCGCCAGATAAGAACTGAAGCAGCCTGTTCCTCCGCCATGTTCCATGATATAGTTATTCTCCTGGCGCAGCCACCAAGCAAGTCCCATCTCATAATTTTGGGGCCCTCTTCCGTGTTTTTGGTGGCAGAGCATGAAATAAGGCTTTTCCTCATACATATTTAACTTTGCATAAGCCAGCAGATCTTCTGCCGTTGAGCTAATGGCTCCGGCCGGTGCTATAAGGTTATGTTTGTCCCAATGCCAATTCCCTAACTTCTGATTTTTTGTGCCAAATCCAAGTAAATTTTTATTATGATTTGTACCTAAATAAGTATGGCTTAAACCAAGTTCATCAGATAAAAAATCATTCATGGTATCCCAATAGCCTCTGCCGGAAACGACACCTGTTGCATAACCAAGCAATGAATATCCAAAATTAGAATATTTCCATTTATAGTCTGTATCGCTTAACCTGCTCTTGTGGATAAGCATTTTCATTTTGTCTAAATCCATTCGCAGTGGATTTACTCCCTGATTTTTCCCCAATATCATATCGATAGTCAAATTTAAATATTCTCTTTGGCTAAAAGGATATATGAGGGAATACCCCGCCGTATGGGTAGCAATACGCCGTAATGTGGGATAGTAGTTATTTGCATTCAGCCCTGCAATATATTTCTGAATGGAATCATTTAACTGCATTTTATTTTCAAAAATATAGTTTGACAGAAGAGAAGCCGTAAAAGTTTTTGTTATGGAGCCGATTTCATATGTGTGGCTCTCAGCGGCGGTCTCACCATGTTCACCAAAAACTCTAATCGCAGTATTCCCTTCTTTAAAAAAGCCTACAGTCAGCTTGATATGCTTTTTTCCATTGCAGGTTTTATTGATTAAGTCCATTGTCTGTGAATCCAATTGAAACATCGCAATTCCCCCTGTTTCAGCGATCTCTTCTTCGCCTAAATTCTTCTAAAGCTCTTGTCTGTAAGTCGGAATAATCGCCTTCTATACGCTGGCCTGCGTCGTCTTCAAAACCAGAAAATTCCTCCCCGTCAAAGCAGTGAAGCTTCATTAACAACTGCCATAATGTTTCCAATTCTTTTTCGTTAAATCCATGAAAGATATCCGCCATAAAGACAGTGCCGCTTTCCGCACTTTCTACCATTGCCTGTAAACCAGATTCCGTTACCTTAATATTCACAGCCCGTTTATCAATATCGCTGCTTGATATTGCTATATAGCCTTTTTTCTCAATGGTGGTGAGCAATTGATTCGCGTTTTGTTTAGTAGTGCCCAATTTTTTAGCTATATTTTTAACTGTTGTTTCCTCTTGTGGTAAATGCAGGATCGCCAGTATAGCCATGTACTGTCTTGCGGTTAGTTTCTTGAAATATTTATCAGCCTGTTTTTCAAGTTTATTGGAGGCAGACATAAGCGTTGCATACGCTTGCTGCATCAAAAAAAGTTCTTGTAGTTCTTTCGAGTAGTCCACAGCGACCTCCTGGTTTATTGATTAGTCAATACATTGACTAGTTTCAGTATAGCAAAATGCTGGTTATTAGTCAATGTATTGTCTATTTATTTTTATTATATATTGAACCCGGTGATAATATTGGCAATAAAAGGCATGATACACTATGCACATGGGAATAATACGTTCGTATGCCCTATGATCAATCCAAACTATAGTCTTAAGAAATTCTTAATGATTTATCATGGAAAAAATCAAAATCAACCCAATACATAATGGTAAAATCATACATAACTGACTTTAAGAGAAAGGAATTAAAATCTATGCAGGAAAAAATACTTGTCGTTGATGACGAGCATGAGATTTCAGATTTGATAGAACTCTATTTACAAAATGAAAATTATTCGGTATTTAAGTTTTATACCGCAAAAGAGGCTCTTGCCTGCATTGAGACTACGGAGCTTGATATTGCTATTTTGGACATCATGCTGCCGGATATGAGCGGTTTTGCACTCTGCCAGAAGATTAGGGAGAAGCATGCCTACCCGATCATCATGCTGACAGCCAAGGACCAGGAGATTGATAAGATTACCGGGCTCACCCTGGGAGCTGATGATTATATTACAAAACCGTTTCGTCCGTTGGAGTTGGTAGCGCGGGTAAAGGCACAGCTGCGACGCTATAAAAAGTACAATTCGGCTCAAGCAAATGCATCCGAAGAAAATGTTATTGTGCATTCCGNNGTGTTGAATAGCAGCACCCATGAATGCCTTTTGAATGAAAAACCACTGGACCTTACGCCCACCGAGTTCAACATTCTTCGTATTCTTTTAGAACGAAAGGGAAAAGTAGTCAGCGCGGAAGAACTTTTTCGCGAAATCTGGAAAGACGAATATTACACGAAGAGCAATAACACCATCACCGTCCATATCCGCCATTTACGTGAAAAAATGGGGGATACTGTGGAGAATCCACAATATATCAAGACAATCTGGGGAGTGGGGTATAAAATTGAACTATAATCCGCAGGAAGCATCCGGATACAGAAAGTTCAGGCAAAAGATGCTTTGGCAGCTAATTCTTATGGCTGTTTTATCATTTTCAGTGATCGTCGTAATCTATATGATGGTTTGGAAAGGCAAAGTAGGCGACCTGCTGGTAAAATTTTTTCAAAGGGTCTTGCNNACATGACGCAAGAAGAAGCATTTACCGCCTATCACTATGTGTTCCGCTATAACTTTGGACTTTTTTTCCTCGGTGCTGCGCTTATCGTATTTTTTCTGTTGCTGTTCATTTTTCTCCAGAGGTTCACCCGATATTTTGATATAATTAATCGTGGGATTGATGCACTGGTATCAGAACAGGATGAGTTCATTCAACTCGTTCCTGAAATGGCCGCCATTGAGGAGAAGCTGAACACTGTCCGCAAGACTTTGTCTGACCGTGCTTACCGTGCCCAGGAAGCAGAGCAGAGGAAAAGCGACCTCATCATGTATCTGGCTCACGATATACGGACGCCACTCACTTCTGTGATTGGTTATCTAAGCCTGTTGGACGAGGCCCCGGACATGCCGTTGGAGCAAAAGGCTAAATATGTCCATATTACATTGGAGAAAGCATACCGGCTGGAAAATCTGGTAAATGAGTTTTTTGAAATCACCCGCTATAACTCGCAACAGATTAAGCTTGATAAACAAGTAGTTGATTTATACTATTTGCTGGTTCAAATGGCGGACGAATTTTATCCGGTTCTTGCCCCTAAAGGAAATACCATAGCGATCCACGCAGATGAAAATCTGACTGCTTATGGAGATCCCACACAGTTGGCTCGTGTGTTCAATAACATTCTGAAAAACGCGGTGGCGTACAGCAATCCCTATTCGGAAATCTCCATTTCTGCAGGGGAATTTAATCATCAGGTGGTGATTACGTTTCGAAATCAGGGAACGACGATCCCTGCTGAAGAGTTATCCTCTATTTTCGAGAAATTCTACCGGCTGGACAAAGCCCGCGCCTCGAATACGGGTGNNGGATTGGCCATTGCAAAGGAAATCATAACTATGCACGAAGGAACGATAATGGCGGATAGTAAAGACGGTATTACGGCCTTTACGGTATCTCTTCCGGTTACGAATTAGTAAAATATCAATCGGATATTAGGCTTTTCTTAGGAATTAAACAACTCCATATTAAAATACAGGAAGCTCCTGTTTGGTAAGATATTTACCAGCAGGAGCTTCTTGCATCCGATTCATTAAAAGGAGAGAACTTAATTATGATGGTTAATTGCAATAATAATTTTAGAGGCTATGAAAGGAAAAGAACGTTGAAACAACATTCACGCATTAGAAAGATCCATATTATATTACGGCTGATCTCAGTGGCAGCGGTTATCGGCCTGCTCTGGTACTGCATCAATGGATTGAACTTGAAAGAAGTTTCGCCCGAACCCATTTTATCCGTTGGGACGGGCAGTTTCAACGTTAGTTCAGCCGACACCTACAAAAATGATACCGACGAGACTTCATGGAGCCTGATTTTAGTCAATCGCTGGAATGCGATTCCAGAGGATTACGTCGTAGATATAACCGAATTATCAAATGGACAAACTGTTGATACACGGATATACCCAGCACTTCAGAAGATGTTTGATGCAGCAAGAGCTGACGGTGTTTATCCCGTGGTCGCTTCTGGATATCGAACGGCTGAAAAACAGCAGAGCTTAATGGAAGAAAAAATTGCCGCGTTTAAAGCGGAAGGATATTCCGCTTCCCAAGCAAAAGCTGAAGCGGAAACATGGGTCGCCATTCCCGGCACAAGCGAGCATCAATTAGGAATCGCAGTGGATATCAACGCGGATGGGGTTAAATCAAACGGAAGTGAAGTTTATAAATGGCTGAAACAAAACGGTTACCGTTTTGGATTTATCCTCCGCTATCCGCCAGATAAAATAGAAATCACTGGTGTCAGCAATGAGCCATGGCATTATCGCTATGTAGGGATTAAAGCAGCCGCTGCAATGCACGATCAAACCCTCTGTCTTGAGGAATATTTGAGAGAAAAAAATTGAAAAGAATGCTGCACGGCGACAGCGTGGAGAAGATTCATCTTGATGCTGTGTTCCCTGTGCTGAATGGGAAGAACGGTGAGGACGGAATCTTTAATTTGCGTTCCGGCCAATGCGCCAGGCTCTGCGGCACAACGTGCAAGAGCTTCAAGCTCGCCTTAACTTTATGATACCGGTCCCATAAAATGAGTAAATAAGTGGAGTATGGTTTTACATTAATAACGATAAAAATAAAAAAATGACCAAAAATATTAAAAAATTAGAGTTGACATGTAAAAAATGCTATGATAATATGGAAATACAATATGAGGGACCGGTACCACAACCGAAAAAGAAGTACAAGGAGAATGATATGCTGACAATTCATGAAGTGGCAGAACTGGCAGGTGTTTCGAAATCAACTGTATCCAGAGTTTTGAATAATAATGGCTATGTAAATGAGGAGACCAGGCGCAGGATTGAGAAAATCATACAGGAACATCAATATAAGCCATCCGCAGCAGCGGTCAGTCTTTCCAAGCAGGTCGGGAGTACAATCGGTGTGGTTATCCCTGAGATCGATAATTCTTTTTTCGGAGAAGTTTTAAAGGGAATTAATGAAGTAGCTGATCAGAATGGTTTTTCTATCATCTATTGCGACACACAAAACAATGGTGATAAAGAACTGAAGGCATTATCAGCCTTAGAGCAGCAGCGGGTCCGGGGAGTTATTATTACACCGGCCATGGGCTATGGCGATAGAGAATCTGTGGATAAGTTAAAGAATGCTTTGGCGAAACTGGATGTACCTGTAGTAGTTGTAGATAGAGATTTTGATTATTCTCAGTGGGATACGATCTACTTTCAGAATTACGAGAGCGGTTATATTGCAACGGAAAGTATGATTAAGGCTGGGAATACAAAGATTGGCATCATTCAAGGTGATATGCAGCTTAAAATAGCGCGGGAGAGATTCCGGGGATATCAGGATGCTATGGCGGCAAATGGTTTGGAGGTTCCGGAGCAGTNNTATGTGCTGAAGGGGGATTTTACGATAGAGACAGCATATGCACTTACCAGAAATATGATAGACAGCAAAGAACTTCCTGAAGGCATGGTTACTTGTAATAACCGTACCAGTATAGGGTTTATTAAAGCAATGATAGAGAGCGGTATTGTCCTTGGGAATGATATTGCAGTTGTAGGAATAGATAATGTCCCGATGCTGGACGTGCTGGGTTTTCCATTCAGCTGTGTATCCAGGGATACGATTGAGATGGGACGCATGAGTATGAAGCTTCTTATGGAACGGATGAATAAGCCGGATGTACAAAGAAGTATTTGGGTGGCCCCCTGCAGGCTGGAGCTGAATGGCTCGGAAAAAACAAACCGATAAAGTTTGTTTTTTTTACCAAATGTGGGAGCGGTTCCACATTTGAAATACATCGTATATATTCACGGGAGAGACGTCATCCCGGATGTATAAATAAAATTATATAATGAATGAGAGGGATTTATTATGAAGAAACGAGCTTTAGCACTGATGATGGCGGTCATGATGGCAGGTACACTGACTGCATGCGGCGGAAATTCAACCGCAAAGTCCACTGGGGCGGCTCCGGCGGCAACAACGGCAGCAACAACGGCGGCAGAAAGTGAAAAGCCGGAAAAACCAGAGGCAAAATCAGGTCCTTACAAAGTGACGGTTATTATCAAAGCAACAGATTCTTCCTACTGGCAGACGGTATTGCTTGGAGCGAAGGCAGCAGCAGCTGAGAGCAATGGAGAGATTGAAGTGACGACTGCAGGTCCGGCATCTGAGACGGGAATTGATGAGCAGGTTACGATTTTGGAAAATGCGATTTCCGCAAAACCGGATGGCATAGTCATTGCATCCATCAGCTCTGAGGCAACCGTTCCGGCGGTGGAGGAGGCAGTGGCTGCAGGGATACCCGTTGTAACTGTAGACAATAAATTAGCAACAAATGTTTATACCCAGCATCTGGCAACCGATCATTACGCAGCTGCATCAACGGCTGCTGAGAAAATGGTGGAGCAGTGGAAAGAGGCAGGAATAGACCCGGCAGGTAAAAAGGTCGCA
>DJBG01000195.1 GCA_002429965.1 Hungatella sp. UBA5982
ATAGACGCGATAGAAATCCAGCATCCCATTGGGGAGGTTTCCTTTCATAATGTATGCTTTTCTTATGAGAAGACAAAACCGATTCTTAAAAATGTAAGCTTTCATGTTAATCCGGGTGAGGTAATTGCATTAGTCGGAGAGACCGGTGCTGGTAAAACGACGATAGTTAATCTGTTAACCCGTTTTTATGATGTGGACAGCGGCGAAATTATGATTGACAAGGTGCCGGTNNGTTTTTCTGTAGTACTTCAGGATACCAGCCTGTTCAGCGGAACGATTATGGACAATATCCGCTACTCTAAGAATGACGCCACGGAAGAAGAAGTGATCAAAGCGGCGGAAATTGCCCATGCCCACGACTTTATTGATAAACTTCCGAAAGGTTATGCGACTAACGTCTCTGCAGCCACCGATAATTTAAGCCAGGGACAGAGACAGCTGATATCTATTGCAAGAGCAGTTCTTTGTGACAGCCCGATTTTAATTCTTGATGAAGCAACAAGCAGTGTTGATACAAAGACGGAGAAAGAGATACAGAAGGCTTTGGTCAGACTCATGCGGAATAGGACAAGCTTTCTGATCGCTCACCGTCTTTCAACAATCCGTGATGCGGACCGCATTATGGTGATCGGTGACGGACAGATTCTTGAAAATGGAAATCACCAAAGCCTGATGAATGAGAAAGGCCGTTATTATGAAATGGTCATGAGCCAGATGGGGAAGACCTTCCGGGGCTGAAACATAGAGATAAATTAAGTAATCATAGGATCGATGTAAAGCCGCCCGGTGTTACCAGCACCGGGCGGCTTTGTTCTGAATATCACAGCTTATATGGGCTTGTTGGTACCGCATACACACGTAACAGCAGAGCCGTCATTTATCCTTTTGCAATTTGGACACTTCCATGCATCATATACTTTCCAATTCTCGTCGTTGATCTTTGTATCAATCGGTTATTGCCTGACCGTCTGTGGCTGCACCTGCGGCCGGACCGGTAAGGTTTTTGCTGGCTCTGGAAGAGGAGTGCAAATGGGGGTGATATTGGTTGGTTTTGTTTCATCACGGCTTTCCAATAATTCAAATATTATTTCCTGGTTTTCCAATATTTTGGAGAAAGCACACAATATTGCCCAGAGAATTATAACACTGAGCATTGCTGAAACAAAGATGGCAAAGGTTGCAGCTCCATCCCGTTCAAATTTTAAAGTGTGATAATCTAACTTCGTACCAAAGGTGTGTGCGAGAATAATGCTTCCGATGGTTACTAATACTAATTCAACATATGCCAGTGTTTTACACAAGGTTTTCATATTCCTTTTCCTCCCCAATGCTTGTTTTGTTTCATTGTTGATTGTTCAACGCTTAGTCTCCGTTTGGAGATTTGCCGAAAATAAGTTTAACGTTATTTAGTCCTCTTATCAACAAATTCCGATTGTATGTATTCGCTGGGAGTCAGTGCTGTATATTTTTTAAAAACAGTGGAGAAATAGCTGCTGGTATTAAAATTGAGCTGCATGGCTACTTCTGTTACGGGAATATCCTGGAGAAGCAGCAATTTTGAAAACTTAATCTTTTTCTTATTGATGTAATTCCGCGGAGAGATGCCTATGATCCGCCTGAATTTCTGCTTAAACTGTGAGACGGACAGGTTACAGATTCCTGCCAGGGTATGAAGCGATAATTCGTCCGTTACATGCTCCTCGATGTACTGGACTGCTGCTTCGATATCATGTGTAAGATAACTTCTTTCCTCTTTGGAAGCTGCAATCATCAATTGGAAGAAGATAATCAGATATCCGGCAATCAACAGGCGGTTTCCATTGGATAAAGCCAGCTCAAAAGCTTTTTCTATTAAAGGGCGGGTTTCCTTGATATCTGTTGATACGATATGGTTTTCTATACTTTTTAAATCCTGGATCAGTTGTCCGGCAGCCTCTTCATTTAGAAATAACAGGTTTTTCGGATCGCTGATATCGACCTGGAACCAATATTGTTCATTCAGAGAAATGGGAGCTTCATTTGTGCTGTGAACCTCATCAGGAAAAGAGATAAAGATATTTCCTCCGGATACTTCATATTCCGATTCCTGTGCATAGAAGGAAATGGTTCCCCTGGATACAACNNTAAATTCAAACGTATTTTCATGGCAATGGGGGAGATGAGGAAAGATTGCGTTATGGATATTGTGCGTGGCAAACAGCCGTATACCCGGTAAGTTAAGTTCCTGCTGTGTCAGGACGATGCGGTCTTTTGAATGGAAATATTCATCATACCAGTTGATTGGTGTATCCATGGTTATGCCTCCCTGGAATTTTAAAATTGTACAGTGTACACTTAGAATTGTAATATAAAATTGCAGTTGTTACAATACCGATATAGAAATTTAGGGAGGTTATACCATGAAACCGTTGTGTTTTGATATCAGATTGCCTTATGCTTGTATCATTGACTTTCTTCGTTTGTAAGGATAAAATAAATGTGGTAACAATCCACAAAGGACAGGGTGAAAACCATGGCGTTCATATACTACGTAAAATAAATTTATGAAATGCAGAAAGGAGCAATTTATGTTATTCGACATTTTAAAATCCAGAAGAAGCATTAGAAAGTTTCAAAATAAGGAAGTTGAAAAAGAAAAAATCGATGTAATTCTTAAAAGTGCCCTGCTGTCTCCGTCATCCCGGTCCATAAGACCCTGGCAGTTTATCGCCGTCACCGATGCGGATCTGATCCGGCAGCTCTCTCTTTGCAGAGACCCTGGTTCTCAGTTTTTAGCAGGTGCTCCTCTCGCAATTGTAGTTATAGCGGATAAAGATTCAAGTGATGTATGGATTGAGGATACTTCCATAGCGGCAACGATGATTCAATTGACGGTACAAGATTTAGATCTGGGATCATGTTGGATTCAAGTAAGAGAAAGATTCCATACACAGCAAGAGACAGCGGGGGATTATATCAGAGAAGTGCTGGAGATACCTGAGCAATATAGTGTAGAATGTATGATTGCCATTGGCTATCCTGCGGAGGAAAAAAAGCCTTATGATGAAAATTCGTTGCCATATCAAAAGCTCCATTTCAACAAATTTTAAATCTCAGTAAACAGTCATTGTTAAAAAAAGACCTCTTGCCGTAATGACAGGAGGTTTTATTTATATCTGAAAGCGATACAACAATTGACCGAATACAAACAAAATCAGGCCTGGCCTTGATATTATTCGATAATATAAGCACTTAGAATCTCTCCGTAATAAGCGGTATGAAAATCTTTGTTTGCACCGTGGAATGAACTGTCTACATCCTGTGGGTAAAAAGTGTTTCTGTATTCTTCCGTAATTTCATGCTTATCTTGTTTTTGCTTATATACAACTCTACACTCAAGCGTCAAAGGAAGTTCCTTAATAGCAGGAACAGAAATAGTATTAGGCGATTCAAGCGTCAGGTTAAGTTCTTTGATTTTATCTATGGAATGACCGGATTTTGTCCCGCAAACCCCCAATATTTTTTTGTCAAAATCGCCATATGGTATATTTATCGTGAATTCCGGATTTTTTTCTAGTTGATGTTTTGTAAAGCGATTCTCTCTGACGAAAACTGTAAAGATCGGTTTTGACCATTCAATTCCCAGAGTACCCCAGGAAATTGTCATAGAATTCACCTTGTCATCTGTCTTTGTGGTCAGCAAAACGCCTGTTTTTAGCGCTTTCATAATCTCATTGGTATAATCAAATATTTCAATTTCTTTTTTCATTGTGTTATCCTCCTTGTCATTTTATATTTATTATATTATGATAGAATAATTATATTAGCAAGTATGCACTTTTAGGATAGATACTATGAAAAAGGAGAGTTAGAATGGATCAACAAGAAGAGGTATATTCAAAGCCATTTGAATATACATTGTCCTTGGTGGGGGGGAAATGGAAAATGCATATTCTGTTCTGGCTATGGCACCGTAAAGTGATGAGGTATAGTGAGATAAAAAAAGTTCTCAAAAATATCACCCATAAAATGCTCAGTAATCAATTAAAGGAACTCGAAGCTGATGGATTAATCATCCGGAAAGAATATCCACAGGTACCGCCTAAGGTAGAATACCGGCTAGCGGATAAAGGGGAGTCTCTTATGCCAGTGTTAGATGCAATGTGTAAATGGGGACATCAGTTTGTGGATTAAAATAATACGTAAAACTTAAATGAACATATAATATCATGACATATGATGGAGATTTTAAATCCCTGCGATGAAACGTGAGTTTCCGGAAATGGGAGAGTAAATATTAGCGGGCCTGTGACATTTGCCATAAGCCCGCCTGTTTTGGTAATCTATATTTTTTTAGAGTATGGTCAGATAATCATAGTAACTATATCCAGCTTTCAGGGGCAGCGATACCAGTCTTGAACTTTTCTAAAAACAACCCCACATGATATCCATCAGCCACAGCATGGTGAACGGTAATAGAAAGAGGCATAATTTTTTTTCCCTCTCTATCAAAAAATTGCCCTGCCTGTATTACCGGAAAATAATTATTGATATTGGCATAAGGTACCGGTGTATAACTTGTAAATTTTATCCATGGCAGCATACCTATCATAAAACTATTCTGCGGTGGTGTTTCAGGTTTTGCCAATATCCCATGGTTGTTTGCATAATTATTTTGATCTTCCATGTAATTATTATAGAAAATCTCAAAATTTGGGTGATACTCAGTCCACATATTGGACATCGTCTTGTCGTCCTGGTGGAAACATGCATAAGAGGGATGTAATACCTCATAATACCCCAACTGTTCATTTAAATTGGAAATGCGAAACTCCTGCTGTTCAGCGATTAGTTTTGATGCCAGGTATAAATAAGCAGGGAAAAACTTTTTGTTCTGCTTTTTTNNATCATATTATAGGTGTTAGTGATGTCTGCTTCTACACTAATGGAAAATCCGGTAGGTAACATCTTGGTAAAATAATAAAAATATTGTTTTCTATCCCAGTTATCAAAATCAATCGGATGAAAGGCAGTATTTAAACATAATTCTTTATCTGTTTTATCCGACAGATCGGTTTTCGGTTTCCAATAACGAGAACCGTTTGGCTCACGGCATAATAAACCATTATCAATAAGTTCCCGCCTGAGTATGAAATAATCTCCGAAAGTGTGCCATTCTTCACAGATGGAGTTTACCTCTTTTTCTGTATAATTGCGGTTTGATTCGAATTTTTCTGTCAGATAACGGAGTGTTGCAGCTCTGGCGGTTTGCTTTTGAGGTAATTGCGTTATTTTTCCGTGATCATCAAGAAACTTATCTATTTTAATTTTATGCTCCAAATTCATTTACTCCTTTCCAATAAAATCTTCGTATCATCTAAAATGAATGAAATAATCAGTGTTATCGTTTAACATGCCATCTCCCCACGAATAATTGTAGCTCCTTGTTCTTGGTTTTTCAATAAACGCTCCGTAGAGTTCCCCAATTATGTATTAAAGTCTGTTGGATTCTCTTAAATCAATTGCTGCAAATACAAATAGGAGTTATTGCAATTGAAGTTGACAAATAATTCACTTTCCAACCATTTAATAAATTTGGAGTGGTTTGAAGGATTGATAGATGAAATAAAAGCAGAAAATGAATAAATGCGAGGCTGATTATCTACGCTGTCAAGACTGCAATCCATTTCACAAGTTGCCGCTTGAAGAAACAGTCCATAAATTATGTTGAAATAGAAACAAAGATTCAGTATAATATTGTTAATACACCAACAGGTGGGAGGACAGGCAATGAATAAAGAAGAACAGGTCATAAAGGGTTTCTGGGACTTATTTAACAAGAAGATTTGGCTTGATGGGTTTAAGATGAAAGAAAGCCTTAAGGATTATAAGCCTTCTGAGATACATTGTATTGAATATATTGGAGAAAATGAAGATTCCAACGTGACAAAACTTGCAGAGTCCTTTTATATGACCAGAAGTGCCATAAGTAAAATAACTAAAAAACTGATAGAAAAAGGCCTTATCCATAGCTATCAGAAGCCGGATAATAAGAAAGAAATCTATTTTAGGCTTACTGAGCAAGGGGAGGCGATTTACAAAATCCACGAGGAACTGCACAGAGAGTTCAAAGATCGGGATAAAGCCGTGTTTGAACAGGTAACTGAGAAACAATTAGACAGTATGATTCGTTTTGCGGAAAAGTATAATAAGCATTTGGATGCAGAAATAAAAAAAATGGGTGTGGATATTAAGTCGGAATGTTATGATAAACTATAGCTGCACCAGGTTCCTTTTAAGCGCAATAAAAATGCAGCCCAACTCTATTGAGAGCGGGCTGCATTTTTATTACTATTATTTTGTTGACAAGGACACAAAAATGTGATAAAGTATGTTTCCTAGGACACAAAAGCGTCTCGAAAGGAGAACAATAATTATGCAAAATAAAGCGATATTTTCAAAAGATTTTTTACTGGTAGCAATAGGTCAGATTATTTCCTTATTTGGAAATCAAATTTTAAGGTATGCACTTCCTCTTTACCTGCTAAATCAAACGGGTTCCTCTGTTTTGTTTGGGACAATTCTGGCTTGCTCTTTTATTCCTATGATTTTACTGTTTCCGATAGGAGGAATCATAGCTGACCGTGTTAACAAGAGAAACATCATGGTGATTCTGGATTTTGGTACAGCAATACTTATTTTCCTGTTTTGCCTGTTGGTAGGGAAAATAGATGTTGTGCCGCTTATGACAATAACANNAATAACAATGATCATTCTGTATGGTATACAGGGCGCATATCAACCAGCAGTAAAGGCAAGTGTACCTGTTCTGGTAGATACAGAAAATATCATGCAGGCAAATTCCGTTGTTGATTTAATAAGTTCCTTGGCGGGTATGGTTGGGCCGGTAGTTGGCGGTATATTATTTTCTATTGTTGGATTAGCACCTATTCTATATGTAAGTATTGGCTGCTTTTTCGTGTCTGCAGTAATGGAAATGTTTATCCATATTCCATTTGAAAAAAGACAGGTAAAAGGAAACATGTTCATTACTGCATGCAACGACTTAAAAGTAAGTTTTAGTTTTATGTTTAAGGAGCAGCCGGTTTTGTGGAAGCTGTCATTAATTTTTGCTTCTATCAATCTTTTTCTGACTTCTTTGGTTTTAATAGGAGTTCCGGTTCTGATTACTCAACACTTAGGATTTGCTGCTAATACTGCCAATCGGTTATACGGATTTGCGCAGGGTATAATCGCTGCCGGATGTATATTAGGAGGTCTGCTTGCTGGATTATTATCAAAAAAGGTAAAATCAAAGTCGGGTCCATTTCTATTAATGGGGTGTGCGCTGTCCATTCTTTTAGCAGGAGGTGCACTGCAATTCCTAAGGGGTCCAATGGAAATCTATATTGTCATGTTAATGGGATGTGCCCTAATGTTGACGTTGTCAACATTATTCCAAATACAAATAATGACATATCTTCAGATTTTAACGCCCATAGAATTAACTGGGAAAGTCATTTCTTGTGTAATGTGTGTTTGTATTTGTACAAATCCTCTTGGACAGTTCATCTACGGTATTGTATTTGAAAAGATAGGAAGCAGTACTTACCTTCCTTTTTACATGGCTGCATTGATCATGATGGGAATCAGTGTCTTTACCCGCCGCATTTTCTATAGAATGGATCATTTGCTCTTGTCTTAAAGACCTTCAATTTCACGGATGAGGTTGACCATCTCAATGGCTCCGACGGCACAGTCAAAACCTTTGTTGCCGGCCTTGGTGCCGGCACGTTCAATGGCCTGCTCGATGTTTTCTGTGGTCAGCACACCAAACATAACAGGAATTCCACTGTTTAAGGAGATACCGGCAATGCCTTTGGACACCTCATTACACACATAATCATAGTGGGAAGTGCTGCCGCGAATGACTGCACCAAGGCAGATCACCGCATCGTATTTCCCGCTTTTTGCCATTTTAGAGGCAATCAGCGGAATTTCAAAAGCTCCGGGAACCCATGCGATTTCTATGCTGTCATCGCTGACCTCATGGCGCCTTAGTCCATCCAAGGCACCGCCTAACAGTTTAGCAGTTATAAATTCGTTGAAACGTGCGGCTACAATGCCGATCGTAATATCCTTTGATACGAGTTTTCCTTCAAATGTTTTCATTGTAAGCTCTCCTTTAGAAATATATTAATAATTCAAAATATGACCCATTTTTTCTTGCTTGGTTTTCAGATAATAGAGATCGTGTGCAGTAGCATCCATCTGGATGGGAACCCTCTCTGTAATCTCCATATCAAAACCAGAAAGCTGATAGATTTTGTCCGGGTTGTTCGTGAGCAGACGCAATGTTTTTACTCCAAGGTCACGCAAAATCTGTGCACCGATAAAATACTCCCGCATATCCCCCTTAAAGCCAAGAGCGAGATTAGCCTCTAAGGTATCCATACCCTTATCTTGAAGGGCATAGGCACGCAGTTTATTGATCAGTCCGATCCCGCGGCCCTCCTGACGCATATATAGCAGAATCCCGCGGCCCTCCTTCTCGATTTGTGTCATTGCTGCAGCAAACTGCTGTCCGCAATCACAGCGCTCGGAACCGAAAGCGTCACCGGTAAGGCACTCGGAATGAACACGGCATAAAAGATCTTGACCATCGCCGATCTCACCCTTTACTAAAGCGACATGATGCTCACCGTTGAGCTTGCTGATGTACCCATAGACCTTGAAATCACCGTATTTTGTCGGAAGATCTGCACAAGTAACCTGTTCAACAAGCTTATCATTTTTCTTACGGTATTCCTGTANNTGTTTCGTGGTTATCGTTGTTATCAGAGACCATCTGAGGGAGTTTCAGCTTTTTACAAAGCTCCGCGCTCATCGGCATGCAGATGAGACCTTTGCCGTGTATAGCCATAAAATTCACATTTTCCGTGGTGGCAAACTCAGCGGCACAAATAAAATCTCCTTCATTTTCCCGGTTTTCATCGTCTGTCACAAGCACAATTTTGCCCTGCCGCAGTTCATTCAGTGCTTCTTCTATGTTGTTGTATTGAAACATCTTGATTCCTCCTAAAAGCCGTATTTCATAAGAAAGTCGGCTGTGATATTATTTTTAGCCTGCTGAATGCCCATCAGCCGTTCCACGTATTTACCGATACAGTCGTTTTCAAGATTGACAGTATCACCAACACGCCTTCCGGGCAAAATGGTCATTGATGCCGTATGGGGTATGACAGAAACGCTGAAGCGGTCCCTTTCTGCTTTTGCTACTGTAAGGCTGATTCCGTCAATAGCAACAGATCCTTTTTCAATGATGTACCGCAGAATATCTGGGGTGGTTTTGATCGTGTACCAAACGGCATTATCGTCTTTTTGAATGGCAGATACCGTTCCGGTGCCATCGATATGACCTGAAACAATATGTCCTCCGAATCTTCCGTTAGCCGGCATTGCCCGTTCCAGATTGACAGGGCTTCCCGTTGATAAACTGCCAAGAGAGGAACGGTTAAAGGTTTCGTTCATAACATCGGCAGTAAATCCGCCTTGAGAAAAGGCTGTAACCGTAAGGCAGACACCGTTGACAGCGATACTGTCCCCGAGCTGGACATCCTGCATAATTTTCTTTGCCTGAACAGAGATAAAAGAAGATTCTGCGCCTTTGCGGATGGTTTGGATTTTGCCGGTTTCTTCTATGATTCCTGTGAACACCTGAATACCTCGCTTTCCAATAAAATATCCTCCTCAATCCATGAGACAGTCGGATTGCCCAGATGAAATGCCTGATCGGGGATATCTACGCCAAGGCCCATTACCGGGGTTTTTCCGCTGCCTCCAAATAGCTTAGGAGCAATGTAGGTCTGTACTTTCTGGACGATTCCGCTTTGCAGGGCAGACCAGTTTAAGGTGCCGCCGCCCTCCAGCAAAACGCTGTCAATTTTTCTTTCGCCCAGAGCTGCCATAAGGCAGTTTAAATCGATATGCCCTTCTTTTTGAGGTAGTACCAAAATGTTACAGCCTGCATCCAGATACGGACGATGTTTGTCATGGTCCGTAATTGCCGTAGCAAGGAGGGTAGCGGCAGTGCCGGCGGTAGTAACAAGCCTTGCGCTTAAGGGCGTTTTAAGATGGGTGTCACAGACAATGCGGAGCGGGTTTCTGCTGTTTTCCAGCCGGCATGTCAGCAGCGGGTCATCCGCAAGGACCGTGCCGACCCCCACCATAATGGCAGAATAGCGGTGCCGGTCCTCATGAACACGGTGCCGTGCCGCTTCACCGGTGATCCATTGGGATTTTCCGGTGTGTGTCGCAATTTTCCCGTCCAGAGTCATGGCGTACTTCATGATCACATAGGGTGTTTTGTATTGGATGTAGTGAAAGAAGCTTTGGTTGAGAGCGTCACATTCTTCTTTTAAAATTCCCTTCGTCACCTCGATTCCACAGTAACGTAACAGCTCAATGCCTTTTCCCCCTACAAGCGGGTTTGGATCACAGGAACCGATTACCACACGGCGGATACCGCTTTCCAGGATCGCATCGGTGCAGGGAGGCGTTTTGCCAGTATGGCAGCAAGGCTCCAGCGTCACATACATGGTTGCGCCCTCTGGCGATGAGTCGCAGCTTGCCAGGGCATTGCGTTCCGCATGGAGCTCCCCGTATTTTTGGTGATATCCCTGTCCAATCATCTTACCGTCTTTTACAATAACTGCTCCAACCATGGGATTTGGATTTGTCCAACCGCAGCCTTTTTCTGCAAGTTGTAAAGCAAATCTCATATATTCTGTGTCAGTCATGCAGCACCTCCTAAAAAACAAAATACCTTGAACAAAGTCGTTCAAGGCATATAAAGCATCACACGCATGAAGGGTATATACTACAAATAAAAAACTCTGGAACGAAAAATTGTTCCAGAGCAAATTTACATACACACAAAATACTGTGACTTATCATCTTCTTTTATCCAGACTTTACTGTCGGCTTCGGAATTACACCGAATCATGCCTTGCGGCTCGTGGGCTTTACCACCGGTAGGGAATTTCACCCTGC
>DJBG01000157.1:0-4091 GCA_002429965.1 Hungatella sp. UBA5982
CGTCAATTCTCTTTAATATTTTCATGGCTGTATCAAGACCTGATATGGCTCCTGATGGCAGATCCTTTTGTGTTAAGTCACCTGTTACAATCACCTTTGATCCAAAACCGATTCTGGTGAGGAACATCTTCATCTGGGCCGGAGTGGTATTCTGGGCCTCGTCAAGAATAATATAGGCATTGTCCAGGGTACGGCCTCTCATGTAAGCCAGGGGAGCCACCTCAATTAAGCCTTTCTCCGCATTGTGAAGATAGCTCTCCGCTCCCATGATCTGATAGAGTGCATCATATAATGGCCTTAAGTAAGGATCTATTTTACTTTGCAGATCACCTGGGAGAAAGCCCAGCTTTTCCCCTGCCTCAATGGCGGGCCTGGTCAGGATGATCCGGTTCACCTCTCCGTTTTTAAACGCCTGGATGGCCATTGCCATGGCAAGATAGGTCTTTCCGGTTCCGGCAGGCCCGATGCCGAATACGATCATCTTCTTTCTGATCTGATCCACATACTGCTTTTGCCCAAGGGTCTTAGGCTTTACCGGCCGTCCAGTAATGGTTCTGCAGATAATGTCCTTGTCGATTTCTAAAATCTGACTATCGCTTTCAGAAAATGACAGAGAGAGGGCATAATCTACATTTTGCTCTGTAATGGCATTTCCCCGCTTGGAAAGCTCGATCAGGTTATTGAATACACTTTTTGCTTTCTGTACCATCTGCTCCGATCCTATGATCTTAAGGGCGCCATCCCGTCCAATCATGGTAACATGCAGGGTTCGTTCTATTTTCTTTAGATAGTTGTCAAACTGTCCGCATACATTTTTTTCGTGTTCAGCTGGGATATCTATGATTGTCTCAATTACGCTCATTTAAATGATTTGTCTCCTCCGGTTCCTCTGTTCTTTGTATCTTCAACGCCTCCTGCCTGCCTACAGGCTCCTCTGCCACGAAATCTATGGCAATCTGGCATAAAGATTCATTATCTAGTATTTTAACATGATTTTCCAGAATTTGTACCCCTTTTTCTATTAAATTTTTTTTATATCTCTCGTTTATATCCTCGGACAGCTGTTTTTTCTCTTCTTCCGTATAGGGACGCTCGTAGGATATATATTCTTTCCCTGTTATTTTGCCAACGTAAATGGGAAGATAAAAATTCTGGAATAAATGAAGCTGCTCTTCCTCCATCGTCCGCATCCAGAAAGTTCCCTCCGGCCGTGGCCGGATAAGCATGAAGGAAAAGCGGAAAGCCTTCATATAATATCCCTTCCTGACCTTTCCTGTTTCTACGTCTACTTTCCGGAAAAGGGGCATCTGCCTGGTAAAATGATATTCTGTTCTGGCCGTTATATCCGCTTCGGAGCGCACAAAGTGGGTGTTGATCACTTCCTCGCTGTCTCCGATAATGGGAAGGGTGCCGCTGATCAGCGTCTGTCCTTGTTCTATGGTATCACCTATGGCTACCATTGGAACACCGCTGCGCACGATCATGGAGGTGATCACACCGTCTTTTTCCGCTATGATATCACAGGGGGTTTCATCCTTTACAGGAATCTCCGACAGGACTTCATTCTCTTTTATTTTAACCAAAAGGCGGGTTCCTGATACCCTTGCCGACACCCAGGTTATTTCTGGAAACTTTGTTCGAAAGGTCTCTTCCAGGGCATCACAGTCAATTTTTGATTTTCTCATGCCATACCGGATTTCTTCCGATTCACAAAATTTTAAAAGGGTGTCGTATGTATACATCCGGTTCCCGTCGAACTCAATGTCCCAGATAAACAGGGAAAGGGAATAAAGGATCAGGAAAAAGCTTACAAATCCGGCAGCATATAGTTTNNTTAAAATCCTAAGTCTGACCTTCGATTTACGTACAAGGGGTTTTACCTTGCGGAACCCTTGTACAGTCATAAAAAGCTGATAGGAATGTCCGGAATTTATGACTTTCCACAATTCAATTTCATGAACGCTGCACATATTAAGAAAACGTTCCGGGGAAAAACCGGTCATTTCTATAAAAAGATAACCGAAAAAGTAATGATTCAGCCATGCAAGCATTTTGCTACACCTCCAGTTCCCTTTTTATTCAAATTCCAGGGATTTTATATAACCGTTGATTTTCATCTCCTCATTGGTGTAATATTCAATCATCAGTCTGCTTCCTCCGATGATGACTCGACAGTTTTTTGCCTGAAGTTTGATGGAAGAGTCAGTGTACAGGATAATGCTCCGGTAATTTTCTATCACAACGCTATGACGTCCAAGAAAAGATACAAGCACCTCTCCCAGAACCACATCCTTCGGGAGTTTTAAGGCGGAAGCTGCTTTTTCCTTTGATTCCTCAAACATAATCCCTTTTCTGCTCCTCTCTTTTTATTTCCGCAAGCAACCAGCCGGCGCAGGAATACTGCATTCCTGCATCTGGCGAACGCTGTAAGAGGTCAAAAACCCCTTGGCTTGCTTTGGGGTTTTTGACCCCTTTATACTATATGCAAACAAGAAGCTGGAAATTCGTCACAGTAAACCATGCCATTCTTAATTTAGTATGCAGAAACGAGATTTTAAATTTTTTCTATGGTCTTAAAAGCCGAAAAAACCCCCGGTCACTTGAAAATGTGACCAGGGGCTCATCTTTTAACTATTAGTTATATTTACGTTTTCTTGCAGCTTCAGACTTTTTCTTACGTCTTACGCTCGGTTTTTCGTAATGTTCTCTCTTACGAATTTCCTGCTGGATACCTGCTTTTGCACAGTTTCTTTTGAATCTGCGTAAAGCACTATCTAAGGTTTCGTTGTCTTTAACGATAACATTTGACATAGCTCACACCTAACCTCCCTCCAGTTGTGTACTTGTGCATAATACAACTGTTTGGGTATTTTATAGCACTGATATGATTATAGCATAATTTTGCCATACGTCAAGAAAAACTTTCATGTTTTTCTTAATGTTTTGCTTATTATATCAGCTGTTCCGCAACAACTTCCATGACTCTTTCAAGGCATGCAGCTACTCCTGCCGGATTCTTTCCGCCTGCCTGAGCCATATTCGGACGTCCGCCGCCGCCACCGCCAACTAAGGAAGCAATGGCTTTGATCAAGTTGCCCGCATGGGCACCTTTTTTCTGCGCTTCCTCCGTTACAGTAGCCATCAGATTCACTTTATCATCCTGAACAGAGGCGAGTACAATAACCCCGTCGCCTAATTTATCTTTCAGCTGATCGCCTAAATTGCGGAGTCCGTTCATATCCACATCGAGTACCTTTGTGGCAAGGACCTTTACTCCCTTAATTTCTTTCACCTGATCCATTACATTGCCAAGAGAGTCCTTTGCAAGCCTGCTCTTTAACTTTTCATTTTCAGAATTCAGGGCTTTTATTTCATCTAAAAGGGACTCAATTTTGGCTGTCAGGGATGATGGTGTTGTCTTGGCAGCCTTTGCCGCTTCATGAAGCTCTTTTTCTGTTTCCTGATAATAATGCATCAGGCCGTCTCCGGTCAGGGCCTCGATTCTCCGTACTCCGGCTGCGATACCGGTTTCTGACAGAATCTTAAAGGAGCCGATGACTCCTGTATGACTAATATGAGTACCGCCGCAAAGCTCCGTGGAAAAATCTCCCATTTTCACTACGCGGACCGTATCTCCGTATTTTTCCCCAAACAGTGCCATTGCACCAGATTTTTTTGCTTCCTCTAAAGACATGATTTCCGTTTTTACAGGAAGCGATTCTTTGATTTTCNNACACCTGTTCGATTTCCTGAGGCGTCATGGCTGAGAAATGGGTAAAGTCGAAACGCAGCCTGTCTCCGTCAACTAAGGAACCGGCCTGTTCCACATGATTGCCAAGAACCGCTCTTAAAGCTTTCTGGAGAAGATGGGTTGCGCTGTGGTTCTTCCCCGTATTCTGACGGTTATTCTCACAAACCTTTAAGGTGACCATATCTCCGGTCTGCAGCATTCCCTTTATCATTCTGCCCACATGGCCCACTTTTCCACCCTGTAAATGGATGGTATCTTCCACCTTGAATTCGCCCATATCACTTACGATTCTGCCCACATCGCCCTGCTGGCCGCCCATGGTAGCGTAAAATACGGTCTG
>DJBG01000157.1:4127-7420 GCA_002429965.1 Hungatella sp. UBA5982
ATCATAACCGATGAACTCCGTTGTAATTGCAGGATCAATGGATTGATAAACAGTGACGTCAGCACCCATGTAATTGGTGGTCTTTCTGGCATTTCTGGCGGTTTCCCTCTGCTTTTGCATGGCAGCTTTAAAGCCTTCTTCGTCCACTCCGAAATTCTTCTCTTCCAGAATCTCCAGAGTCAGATCCAGGGGGAATCCGTAGGTATCATATAATTTAAAAGCATTTTCTCCGGAAAGAATGGTGACATTCTTCTTTACCATCTCCTCTTCCAGCTCCCCAAGAATGGCAAGGCCCTGGTCAATGGTCTTATTGAACTTATCTTCCTCCTGGGACAGAACTTTTAAAATCATGGCTTTCTTTTCTTCCAGCTCCGGATACCCATCCTTTGATAAGTCAATCACGGTGGAGGATAAGTCTGCAAGGAATTTTCCTTTGATGCCCAGAAGTCTACCGTGACGGGCAGCTCTTCTTAAAAGGCGGCGGAGAACGTAGCCCCGTCCCTCATTGGATGGCATGATGCCGTCGGATATCATAAAGGTACAGGAACGGATGTGGTCCGTGATCAGACGAAGGGATACATCCACGTCGGGATCCTTCGTGTATTCTGTCCGGGCCAGTTCAGCAACACGGTTTAAAAGGGCTTTTATCGTATCTATATCAAAAATGGAATCTACATCCTGAACAACTACGGCCAGACGCTCCAACCCCATGCCGGTATCAATGTTCTTCTGCTTTAACTCCTCATAGTTTCCATTGCCGTCATTTTCAAACTGGGTGAATACATTATTCCACACTTCCATATAGCGGTCGCATTCGCAGCCAACGGTACAGTCCGGCTTGCCGCAGCCATACTTCTCTCCCCTGTCATAGTAAATCTCAGAACAGGGTCCGCAGGGACCTGCTCCGTGCTCCCAGAAATTGTCTGCCTTCCCTAAACGGAAAATACGCTCGGCCGCAATGCCGATTTTCTTATTCCAGATTTCGAAGGCTTCATCATCTTCCAGATAAACAGAAGGATACAGCCTGTCCGGGTCAAGTCCGACCACCTGGGTCAAAAATTCCCATGACCAGTGAATCGCCTCATCCTTAAAGTAATCCCCAAAGGAAAAATTTCCCAGCATCTCAAAGAAGGTGCCGTGGCGGGCTGTCTTGCCAACGTTCTCAATATCTCCTGTCCTAATACACTTCTGACAGGTAGTCACCCTTTTTCTCGGCGGGATTTCCTGGCCTGTAAAATATGGCTTAAGGGGAGCCATGCCCGAGTTGATCAACAACAAGCTGTTATCATTATGCGGAACCAGGGAGAAGCTTTTCATAGCCAGATGTCCCTTGCTTTCAAAAAATTCAAGGAACATTTTCCTCAGTTCATTCACACCGTAGTTATTCACGTTACTGTCCTCCGTTTGCTATTTTATCTCTTTCGTCGCATTTCCGTTATTCACGGCATCTTTATGATCTCTGTATTTCTTGCCGCACACGATTCCGCCCCATGCAAGAAACAGAAAGAACAGGAATTTGATTGCAGTCTCCAGGAAACTTGCGAATATTGCTGTCATATTTTTTTCCTCCCGAAAATTCATATAGTATCACTCATTTTACTATCCTATCATATGGAATTTTATTTATCAAGATGTTACAATGGAATTTTTTTGCCCGGGCCTGGCTCTTTGTTTGCAGAAATAAAAAAGTACGGTGTTCACCGTACTTTTACTGGTCATCTCTCAAAGAGAGAACATCCATATATTCCGCTACAAGATCATAGGCCCTTGCCCTCGTGGATTCTGCCAGGGAAGCGGTGTACTCAACCTCTTCCAGACTTCCGCCGCTGTATTTTTTTGCGGCGTCCTCTGCCTTTGCATCCCTGCTTTTGATCCATGCCTGCTGTGAGGTCTCAAGGGACTTTATATCTTCGTCGGTCAGTTCTTCTACAATGGAAGCATAAATTGCGTTCTGCTCCCTGTTCCACAGCTTTAGCTCTTTATCTGCCAGGGCCTTCATGGAATAAGTATTGGAATCTCCCGATTCCTCCCGCATTTTTTTGATCTGGACATCTAAATCCAGCAAATGCTTTTGATAATAGGCTGCTCCTTCCGAAGAAGCGGCAGAGTTAACCGGCCTGCTTTTAGAATCCGGACTAATGGGAGAGATCACGGTTTCCTCAGTGGAAGCCTCGTTAGAGTTTTCCACGGCCTGGGGGGCCGGCTCTGCCTGATCGGAAGCTACAGCAATTTTCATCCGAAGCCCGGCATCTGCGGGCTGCGCACTATTCTCCGGGGTGGTTTCGGCCTGGGGGGCCGCATCCGGTCCGGCTTTCCTCTGCTTAGGTTCCTCTGCTGAAGCAGGTGCTTCCTGAGGGGCCGCTATATCCGCTGAATACAATTCCGGCGCTCCGCCATAGCTTTTTGCTTCCATTTGGGCATCCGGAACTTCGGAGTTTGAAAATCCGGTAATTCCCATAGAATCCGAAACGTTTTCCTTGCTTTTTACAAAACTGGATGTGGCAAGGGTTATGAGGATCCCAATGACCAGAATGCTTCCAATCACAATCCAAATTCCTCTATTTTTATTCATGAAATATCATCCTAACCTGCGTTGATGAAATTAACATATCACAAATAAAAAAGAAAGAAAATAGGAATCTGCAATTAGTAAGACATTGTAAGAGATATGTAAGTTTTTGACATTTTCCAATGACTGCCATGTCATATCCCTTCGTCGACCAGCAGATTGTCTCCATCTGCAGCGCCTGTGGCCAGCTTGTCACACCGTTCATTCTGGGGGTGACCGGCATGTNNACCTGATGAGGTTCCATGGCTCTTAACAGCCTTTCCCATAGATCTATGTTCTTTACAGGGCCGCTTTTGCCTCTCTTCCAGTTGTTTTTTATCCAGTTGTCAATCCAATGCTGATTAAATGCGTCTGTCACGTATTTGGAATCAGAGTATAGCTCCACCTGGCAGGGTCTGGTCAGGGCTTCCAGACCTGCAATGGCCGCCATCAGTTCCATACGGTTGTTGGTGGTCTTTACATATCCTGCCGCCATAGTTTTTTCGTGGAGCTGCCCTTTGGAATCCATAAATTGTAAAACCGCGCCATAGCCTCCCGGCCCGTCAGGGTTTCCTCTTGCAGCTCCGTCGGTAAATAATTGTACTTTCGTCACTTTCTTTTGTTCTCCTTATCTATCCCATTTATCACATAAAGAATTAATCTGATCCGCAAATTTGGCAAGATCTTTGTTGGCTCCGCCTTCGTTATGACGGATAACCTGCAAAAGCCTTTCGCCTGCAGCAAA
>DJBG01000229.1 GCA_002429965.1 Hungatella sp. UBA5982
CACCTATTGGTATGGTTTTCACGGAAAAGGGGGATATGTTAATTGCTGATTCCGGACTGGCCACCATGAATCCTCAAGTAATACGTATAAGTAATGAAGGCATGGAAGTGGTTGCTGAAGGATTTAACGTTCCTCTGACGGGGATAAATTATAAAAATGGATACATTTATGTGTCGCATAAAGGAGTAGTAACAGTAATTAATCCCAATGGAACGAGACAAGATATTATAAAGGGATTGCCAAGTTTTGGGGACTTTAGTAATAACCGGGTCGAGGTTAGTAATAATGAGAAAATTTATTTTGGGCAGGGAACAGCAACAAATTCTGGTGTAGTAGGACTAGATAATAACTGGATTTTTGATCATCCGTATTTTCACGATTATCCAGGTTCTTATATAATTCTTAACCAAGCTAATTTTGAAACAAAAAATGTAATGATACCAGCTATGGAGTCGGCTATTACCGGATCTTTTTCTCCTTTTGGAGTTCCTAATATACAACAATACGAAGTTAGAAGGGGCACACGTTTAGCTTCAGGTAGTGTTTTAAGAGCAAATTTGGATGGCTCTAATATAGAACTGGTTGCATGGGGGCTTCGCAATCCATTTTGTATGAAATTTGATAACTCAGACCGGCTGATTATATCAAATCAAGGTATGGATACCAGAGGAAGCAGACCGATTGCCAATGCATTGGATGAATTGTTTTTATTTAAAACAGGCGCGTGGTATGGCTGGCCAGATTACTCAGGAGGGGAACCAGTGACAATGCCTAGATTTACACCAATTAGGGGTAGAAAACCAGAATTATTGCTTGAAACAATNNTCTGCCCCGCCTGCCCCAACTGCCGTTTTTCCAACAGGTTCTACTATCATGGGATTTGATTTTAATGAAACGCCGGATTTTGGTCCTATAGGAGATATTTATATTGCATGTTTTGGCAGAGTCCAATATGAAGAGTCTAATGAATATATACATTCAGGCGTAGGCCATAGGATCATGAGAGTTAATATTGTTAGTGGGGAGATATCAACATTTGCGATAAATAAATCGGGATTTCCTGAAGAAAGCGGTTTGAGCAGGCCCACTGATGTTGTTTTCGGACCTGATGGCGCAATGTATATATCAGATATGGCAATAGCCGATATAGAAAGGCCAAATATGTATTTGTCAAATACGGGAGTAATATGGAGAATTAGAAAAATAGCGTTATAAGTGTGCTTTATTAACCAAATATTTGAAGAAAAAAATATGTTTAAATGTTATTTTAGGTTGAGCCAGCAAGGAATATAATAATAAACCCTGCTGACTTAGCTGCAATTATTAAACATAGCTCTGGCTTTTTTAATATACAGATTTTTGGTACATATACATTTTATCAATTTGGTATTTTGAAGAAAATGGATAAGTTAGATGTGATTAATAAATCGGCAGAAGATTATGCGATGTGTACGTTAACAGCTTGTAAACCACGATTGCCATTGATTNNAACGACAGACTGACCATCTTCTAAAGACTTGTAGCCGTCCATAGCAAGACCTGAGAAGTGTACGAATATATCATTACCCTCTTCATCGCAAATAAAACCGAATCCTTTTTGTGCATTAAACCATTTCACTGTACCTTTATACATGAAAGATACCTCCTTAAAGTTATTGTATTTTCATAAAACAAAAATATCGCATATATGTGTAAATCATCAATAGAATAATGACTTACAAATATATGCGAAATCAAAACTTTATTAAAAATACTAATAAATCATAGCACGGAAGTGCGAAGAAGTCAAGCGAAAAAAGAAGATAAAGAATTTGCCCCAAAACCATACATCACGCCATATATTTACAGCAATGCTGTAAAAAAATAAGTGGTGTTAAGACGTAAAAAGAGGACTCTCCAAATTTTTGGAAGTCCTTTTTATACGTAAATATAAAGAAAAAAGCAGATAACGGGAATCGGACCCGCCTCCTCAGCTTGGGAAGCTGATGTTCTACCAATGAACTATATCTGCTTAATCTTATTTGACACGTTTTATATTATAGCATAGGGTGTAGGAAAAGTTCAATACTTTTTTATAAATTTAGTAAAAAAACTGCCAGAAACTTGCCAAAAATGGAAGAGGCATTGTATAATGGGAGATGACAATACCAGATGTGGAGGAGTATCATGGCAAAAGCACAGTATAATGCGGACAGTATTACCGTATTGGAANNAACGTCCGGGCATGTATATAGGAAGTGTTGGGACAAAGGGACTGAACCATTTGATTTATGAGATTGTAGATAACGCGGTGGACGAGCATCTTGCCGGTTACTGCAGCCAGATATGGGTCACCCTGGAAGCGGATGGGTCCTGTACCGTAAAGGATGCAGGACGTGGAATTCCGGTGGAGATGCACAAAAAGGGAATATCGGCAGAGCGCGTGGTGCTGTCTACCCTTCATGCAGGCGGTAAATTTGATAATGATGCCTACAAGACCAGCGGCGGTCTTCATGGAGTCGGTTCCTCGGTTGTGAACGCCCTGTCCGCCCACATGAAAATTAAAGTATATAAGAATGGTCTGATTCATTACGACGAATATGAGCGGGGCATACCAACGGTAGAACTGGTGGATGGCCTGCTTCCCACGTTAGGAAAGACAAAAGGGACAGGAACGGAGATCAACTTCCTTCCTGACGGGGAGATTTTTGAAAGGATCCGTTTTAAAGCGGAATGGTTAAAAAGCCGCCTTCATGAAACTGCGTATTTGAATCCGGAGCTTCATATCACCTATGCCAACAAAAGGCAGGGAGAAGAGGAAACCGTCATTTATCATGAACCGGAAGGAATCATCGCTTATGTAAAGGAGTTAAATGCCGGAAAGGATGCAATTCACGATCCGATTTATTTTAAGGGGACCCTGGATAAGGTTGAAGTGGAAGCTTCCCTGCAGTTTGTGGATACCTTTGAGGAGAATATCCTGGGTTTTTGCAACAATATTTTCACCCAGGAAGGGGGAACCCACCTGGCTGGATTTAAGACCCGTTTCACTCAGATGATCAATAACTATGCAAGAGAGCTGGGGATTTTAAAAGAAAAGGATGCCAACTTTACAGGAGCAGATACGAGAAACGGTTTAACGGCCGTGGTGGCAGTAAAGCATCCGGATCCTATTTTTGAAGGTCAGACAAAGACAAAACTTGCAAGCGCCGATGCCACAAAGGCGGTATTTACCGTGGCAGGAGATGAACTGCAGCGGTATTTTGACCGGAATCTGGAAGTTTTAAAGGCAGTGATCGGCTGTGCGGAAAAATCTGCAAAGATCCGTAAAGCAGAAGAGAAGGCAAAGACTAACATGCTTTCCAGGTCAAGGTTTTCCTTTGACAGCAATGGAAAGCTGGCAAACTGCGAAAGCCGTGATGCAAAAGAATGTGAAATTTTTATCGTTGAGGGAGATTCCGCGGGCGGTTCCGCAAAAACGGCCCGTAACAGGCAGTATCAGGCCATCCTTCCTATCCGCGGTAAGATATTAAACGTGGAGAAGGCCTCTATGGACAAGGTACTGGCGAATGCAGAGATCAAGACCATGATCAATACCTTTGGCTGCGGTTTTTCAGAAGGATACGGCAATGATTTTGATATTTCAAAGCTGCGGTATCATAAAATCATTCTTATGACCGATGCCGATGTGGATGGAAGCCATATCGACACCCTTCTTCTCACCTTTTTGT